>CAYMIY010000047.1:0-8758 GCA_964390735.1 uncultured Gammaproteobacteria bacterium
GAATAACAGTATTGTGTTTTTCCTTCTGCATTTTTATAGCGGATATTTAAGCGGCGACACTGAAAATCGCCCATGATCGAATTGGACATCGTTTCTCCATAATGTTCACGTGAAGGCATCCATGTTTCGATATCGTGTTTCAGTATCTGAGGTTCACCCATATCACCGGTACACATCAGGAGCACACGATAGGGTAGTCCTAATTCCTGTAATATTTCCTCAGCATTGCGTTCCAGTTCTTCGTGTTCTTTGCGTGCATCTTCAAGATCTGCTTTGCCTATGATTACCTGTTCGATCTTAAAAAATTCATGCACACGATATAATCCTTTTGTATCTTTGCCATATGCTCCTGCTTCTTTACGATAGCATGGTGAGAATGCAACATAGCGTTTCGGGAGATCTTTTTCCTGAAGAACTTCACCGGAATGATACGCTGTCATAGGAACTTCAGCTGTCCCTGCAAGATATGCATCGTCATCGTTTACTTTGTAGACATCCTGTTCGCCCCATGGAAACTGACCGGTACCAAACAAGGTAAAACCTTTGACAATGGCAGGTGCTATAACTGGAGTGTATCCTTTTTTTACTAATTTTTGGAATACATAAAAGAGGAGTGCTAATTGCAAAATTGCACCTTCGTTTTTTAGAAAATATCCTCGAAATCCTGCTACCTTCGATCCGCGTTCTGTGTCAAACAAATCCAATGCCATGCCAAGTTCTGTATGAGATTTAGGTTGAAAATCAAATGTTCTGGGTGTTCCATTTTTCTTGATTTCGACATTCATTTCTTCACTTTTGCCTATAGGTACTTCATCAAGCGGTACGTTGGGTATAAAAGACATGGCGAGATTGAGTTCTTTTTCAAGTTCTGCTAAGTCAACTTCAATCATGCGGATATCTTCTTTAACCACTCGACCTCTTTCTTTCGTTTCGTCAGTAACGGGAGATTTAGCAAGTGCATTACGTTCTTCACGGAGTTTTTGTATGCGCTGGATGAGCTCTTTGCGCTTATCATCAAATGCGAGCACTTTTTCAACGTCGACTGCTCTATTTTTATTTTGAGCTGCTGCAATAACTTTTTCTTTATTTTGTCGGATGAAATCTATAGAAAGCATAAAGTCATTCTGGTAAGCGAATGTAATGTCGCATCCAGAATCTGGATCCTGGACATATTGTATCGTGCCAGGATGATACCACTTATTCTACCAGATAGCTCATTAATTGTGGTAGCATCTCGCGCATTGCATGGAAGCGATGGTTGATTTTGTCATGTTCTTCAGGAGTAAGCTCGTCATAATACTTGCTATATGCATCGACAATAAATACAGCTCGATAGGGATATCCTTTTGTCCACTTATTATTCATGTGTGTTGCAATATGACCTTCTACTGATTTCTCATTAAAAAAGGTCTGCTGACTTGCGGGATCATAAAAACATAAACATGTTGCCATACGGGCCTGTCTTTTTCCTTCGGGAATATCTTTCATTCGTTCAAGTGTATATGCGATAAGTTCTTCGTCTGTGGATAAATGGCCGGGCCAGCGATGCGACATTGCGCCGGGTTCACCGTTGAGTGCATTTATTTGAAGACCACCGTCATCGGCGATTACGGGCATGTGTGCGATATCGGCGTAGAACTGTGCTTTTGCACGTGATGTTTCATGAAATGTTTTTCCTGTTTCCGGCGCTATCTGCGTTATATTCAAGTCGCCAAGTGACACTAACTCTATGCCTGCATGGATAAGAGGAGCAAATCCTTTTTTAAGGTCTGTTAACTTACTGATGTTGGTTGTTGCGATTAATATCTTTTTCATATATACATATTTTTGATACAATTAACCAGTTATTCGTATATCGCCTCTATTTATTGTAACATGTCACAGAATATTGAAGCCGGATTTCATCCTTTTGATCCATATAATCTTGCAGCTGCTACTAATGGTCGTGTTAAACGTGAACTTGCACGGGAAACCGGCACGCCCAGCTATAGCCATCCTGATGTGTTAGCAATTATTGAAGAGGCAGAACGCCAGGATGATCTAGAGAACAGAAACGGGGTCGTTTTGCCTGACCGCAAATGGTATGCAGTACTTAAAGCCTTAGTCAAAGCAGAGCCACTTCTTGATTATCATGAAACACATCCTGATGCGCCCCGTCGCTTGATTGTTACAGATTCGACCCATTTCCTCTCCGCAGGGGATCATACCTATGCATTTGATAAGCATGACGGTGAACTTTATAGATTCGATCAGCTCATGGCGTTTTATCATCAAATGCCTGGCGCTCGTGTTATTACTACATCAGGTCTTGCAGTAGTTGATAAGGGGGCAGATAGTATTGTGTTATATGATTCTGTTGTCGACTGGGGAACATTTAATCCGACTGGTATAGACCGATTTGCAACAGCACCACAGATATCGGGAGGTTATTCGACTATACCTGGTGCCATTGCTGGTATCGTTAATCTAGATCCGTATGTACACGTTATGATGCGGAAGCTCGGGACTCCTGATAATTTAAGAAATCATATAGAGCAGCCAATGATTACAGGAGGATCGCTTATTGCAAGCAATTTGTTTACGGGAGAATTATCATCTGATCCTGCTAATTTTCAGCAACTCGGAAGAATAAATTTGGGATTTAGCAGGTAACTCATTCCCACTCCATTGTTGCCGGCGGCTTATTCGAAATATCATATACAATGCGGTTTACTTCAGGAATCTCGTTTACTATGCGAGTCGATATGGCATCAAGAAGCTCATAGGGGAGTTGTGCCCAGTGTGCCGACATCGCATCGGTTGCTTCAATTGCACGGAGTGCAATAGTGTCACCGTATGCTCTATTATCACCACGTACGCCTGTTGTTTTGATACCCGTATAAATTGCGAATGCCTGCCAGAGCTTTATCCCTGATTTTTCTATTTCGTCACGTACGATGGCATCTGCATGACGTAATAAATCGAGCTTTTCGTGAGTGACTTCGCCAATAATTCTGATAGCAAGGCCTGGGCCTGGAAAAGGTTGTCTTTGAGTTATTTCATTAGGAAGCTCCAAAAGCGATCCTATGGTACGAACCTGATCTTTGTAAAAAGCGCGAAGAGGCTCAATAAGTGTGAATTTCATTTCTTCTGGAAGACCACCTACATTATGATGGCTTTTTATATTCTTGCTATGTTTAGTTCCCATACTTTCGATCACATCCGGGTATATGGTGCCTTGTACCAGGAAAGTAGCGCCGATTTTTTCAGCTTCCCGCTCAAATAATTCGATAAAAGTTTTACCAATTATTTTTCGCTTTGTTTCGGGATCGGTCACTCCTGCAAGTGCGCGTACAAAATCATGTTTAGCATCGATAATCGTAACAGGCATGTCGTAATGCTTTTTAAATACTTCGGTTAGAAGTTTTGTTTCATCATGTCTCATGAGTCCTGAATCGATGTATACGGATGTAAGGTTTGATCCAATCGCTTTATGCACAAGTAGTGCTGCGACTGAAGAATCAACGCCTCCCGATAATGCACATATTGCTTTTTTATCGAGTACTGAATCACGAATATCCTGAATCATTGTTTCGACATACTGTGTATTTAATTCCTGTTTCTGAATAGATTCACCACAGATGGTAAGAAAATTCTGAAGAATCTGGTCACCGAACTGTGTATGTACTACTTCTGGATGAAACTGGACGCCGTATATACGATGTCCTGGATCTTCCATTGCTGCTACATTAATAGTTCCCGAAACTGCAGTGGCTTTTGCATCAAGTGGTGGCATTGCAACTTCATCACCATGATTCATCCATACGGTGAATTCTGGCGGGACTCCTTTAAATAACCCATCATGATTATGTATTTGGAGAAGTGCAGGTCCGAATTCTTTTATTTTCCCCGGTTTTACTTTTCCACCGGTAAGTTGCTGTGCTAATAACTGATGACCATAACAAATACCGAGTACTGGTATACCTGTCATCAGAAACTGTTCATCGACGAGCGGAGCACCATCTTCATATACTGAAGCAGGGCCTCCGGACAATATAATTCCAGTAGGTTTTTCAGCTAATGCTTCAGCTGCGTGTTCAGGTAATACGATCTTAGTTTTTACACCCATTTCCTGAATACGTCTGCCGATAAGATGTGTTGTTTGTGATCCGAAATCGATGATTAAAATCATAGTTAATATTAATTTCTGGATCCCGGCTCATATTGAGACTTGGCCGGGATGACAGGGGTGTTACATGTAATTTTCTCCGCCATTTGTAACGAGTAAATCGTGTGGATGACTTTCGATAAGTGACGCATGGGTGATCTGCATGAATTTTCCTTTTTCCTGAAGTTCTGCAATTGTTTTTGTACCCACATAATACATGCCTGAGCGAATTCCGCCAATTGCCTGATCCAGCAGACTCTTTACATTGCCTCGGACAGGTACGAGTCCTTCTACACCTTCTGCAACAAGTACACGATCTTTATAACTTTTGCCGTGGAATTCATCTTCAGATTTTATCTCTGCACCTTTTTTCATGGCACCGATTGAACCCATGCCGCGGTAAGATTTAAATTTATATGTTTTTGTTTTGTCGTTAAAAATACTCTGGAAACGGCGAGGAACCTGATGTGATTCGAGTTCAACAACATCTCCTGGAGCTTCTTCGCAGGAGGCAAAATAGCTGCCCATCATGACGGTGCTTGCGCCTGCGGCAAATGCTTTTACCATGTCTCCTGAATATTTAATACCGCCATCTGCAATAACAGGAATACCATGTTCTTTTGCTGCGCGTGATGTTTCAAGTACTGCTGTAATCTGAGGTACACCCATGCCAGAAATGATACGGGTTGTGCAGATGGCGCCTGGACCCATTCCGATGCGTAACCCGTCGGCCCCTGCCTTTATAAGTGCTTCTGCACCTTCATAGGTGGCAATGTTACCGGCAATTACCTGTAACTGTGGGTACATCTGTTTAATAGCCTTTAGTGTGGTTATCACTTTGATATCGAATCCATGTGCAGAGTCGAGAATAATAACATCAACACCTGCTGCAACAAGTGCTTTGATGCGATCTTCATATCCTTCGCTTGCGCCGATTGCTGCACCCACTTTAAATCCTGCATCTTTTACTAATTTTACTTCCTGTGCTTCGTTTGCGACAGTCATGTTGCGATGAATAAAACCAAGTCCTCCCACTGCACCAAGTGCGATTGCGAGTTTACTTTCAGTGACTGTGTCCATAGGTGCTGAGACCATAGGGACATCAATTGTAAGATCGCGAGTGAGTTTTGTTGTAAGTGAAATGTCAGATCGTAAAAAGTCACTGTAACCGGGAACGAGTAATACGTCATCGAATGTGATGCCATGACCCGCAAATTTTTCCTCAGAGGTAAAGATTTTCATCGGTGTTTTGTAAATTGATAAATGATGCTTCAAATGCCCATTTAGTTGTTTTGTCTACCTGCTCTTCTGTAAGTACTTTATTGTTTACCAAAAGTTGTATTTCTTCTCTCAAACCTAACTGGTGCATGGCCGGGTTATCTGTGTTGATGCAGAATTTTACGCCGTTGTCAAAAAAGGTATTTACCACGCGTTTATAATCCTGCCAGTCTTTTACTAAACCGATCTTCAGATTTGAAGTAGGACAGATACAAAGCGTCAGATCTTTCCTGACTACTTCCTTCATAAGTTCGACTGATTCCGCTGCTTTGATACCATGATTCACTCGATTTAATGGAAGAACCTTGAGTACATGGGCCATTTCTTCTGGAGTTCCTTCTTCTCCGGTATGCACTGTGGTTTTGAGTCCTGCTTCCTGCGCTTCGCGATAGAGATTGGTGTAATCTTCATATCTGAAACCCTCTTTGTCAGGGCCTGCAATATCGATGCCTACGATACCGCGACTATGATATTTAATTGCCTTCTTAACAATAATCGTATTCTGTTCGATAGAAAGTCTGCGATCCAGTCCGAGAACGAGGCCAGCTTTTATATTAGGAAATTCGATGAGTGCACGTTCCATACCTCGAAGAGCAGCGAGAATGACATGATCAAGATCATGTTCGCCGCCTCTGTTTCTGAACATAGGATTAAACGAAGGTTCCATGAGCGTTATGTTGTTGGCACGATATGCTCCCGTAATGACTTCGTATACCGATCGTTCAAGTGCTGTAGGTGAGGACTGGATAAGTTCTGTCCAGTGAAATAATTTATGATAATCTTCCCACGTTACGTTGGGTTTGTTGAGAGTAATGAGGTCGAAAAAGTCCCAGTACATTTTAGTCGGGAGTTTGATGCCCTGTTCATGAGCGATACTCCAGAGTATATGTGGCTGAACGGACTGACCAAGATGAAAGTGAAGTTCTGCGAGCTGACGTTTGGATGTGTGGTGTGTTTCCATGTTTAATTATAGGGTACAGACGATAATACGTCAAGATAAATGATAAGTATGTTTAATATAATGCTGACAATTATATTATTTGATATCATACACATAGATATATTAGTACTTAATATACATATATGCCAGATGAAGAATTATTTTTAAAAAAGTCACCATTTGTAGAACTTAAAGATATGGCATCAGGCGTAAAGGAGCGAGATCCAAAAGCAGCTCAATTCGCAGATTATACTCGCGCCCTCTTTGATGAAATAGATACCCATACGTTTTCTACAGCAAAAGGTGAACAGATAACCTCGCAACTGCGAGATTTTCAATCTGGCCTAGAAGCACATCTAGAATTATTACAAAATTACTTTGGACTTTCACGTACGGGTGTTGATCGACTGATGGCGACAATTCCAAGGGAACATAGACGAGCAGTCGCGGACGGGACTCTACTACGAATTCAGCATGAAACAAACTATTTTGATAAGCTAAAGGATGAAAATGTAGTAGCTGGTCTTTTAAACCGTTTTGAGGGAGGAAAATATAACAATACAATTCTTTTTTTATCACCTGATAACTTGATATTATCACTCATAAAAAAAGTAAAAAAAAGCGAAGGATTACGTGCAGCATATACGGATCTGGGCGGTGTTATATTGGCTTCTACTGATCTACCTTCCGATGAAGAGCTACTAAAAATACTTGCTGTACAAGGGACGCTTCCTGATATTGTAGCCAGTCTGGACCATGAGATGACTCATGGTATGGCATCGACCATCACAGATAAAGCTAAATTAATCAGTTACGTGGTCGCAAGTGTAGCCGGAGTGGTAGGATCCACACAGATAGAAAATGTATTTGGTCAGCTTCTAGCTCTTTCGACACCGCTTAGTGCTTCACTTCTGATGTATGGCATTAACAGGAATGATTTACTAAAGGAAGTTCATGCATATCAAGTTGAAAACGATGTTCCTTACCAACCAGATGCGTTTGGCGCGCAAGGGCGGGTAGCTTTGAGTCATATAGTCGTAGACTATGGTATGGGTGAACATAGGATGCAAGAGGCAATAGTTGCTCACAATATGATTCGTGCGCTCCGGTTGCTTGGAGTTTCTGATGAAGAAGTTGCTCATCTTATTCCTCACGCAAAACTTAATCAACAGACTAAACGGTATCCCGTTCTTGAAGGGAGATTACAACAAGAAGTTTCACAGTTAGGGTTAACTCTCGAGAACCGTACACAACTGAACTGGTTGCTTTGTACGTTATACGCGAAACAACAGATTGAAACAATATCCCAGCGTAAACTAGCTAAAATAGTTACGACACAGGAACTTATGCGTGAATCAGGAAGTCTGCAATGGAGATATAACGATGATGTGTTGAAACAATTTAAAAAGATTGAATAGGATGAGATTGCGTCTGCCTCTCGGTAATGAACGCATTTATGGATCCCCCGTCCTGTTGTATCTGGCGAGGGATGACATCGGGATGCCGAAACGAGTTCGGCATGACAGTAAGAACTACTTGTATCACAATCCTAAGTCATCTGAAATTCCTTGCATTGCTTTGAGCGTTATTTCAATAAATTGTTCAAGAGGAATACCTAATTTATCTTCGCATAATTTTATCTGATCGCGGTTCACCGCGGCAGCAAAGGCTGGTGTATTAAATTTCTTTAGTACTGATTTTACTTCGACTGAGGCAAGCTTTTTATCGGGTCTGACAAGAGTAGATGCAGTTACAATGCCGGTCAGTTCATCACACGTGTATAATGCCCATTCAAGTATGGATTCCGGTGGTCGGGCACCGTTATTTTCATGATTGTGTGCGAGGATAGCATCGCGGAGTTCTGTATCATTTTCGCCATGGATGTCGAGCCATTCCATCGTTTTTTTAGTGTGTATTGAGGCGTCTGGTTGCGTTACTTCCCAGTCCGCATCGTGTAGAAGTCCTACAATACCCCAGAGATCTTCATCCTGTCCGAAATGACGGGCTAACGCGCGCATGGTTGCTTCAACAGAAAGACAATGTTTTACCAGATTTTTATTTTTGATATTATCGTCTACGAGTTTGAAGGCGAGGTCACGTGTGATCGTTAATAATTTTTTCTGAGAAGGAATAGAGGGATGAGATGTATCAGAAGGATTAAATCCCTGTGGTGATTTCTGATATTCGGGTCGCATGGTAGGAAAGAGAATGACGTCTTTGATCGTATGCTGATTCGTGAGAAATGCAGTGAGGCGGTCTATGCCGAGTCCCCAGCCTGCCGTAGGCGGCATACCATATTCAAGAGCACGAATATAGTCATCATCAATGACCTGATAATCTTCTGCGCCTTTTTTACCGAGTTCCATTTCATCTTCCCAGCGTTTACGCTGATC
>CAYMIY010000048.1:0-8484 GCA_964390735.1 uncultured Gammaproteobacteria bacterium
GTAGGAGAAATACTACGTAAAGAGCGCGAAAAAAAAGGCTTATCACTGGTTCAGGTGGAAAAAGAGATCCGGATCAGACAAAAATTTCTTATCGCAATAGAAGCGAACGATTGGAATGGCTTCACATCAAAAATATACATAACGGGCGTCATCACGAACTACGCGCGGTTTCTTGGACTTGATCCTCAAAAAATGGTTGCATTTTTCCGTCGTGATTATGAAAAGATTGACGATGTGAAATTCAAGAAAAATCTTTCTCGTGGATACCTGAATCCTGAAACAAAAAAGTACGCTTTCGGCGGGGTCGTTATTCTTGTGCTTCTATTTGTATTATATTTTGGTTATCAGCTCACACTATATCTCTCCCCACCATCAGTTACCTTACTTACACCTAAAGAAGATGTATTTCGCTCAAGAGAAAAAATAACGATCACGGGTAAAACAGAAAAAGACGCAACAGCGACGGTTATGGGCGATCGTCTGTATCTGAATAAAGACGGCATATTTCAGTATGATCTACCACTTCGTAAAGGAAAGAATACATTCAGAGTAGATGTGACCGGAGCCAACGGTAAGAAATCTTCCTTACAGAAAACATATACACTGGAGTAATTATTTAAACAGTTTCATTAGTTCTTTTACATTCTTCATGTTTTTAGAACTATATGGAGCGCTGAATTGGAGACGTGATGCTTCGATCAGGATTTTGCTTTCTGCATTTACTTTGCGCACTTCGCCAAGCAGACCTACTTCACCAACAAATAGCGAATTTTTTGACAACGCAACATTTTTGATAGATGAAACGATAGCTGCAATGATACCGAGATCTGCAGCAGTCGATTTGATAGAAACACCACCAATCACATTAATATAAATATCATATTTATCTAAGGGGAGATTTAAATGTTTTCTGATAACTGCAAGAAGCAGCTGCACCTTATTGTAATCAACGCCGTTTACCACACGTCGAGGCATTGCTAAAAATGTCGGTGATGCAAGAGCCTGTATCTCGAAGAACAGTGCGCGATGCCCTTCTGTGATCCCTACAGTGGCCTTTCCCGGCACGTTTGGTGATTCATCCTCATCCAGGAAAGCTGTCGGGTTATTGACCTCTACAAGTCCTTCTTTCTCCATGCCAAAAATACCGATCTCGTCTGTCGAGCCAAAACGGTTTTTCTGCGCGCGAAGGATTCTGAAATGGGAAACCCGTTCGCCCTCAAATGTCAGTACGACATCTACCATATGTTCGAGTGATTTAGGACCAGCAATATCACCGTCTTTTGTGATGTGTCCCACCAGTATCACAGGCATCTTTGCTTTTTTTGCCGCAGTAATAATCTGATTCGAAGATTCACGAAGCTGCCCTACACTCCCCGGCGTTCCTTCGATGCTAACGGAGTACACGGTCTGAATCGAGTCGATAACGACAATATCTACGGTATCCTTGAGTTCATCGATACCTTGTGCGATCGCTTCAACCTGAAGTGTATCGGCAAAGAAAAAACTTTTGAGATCTGTTCCCAGTCGTTCTGCACGTTCTCGTACTTGCTCTGGAGCTTCTTCACCTGAAATATAAAGTGTTTTAAATTTCTGTAATGACTGGAGTAGCAACGTTGATTTACCCACACCAGGTTCACCGGTAAGAAATATGACAGACCCCGGTATGATGCCACCGCCGAGTACGCGATCAAGTTCATAGATACCTGTAGAGGCACGTGTTTTCGATTGAGGTTTTATTTTTGAAAGGGGAGTAGCCTCAAATTTCGAAACCATCTCACGCGAGCGTGATGATCCGGCTGGTTCTGATTGTTGTTTGAGAGTATTAAACTCACCACAGTCCGGACATTTTCCGAGCCATGATCCTGAGCCATACCCGCAGTTTGAGCAGATAAAGAGTGCCATACAGTATTAATTATATAAGTTAATCGTCATTCTGGGGAACGTAGTGACTCCAGAATCTATTGTATTTAGATCCTGGACATGATGTATCGTGCCAGGATGACATCACATTTTCTCAACAGTCTCGATACCTAATAAGAATAATCCGTTGTGCAGTATTCGTGCGACAGCACGTGTTATCAAAAGTCTGAATTCTTTTGTATCGCTATCGCTGTTTAAAATAGAATGTTTCTGATAAAACAAATTAAATTCCTGTGCTAATTCATAGAGATAATTACACATGATGTTGGGGGAATACATCTGGCATGCCGCAACTACTGTTTCTTCAAATTTGACGAGTCTTCTGAGTATCGCGAGTTCTTCTTCTTTTACCACAAAGTTAATGTCTCCGGTTTTCGTGCTGATATCCTCGGTATTCGCAAATTTGTTCAGAATCGATATGCATCGGACAAATGTATATTGAAGGTATGGTCCTGAATTTCCTTCAAAACTCACTGATTCATTGAAATTAAATTCGACATTATTACCGATACTGTTTTTGAGTAATGCATATTTCACCGCGCCTGTTCCGACCTTCTCGATTGTTTCAGGTGCAAGTGTTTTGCTTTCTCCAGCAGTTGCAGATTCTTTCATTTTTTCTTCTGCACGTGCTGATGCTTCGTTCAAGAGTGATTCTCCTGTTTTAATGTTACCTGTTCGGCTGGACATTTTGCCTTCTGGCAATCGTACCATGCCATGGGATATATGTTTTGTCTTTGCTGCAAGATCCGGATTTATGAGTGATAATGCTTTCAGGAGAACTTTAAAATATTCGTTTATTTCATTACCTGTTACGATTATCGAAACATCATAGGGAAAGCGTCTATATTTGGTTGGTGCAAGACCTAACTCTTTCGTTTCGTATGTAGGAAGACCCAATGAATTTATGAATACACGTGTATGCAACCCATGGTCTTCACCGGGGAAGACGATAGCGCCTTTACTTTCGACAAACACACCTTTTTTGAGATACTCGAACACAAGCTTTGCGCCATATTCGCTCACTTCACTCTCAAAATAATAGTCATTAAACTGTGTTCCCAAACGAGCATACACTTTTTCAAAGTAATCGAGTGTCCATTGGCGACCAGCCTTGTATATCTCTGAAACCTTTACAAGAAGTAACCGATCAACATTGGTATGTTTTTCGTATTCGATAAACGGTTTGAAATCTTCTTTATGTTCCCAGAGTTTTCGTGCCGCGATAAAAACGTGAAGATTAATCTTCTGCATTTCTTCTTTTGCCGTTTGATCTTCTTCGTATTTTGAAGCACCCAGTGCATATGCTTTTCCCATGTAAGAAACGCGGTCCTCGAGTGATTTCTGAGCTAAATCTTCGAGTGTCGTATTTTCTTCTTTCATGGTATGCATCATGCCCCAGATCGATTTGGCAACATGCATACCAACATCACCCTGGTAGCATACGCGTTTTATCTCAGCACCATTTGATTCAAGAAAGCGAGCAAGTGATTCTCCAACTATATTGCTGTACAGGTGTCCAATATGAAATTCTTTAAATGGGTTTGGATCGGTATATTCGACAATAATTTTTTTTCCTTTAAGCATGTCTGATCTGCCGTAGTGAACGGTAGATACTGCGCGCACTAAGTTATCGATAAGTGCTGTGTTTGTCAGATGAAAATTAATGAATCCGGGTTTTATTACTTCAGTTTTCTTTATGAGTGTGTTTGAAGGAAGGTGCTTTACGATTTGCTCGGCTAATTCGACAGGATTCATTTTAAGCTCCTTACTGTAGCGTAGGGCTACGTTTGTCGCATAGTCCCCGAACTCAGGGCGTGCAGGGTTCTGGAGTATCACAGAAGGATCGGTAATACCAAGTGCCTTTAGTGATGTTTCGATGTCAGTAATAAGTTGTTTCTGTATCATTTTGACCTCTATGATACCATAATCTGAAGCTCAGGTGAAACGATAATATTGCATTATGGTAAATGTTTTTTTACAATATGATATCTACTATGCGTAAAAAGCTCATCCTCTTTATTGTGCTTCTTATATTATTTGGCGCCTTTATTGGTGTCAGGTACATTATTCTTGACGCTCAAAATGCATCGGGTAGGGTAAAGATCCTGTCATCACCTTCTGCAGGCGTGTTTATAGATAATGTAGCAGTTGGTAAGACACCTCTGGAAGCAAAGTACAAAGTAGGTGAGTTTCTCCTGAAACTAATTCCTGAAGGCGATGCAACAGCCACAGCGTCATGGCAGGGAAAGATAAAAGTGTACAAAAATTCATTAACATACGTGAATCGTGAACTTGGTTCTTCTGATATTACTTCAGCAGGTGAAACCTTCACCGCAAATAAGATGGATAAAAGCCCATCAAATCCAAATTACGGAGAAGTATATGTAGAAACAGATCCAAACGGCGCAATCGTCTATCTCGATAACGATGAAAAGGGAGTAGCTCCGCTTATTTTAGGCGATGTACTAAAAGGTGATCATGAACTTTCTGTATTCATGCCTGGCTTCTTTAGAAGAACACAGAAAATAAATGTGGATGCAGGCTATCGTGTAAACGCATCATTTAAACTATCGATCGATCAGTCACAACAGAAGCCTACCGATACACCCACACCAGTACAAGCTACTGCAAGTGCAAAAGTTGCACCAGGTTCAACAGGTGTGAATAAGATCATAATCAAGGAAACACCACTCGGTTATCTTCGCGTCCGCGAAGAGCCCACACTGAATGCTTCTGTATCCGGCCAGGTAAACCCAGGAGAACAGTTTGATATCTTGGATGAAAAAGAAGGCTGGTACAAGATTAAGTTTACAGGCAAAGAGGGCTGGGTGTCTTCACAGTATTCTGAGAAAGCAAAGTAAACTTCTATTCGCTTCTTAATATATACTCAAAATGCGGGAGGTGGCACGGCAGGAAGGGGTCCCAAAACAAACGGCTAGTTTTTTTGGGAGGGAAAGCCGGGGCAGAATCTGCCGCATCACTTATTTAATAAAGAAGCGAATAACGGAATTACTTCTTCTCTTTCCACACAAACTTGTTGTAGAACACGTAGGAGTACGGGATGACGATGAAGAAGATGATAAGTACTTTGTATAAGTATATCTCGTGAGGTCCAAAGATCATTTTAGCTATTTCTACGCCTGCAGTCTGAATAATTATTGATCCAGAAGAAATCAGATTAAATTTCAAAAACTGGAATATATAAGCAGATGTCTTGTGTTCGATCTTCTTATGTTTGAAACTCCAGAAGTTATTGAGTAGAAAGTTTGAAATAACTGCCGTTTCGGTACTGATAAGGTTCGCATGCCAGGTCAGAAAATGTGCATGTTTTGTGAAATAGTAGAAAATACTCAGATCGATAAAGAATCCGAGTCCTCCGACAAATACGAACTTAATGAATGAAGAATTTCTCAGAATATAGATAATAATATTCGCGATGTATTGGATCGCGTTTATCTTTGATTTCCCATATGAACGCTCTTTAAATGATGTAGGAATTTCTACGATACGCGCGTGGTTTTTTACAGCATAATCAAGAAGGGCAATCTGAAATACATATCCTGAGTAATGACGGATGTGACTCATAGAATCTTTTATGAGCCATGCTTTGACTGCACGATATCCATCAGTCCAATCATGGATATTCAGCTTCATAAAACCAGCTCTGATAACAAGATTACCAACATAGGAAAATACTTTTCTATGCCAACCCCATTCTTTCGGAATTGATCCACCCTTGATATATCGTGATCCGATAACAAAATCAGCTCCCTTCTCTATGTTCTTAATAAAATCACCTATCTGACTATGATCATGTGATAGATCTGCATCCATTTCGAACAGGAGATAGGCATTTAGTTTTTCGATAGCGTATTGAAAACCTTTGATGTAGGCTTTCCCTAAGCCCTCTTTGGGTGTAGAAAGTAAATGTATTTTTTTATTTGTCTGTTGAAGTTCACGAATAATATCACCTGTTCCATCTTCAGAATTACTGTCTACAAACAATATTTCGATATCCCAGTTACTGATGGATTTGACATGATCAAATATATCGGCCATGAGCTTCTTGATATTTCCTGCTTCGTTGTATGTCGGAATGACGATGACTGCTTTTTTCATATAAATTTTTCTCTAAAATAAGCGATTGTTTTCGTTAATCCATCTTCCAGACTGACTTCGGGTGACCATTGTAAGATTGTTTTTGCCCTGGTGATATCGGGCTTTCGTTTCTTTGGATCATCTCCGTCAATCGCTTCATGGACAATGTTTGATGTAGATTGTACCATATTTTTGATCATTTCGGCCATCTCATTTACCGATTTTTCAACAGGGTTACCGAGATTAATTACTTCGCCACCGATGTCTTTAACGGTCGCAAGTTTGTACAGCCCCTGAACTAGATCGCTCACATAACAGAATGATCGCGTTTGTAATCCATCGCCATAAATCGTAATTGGTTTTCCGGTAAGTGCCTGCATGATGAAGTTCGAGATAATGCGGCCATCATTCTTTTCCATGTGAGGTCCGTATGTATTAAAAATACGTGCAATACGTATATTTAATCCATATTTACGTACATAGACATTGGCCATTGATTCGGCAAATCGTTTTCCTTCGTCATAACAGGAGCGGGGACCGACGGTATTTACATTCCCGAAATAATCTTCCTTTTGGGGATGTACCAGCGGGTCGCCATATATTTCTGAAGTAGATGCGAGAACAAAGGATGCAGTCGGATTTGCACGGAGGAGTTCGAGCAATCGATAGGTTCCCTGTGCATTTGTCTGTAATGTTTCTATGGCATATTTTTTATACTGAACAGGTGATGCGGGAGATGCGAGATTATAGATGACATCATACTGATCTTCAGCGGTGAATTCATAGGTAGTCACGTCACCTTTAATAACACGGAATTTGTCATTCGATTTAAATGGAGCTATATTATCTTCTGAACCAGTAATGAAGTTATCGAGTACAGTAACACTATCACCAATTGTAAGATGATGTTCTGTAAGGTGCGATCCTATAAAACCGGCGCCGCCGGCAATTAAAATCCTCATATAGTTATCTAACTGTCTGTCTACCCGTGGAAATATATTCAAAGCCATTTTTCTTCATTGTTTCCAAGCTATATATATTGCGGCCGTCAATGATCATAGGAGTTTTCATAATCTCTTTGAGGCGTTCTAGATCTATCTGCTTAAATTCATTCCATTCCGTAAGTATCACGAGACAGTCAGCATCTGTTGCTGCTTCATATGGATCTGCACAATACTTCACATCAGGATATGTTTTTTTCATGTTCTGTTCTGCGACTTGATCATATGCTTTTACCTTATATCCCTTTTCTAGCAGCGCCTCAATTACATACAGTGAGGGAGCAAAACGGATATCATCGGTATCAGGTTTAAAGCTGAGTCCCCAGATTGCAATATTCTTACCTTTTGCATGCTTTGTAATTTTATGTAATAGATTTTTTCGTGACTGAATGTTTACTGCCTCGACACTTTCAAGGAATGAAACGTCAATACCTGCATGTTTGCCCGTATTCAGAAGTGCTTTCACATCTTTAGGAAGACATGAACCACCATAACCGACTCCCGGATATAAGAAAATGCGTCCGATACGTTTATCCATACCGACAGCATCAAGTACTGTTTCAACATCTGCACCTGTTTCTTCACAATAAAACGAGATTAGGTTTGCAAATGATATCTTGGTTGCGAGCATGGCATTTGAGGTGTATTTGATGAGCTCTGCCGATGCAAGATCAGTTACGATGCGCTGACCACTGAGTGGTTTGTGTAATGCGAGTAATTTTTCGACTGCTTCTGTTGATTCTGATCCGATCACAATACGATCTGGATGTAGCGTGTCCTGCAGTCCCGTTCCTTCTCGTAAGAATTCCGGGCACGAGGCGACTGATACATCTGCATGATCAGGTTTTGTTCTGAGTAATATTGCTTCTACTTTCTTATTTGTGCCAACCGGTACCGTACTTTTGCATGACACAACGGTATATCCTTTCTTAAGATACTTACCGATATCTTCTGCTACTTTGAATACAGATGAAAGGTCTGCTTCGCCGTTATCTTTTGGGGGAGTACCTACGGTGATGAAGATAATGTCAGAATCTTCAACTGCTTCCTTGTAATCAAGTGTGAAATGTAATCGTTTTGCTTTTAAGTTTTTCTCGAGTAATTCTTTAAGTCCTGGTTCATAGATAATAGGGTCACCCGATTTCAGTCGTTCTATTTTTTTTGGTGTATGGCCGATAACCCATACTTTATTACCGAAATCGGCGAAGATACAAGCAGTAACAAGTCCAACATATCCATGTCCTACAAATGCGATGTTCATAACGATATATGATATAGGAATTGAAGGTAAATTACAAACGAAAAGCTGCGTCATCCCCGACCTGATCGGGGATCCAGTTGTCATGCCGAATTTATTTCGGCATCCCATGAATGGGATCCTGAAACAAGTTCAGGATGACAGGAGCATCGAACTATATTGTCATTGAAAAATAACAACATGGTTCGATGCCAGAGAGGATTTCTG
>CAYMIY010000049.1:0-8482 GCA_964390735.1 uncultured Gammaproteobacteria bacterium
TTTCCATCCCCCGGTTTGCGGTCGGGCACTTTTGCTTTCTGTCTCGCCTGACCCAATTTTGCTTTTCTTTTTCCTTGTACTTCTTCTACGGGTTGAGCATGAGCTTGCTGTATCTGTTGCTGTTTTCGACGTGCTTCGGCCTGTTCTGCTTCATGTCTTTGCTGTTCTTCTTTACGAAGTGATGAAGCTGCTCCCTGTTGCTCGCTTTGCTGGAAGTTGAATTGTCGTCGGATCGCTGCAATATCGGCCTGGTCTTTTGATTGTTGTGCTTTTTCGTTTTGTTTGCGTTCAAGCCCACCTAGGTCTAACGGAGTTGAGTTTGGCTGATTTACCTGTCTTTCTGGAGAGCCTGGAGCAACGGTGCCACCATGCATAATATTTTCAACAAGGTTTGTAGGATTCACTACACCAGCTACTTCTTTGACAGAAGACTTAACAGCCTTTTTACCCAGTTCACCTAACTCACGTCCGATTTGTCCAAGAATTCCTGTCTGTGGTTTGGGAGGCATAAATAAAAGTTAAATACTATTGTTTCATTGCTCCATTGTTCCACTGTTCCTAACAATGAAGCCATGGAACCATGAAACAATTTGAACATTAGATTCCTAGCATTGCTTTTGCTCGTTCGCTCATCTTCTCCATTGACCACGGTGGATCAAATACGAGATCGATGGTAATATCGTTATCTTTTACGCCAAGTGTCTGTAATTTATTGCGTATCTCGGTTTCGATAAGCGAAAAAAGCGGGCATCCGATCGTGGTAAGTGTCATACGGACAATGACTTTTTTTTCTTCTGAAATAGTTATCTCATATACCAGTCCCAGATCAACAATGGAGATATTGAGTTCCGGGTCAAGTACGTCCTCTAATGTGGTTTGAATAAGCTCTTTTGTTAGCTGCATAGATTAAACACTTATAGTATATCAGATGGTATAATGTTGTCATATGGATGAATATAAAGTAAAGTTTGTGCCTCTGGGCGGAATCGTCGGAGTCACAAAAAACATGTATGTGTACGAACTTCATAAAAATGATCAGCTCGAAGATATCCTTATCGTAGACTGTGGCATCGGATTCCCTCAGGAAAAAGAACTCGGTGTAGATTTTGTGATACCTGATATCACATACCTTGCAGATAAAGTAGATAAAATACGTGCGATTCTTCTGACACACGGTCATGAAGATCATATCAGCGCACTCCCCTTTCATTACGAAAATCTCGGAAAGCCGCCGATGTTTACGGCAAAGCTTACCAAAATGTTTATTGAAAACAAATTCAAAGAAACAGGACAGGTTCCTGATATTACTGTTGTACAGGATAACAAAGAATATACATTTGGTGGTTTCAAAGCCATGTTTATTAACATGACTCATTCGATACCGGACACCAAGCATATTCTTATCAAAACGCCAATCGGTAATATTTATCACGGTCCAGACTTCAAGATGGACTTAACCCCTCCATACGGTGCGCCCCCTGATTTTTATCAAATCACCAAAGCTGGAAATGAAGGAATCCTATGTCTTCTTTCCGATGCGCTTGGTTCAGAACGTGAAGGTCTTACACTTTCAGAATCAATAGTCGGGCAGACATTTGAAGATGAAATGCGCCGTACTAAAGGAAAGTTCATCATGACCACATTCTCATCAAATATTTCACGTATCCGTCAATGCGTCGAAGCAGCTGTTAAGTTCAATCGTAAGATTGTCTTCCTCGGACGCTCAATGCGCGAAAATACCCGTGTAGCTAATGAGATCGGATACTTACCGATTCCTGCAGTGCTTATGGGCAAGGAAGATGAGGTTATGAAGCTCCCTCCTAATAAAGTATGTCTCATCTGTGCCGGTTCACAGGGACAGTATGGCAGTGCTCTTTCGAAACTCAGTACGAACTCAAGTAAATTTATCAAAGTAAAACCAGGTGATCGGGTTATCTTCTCATCAGACCCGATTCCGGGAAATGAAAATGAAGTATTCAGTGTTGTTGAAGACCTCGTCATGCTTGGTGCAGATGTCGTCTATTCAGGCATCGCAGATCAGCTCCATGCATCAGGCCACGGCAATCAGGAAGACTTAAAATTCCTTATGCGTTTCACCAATCCACGTTACTTCATCCCGATCGGTGGAACCATTCGCCATCAGCGACAGTATCAGCGATTAGCGAATGAACTGGGACATCCAAAAGAATCCGTATTTATGCTCGGTGAGGGTGAAACAGTCTGGTTTACCAAAAATCAGGCACGCACAGGCGACTCTGTCGAAACACGCAATATCTATGTTGACGCTTCAGGCGTTGGTGACGTAGGGACAGCAGTCCTCCGTGATCGAAAAACACTGTCATCAGAAGGTATCGTTGCTGTCGTACTCATAGTCGATAACAATGGACTTCTCATCACACAGCCACAGATTATCTCAAGGGGGTTTGTATTCGAGAAAGAAGAGGACGAACTATTTAATAATGCAGTAAAGCTTGCCGAAAAGCTGTTAAAGCCACACGGCAAGTCATCAATGGACTTTACATCTGTTAAAAAATCAATCGTATCCTCACTTCTCCATTATTTCTACAAAGAACGTGGTCGTGAACCACTCATCGTTGTAGAAGTAGTACAGTTGTAAGATAATAATCATTGTTTCATTGATTCATTGAGCCATTGTTCTAAACAGTGGAGCCATGGAGCCATGAAACCATCAAAATAGAAAATGGCAAAATTACCCAATAACTTGCAGAAGGTTGCGCTATTTCTGCAAAGACTTCCCGGTATAGGCGAAAAGTCGGCAAACCGCCTGGCGTTTTATATGCTCAGACTCCCCGATGAAGATCTGAAGGATTTTGCCCATAATATGGCAGATCTCAAGGATAAAACGAAGAAGTGCAGTATCTGTATGAACCTGACGGAAGATACGATCTGTGATATCGATGAAGATCTAAAGCGTAACCATAATGTGATTACCGTTCTCGAGGATGTACTCGATCTTCTTTCGTTCGAAACAGGAAACATATACAACGGGGTGTACCATATCCTGCATGGTCGTATAGACCCCCTTAATCACGTCGGACCCGATGATATCTATATCGGTAAGCTCCTCGATCGCGTGTCACAGAAAGGAAGCGAGATTGAAGAGATTATTCTGGCCATGAATCCAGACATGGAAGGCGAAGCAACATCGATGTATATCCGTAATAGACTCGAAGAAATAAAGACGCGTAACGGTTTTTCATACAAAATAAGTAGACTCGGGTATGGTCTTCCGATGGGAGCTAATCTCGAATATGCCGACTACATGACACTTCGTAAATCGATGGAAAACAGAAATCAGTATTGATCTGTAACGGCAATACCTGCCTGTAACGCCATAAAAAACCACCCCGCGTAAACGCTCCCCTCCTTTTCAAGGAGGGGAATTAAAGGGGTGGTTATGTGATTACTTCAGTTCTTCAGCAATAAGCGGCGCGATAGAGATCTCTTCAAGCTTTTCGAACTTATACTCATCCTTAAGTGGAATCGTATTCGTCGTAAAGAATTTTTTCAGTTTTGAGTTCTGAAGCAGGTCAGGTGCTTTTGTGGTGAAATCATGATGTATGACAGCTGCATATACTTCCTTTGCTCCACGTGCGAGACATAAATCAACTGCGGGCATCACGGTACTACCTGAAACAACCATGTCGTCAACAATGATAGCAATCTTATCTTTCACGTCGCCATACAGATCAAGAGGCACGGCCTTATGCGGAATGATCTGATCACGTTTTTTTTCTATAACTGCTTCATGAAATGATTCGGTACCATAATAGCTGGTTCCGAATATACGCACTTTTTCGACAGCACCCTGGTCAGGTGATACGAGTACGATATCGTCAGGATTAATACCTGCGCTATCAGTATATGCGCGAACATGTTTTGCGAGGTACGGGAATGCACTTATGTTTTTGAACGGGATTGAGAATACGCCACCAGTTGCTTCATCGTGAAGATCAATGGTATATATCTTCGAGAATCCGATCGTCTCAAGAAGTCTGATTACGACATTTGCTGATACGCATTCGCCAGCTCTATGCTGCAGATCCTGTTTTGCATACCCAAAATAAGGGATAACTGCTACTACGCGTTCTGCTTCCTGTCTACGGAGAGCATCGCAGTAAAAAATAAGTTCTATGAGGTTCGTATCTGTCGGATTGGTAGTTGGTTGTATAACGACACATTCAGTATATCGGACATCTTCTTTTATGGTTACTTTCACTTCTGAATTACCAAAACGGAGAACAGAACTGTCAGCAAGAGGAACTCCCAGGAGATCAGAAACTTCTTTACTAAGGGCTTGATGAGCCGATCCTGAAAAGAGCTTATACATAGCGAATAATAATTATTAATCAACCACCCCGCGTAAACGCTCCCCTCCTTTTCAAGGAGGGGAAGGGGTGGTTACTTACTTCTGCATGATATCTTTCAGTTTGCCAGCTGCAAGTTGCTGAGTCTGTTTTACCGCTTCATTAATAGCATCTGCGATTCTATTTTCGACGATACCGTCAACTTCTACCGCCATAACCTGCTGATCACCGCGGACAGTTACTTTAACGCCGTTTCGATCGACGGTTACTTCTTCCTTCTGAAGTGCTGCCTGTAACTGCTGTGCCTGCTGCATTAATTTTTGTGCATCTCCTAAACCTGCTAATGGGTTGTTCATGTATGAATTAAGAATTAATAATTAAGAATTAAAAATTTCATGTGGTTCTCCTATTATAGAACTCCACTATAGCTAACTCAAGTGGGATTGATTCAATAGGAGTACTTCTTAAAAATGTATAACTTTCTTGTAATAATTTCAGTAATAGAATTATTTCTTTTTGGGTGAGTGAAACCTTATAATCTTCGTCTGTGACAACCCCATGTGTATACAGTAATCCTCCCCGTAGATCCTCTAGAAGGTCTTCAATCAGGTTTTTAGTACTACCCCCTGTGTTACTGAATTCGTCAACCCATGTGAGTGCTTCTCTGAGTGATTTAGTCTGCAGAATATCAAACAGACTTTGTTTTGAACGGACACCCATATATCCGCGGGCTTCATTCTCTTCGAGCTTATTCTGGATCATGAGTTCATTAAACAGTTTAGCTGCATCGCGGAACGAATTGTCGCTATGATCTGCAATGAGTTTCAGTACCGCGTCTGAGACAGTCAGTTTCTCTTTCTGGTTGATGCGCTCCAGCATGCGCACTACATCCTGTTTGCCTGCTTTGCCAAACAGAATTTTGAAACATCGTGACAAAATAGTTTTCGGTATTTTCTCTTCATTAGTTGTTGCGAGTATAAACATGACTGATGCAGGCGGCTCTTCGAGTGTTTTGAGGAGTGCATTAAAACCTTCTGTTGTGATCATGTGTGCTTCATCGATAATGAATACTCTATACCTTCCTGACATCGGAGCAAATGCTGCTTCTTTAATAAGATTCTTCACTTCTTCGATTCCTCTATTTGATGCCGCATCCATTTCGAACACATCGGTCGATGATGATGTGTCGATCCCTATACAGTTAGCACAGAGATTACATGGATTATAATCGGTCGATTTTCCGGCAAATGCATTCTCTAAACAGTTCACTGCTTTTGCAAAGATACGAGCTGTCGATGTTTTTCCGGTGCCTTTGGTTCCGATAAAAGCGTACGCATGAGGAAGGTCTTTAGCTTTTAATATGTGAGAGAGTGCTTCACGAGCCGGGGTATTATCAATTTCTTCTATAGTATGAGGACGATATTTGAGATAAAACATATGTATATTATACAGTGATATGGCTTCATTGTTCCACTGTTCCATTGTTTTTAACAATGAAACAATGGAGCCATGAAACAATTATTTCAGAAGATTATTCACCGCATGCTCGAGAAGAGACGCAAACATTACTTCGACTTTCTTATTACGTTCGGCAGCAAGAAGGACAGCCTGAGGATAGCAGATGAAGATTTCACCAAATAAGCGGTTTGATTCAGTCATATCATCCTTATAAGAGAAACATAAAACAGGTAAAGCAACATCTTCATTTTTATAGGTAGATGCTATCTCTCGCATTTTACGTTTTCCTATAAATACAATATTTACTTCAGCATCTGCAGGCACACCATACTGTGTTAATAAAGAACCCACCTGTGAGGTAATGGTTTTTCTATTAACCTTGTATCGTGATGTAGTTATGATATTTATCATATAAAAAAATGTCGGTCACCATACGGTGACCGACTCTGATATTTACATTAGCGGCGATGACGATTTTTAATACGTTCTTTTTCTTTTTCTTTACGCTGCAGGGAAGGTTTCTTATAAAATTGACGATTTCTAATCTGATCAACTAGATTCTCTTCTATAAACATCTTGGTAAATTTTCGAAACATTGAGTCCTTAGATTCTCCTTTCTTTTTTGATACAACAACCATTACTTTCAACCTCCTCTCCTTATGGGATGTTATTCTGGGTAATTAAGAGAGACACAGAATAACTGAGTAATTAATAAATATATCGAATGCTATACGAATAGTCCCGAAACAATCCAAATATGTTGTATTTTAGTATATTTGTTTGATTATTTCAATGGCGCGCTCAAAAGAGATAGTTGTCGGCTTTGCATGCGGGTTCAGAAGTGAGCCATTGGTGATAATATTTTTGGATGAATGGAGCCCCCAGTGAGCCATGGGGTCTGCTTCTTTCAGCCGTTCCCACAGAATTTCAAGATCGTTCTGATTATTAGGAAAGAGCTTTATCTTGAGAAATCCTCGTTCCGGATCCTTGCGTACTACGAGTTGAAAGCCACTTTTCAAAGCGAGCTTAAGCGCTTCTTCATTCTTTGATTCAAATGCGACTGTGCGTCCCCATTTCGAATTAAACACGACTCCGTTCTCGATTGCGGCTTCGGCGTTTGTTTTGT
The DNA here is from genome assembly GCA_964390735.1 of uncultured Gammaproteobacteria bacterium. GTDB lineage: Bacteria > Patescibacteriota > Microgenomatia > UBA1406 > GWC2-37-13 > JBDKFK01. Next base: position 6,913 of record CAYMIY010000049.1, read on the forward strand.
TCCGCATCATAAACAATGCTGATTCAAGTATGAGCATCATCTGCTCGATTACTTTTACATCATCCTGTTTCAAAATAAATTTAATACCGAAAATAAGCTGATGCGGGAGAAAATCATACAGATCGAGTGATGGCTGATGGAAATCTACTTCGCCGAAGTTATCGATCATATTCACATAATCCACTACTCTACCCAGCGGTGCACGCTCACGTGGAGGGATATAATCATTTGCCATGCAGTAATCAAATACGAGTTTTGATGCAGATAAATATCCTTTAATGTGGTGATGGTCAAACTTACCGAAACCGGTATCTACGTGTATGACATCAGGATTTGCATCGGGAGGTAGATTATTGAGAGTCTGTTCAATCGGAACAAAAGCAAAATGTGCTTCCTGCCAGCCCGGAACATATTTGCGTACGAGCCATGCACTTGTCACGGCATCAAGGTCTACCGACATGTGTGTTACGATTGTTTTCATAGAAGATATTATAACAAAAATGTCGCAGGGGACGAAATTATGTGTTATGTAGGGACAGAACACTGTTCTGTCCCTACTCATGTATCATTTCCGTGGAATGGTACTCCATTGTGTACTTATTTCTGGTTTCTTTTTCAGAATTGTAGCTGTCATTCCTATTGTATCTTTTGCTCGTCTTGCAAATCGTTCTTCTGATAGTCTGCCGAGATCTGCAGGTTTATGAAAATCAACACCGCCCGTTTCGAGTAGATCGTATTCATTAACAATTTCCTTTAGCGTTACGATGTCATCTTCGATGCGTTCCTGCATCTCAACCGGATCAAGAAATCCATTGATTGTTTCAAGTCCGTCAATTCTTTTTTCTTTTGCAAAAGTAATGAGCATCGCTTTATCCACTGGCGGATTAACGGTAAACCAGTGAGCAATGCTCGCAATACCCCCTGCATTTCGGATGAGACTTACGGCATCGTCCATAGACATGGTATGTAGATAGGGAACTTTGATTCCTTTGATAAATGGATCGTTCCCGAGGTAAATATCATAGATCTGTTTGTCCGGCCTGTGTGATTTTACAAGAGTGGCTTTTTCTTCAGGCATTTGAGTAATGACATGATCGATAATGGCTTCGTTTTCCGGATGCTTTAAGAGTGCTGAAACGAGATGTGGGCTCGCCAGGATATCGCCTGGTGTCTGCGCACGCACTTCGTCGAGTGTGATTTTAAACCCTAACTGAACAAAATGTTCGACATATTTTGACATACGTTGCATGCGGTTTTCACGTGCTGTATCGCAATATGCTTTTAGTTTTGCATCTGTTGGATCGACAAATAGTCCGATCATATGGAACGAAGCTGAAGAAGGGATATTCCCATCGAGTTCTTTAAGTGTATTGACTGAAATCTCTATACCGGATATAAACTTCACTTCATGATTGAGCTTTTTTAGTTTTAAAAAGGTATCTGCATTGATTAATGCATCGTGATCGGTAAAGGCAACAGTTGAGATTGAGTTATGTTTAAACAGATCAAGAAGTTCAGTATATGAAAGAATACCGTCGGATGTTGTGGTATGGCTGTGAAGTGTTTCGTA
>CAYMIY010000050.1:0-4386 GCA_964390735.1 uncultured Gammaproteobacteria bacterium
GTCTGAGTGCCTTTAATGATGCCCGCAGCTATATCGAGGTAATTCTTGTATGTGGTATTTTCTTCGGAGTAAATGCCGTATCCGAGAATAATAGTGATAGTCATATAGTATTATCATTAGCCTACATCTTATCTAGCGCATATAGTGCAATTAATCCTATATGATCTATGTCGTTTATATTCCACTCGGGATCGGAAGCAATTATATCTGTTATACTCCGCTTCATACGATCTACATCCTCAGCTTCAACTGATTTCTTTTCCAATGCATATTGCACTACTTTATTAAGTAGTAATGTATTATTTGTAGCACGTATGATCTCTTGTAGTACAGTCTTTAATGAATCCACTCCTGAGTTTAGTTGGTGATAACAGGCAATAGCAATTATTTTTTTCACCTCTTTATCCTTAATATCAAAACCAGCACTTTTTAGTTCCTGACTAAAATTACCTGGTGCTTGTATTGCGGTCCATCGACGCTTATATTCAGTCTGAAGAGCTGCTAGACCGTCAACGACCTGTTTTTTTTGTGGCGTACTTTCAGAACGTGAAAGTTCCAGTTTCATGCCATCAAGACTTGCTAAAGTATCTGAAATGGTCTTATCATCAATACGGGAAAGTGCTACTTCTTCAAATGTCTTTTCTGTAAACTGCCGAGCATTTTGAAAGTGCAGGTGCTGAATGGAACCGTCAAGAAACTGTGGCAATTCATCAAGAGGGGTATCAAGGAGACGGGCTGCTTGCTCTACTGTTAAAGCATCAAATGTAATTTCTTTTTTGGGTAAGGGTTTACGAGGAATCCCCAGCTCTTCTAGCACTTCAGGATCTAGATATTGATGTCGCGGCGATGGTCGACTACTGGGCTGAAGTTCAGTATGCTGTTTAGTTTCATTTACAGAAACTTTGCTTTTAAAAATAGAGTTAGCCTCACGAGCCTTTCTTAGTATTTCCATCTCGGCGTCCGTTGCTTTTATCTCTGTGGTATTACCTGTCAGAAGAGGATACGAAGGGTTACTGATGACATTTTTGCTCCTATATGTGATATGATCTGGCAAAGTTGTTACGGGCGAATGAAAAGGATCCAGTTCGATGATGATATCATGATAATTACGACTACCATTATTCATGATAAACTGCACGGGTGCAAATGGAGCTTCAGCTTTGGTATCTCTGTTGATAGCAACCGATTCTCCTAACAACACAAAATTTTGTGTGCCATCATTCCTAGTACCTGTAACGTTATTAGGATCGTGCATGTACACTAAATTCCCTTGAGCATTTGTACGTGCTGTAGGAAATACGATATTCATACCATCGACCGTATTTCCGGGTATTCCAAGCATAGGATCCTGCGACTTACCTAAGAGTAATTTTGTCCATTCATCAACCAGTTTCTGTGATATCTCTATGCCTTTAAGATAATCCCCCATCGTTTCAATTAAGTCAATATCACTTTCTGGGGCCAATCCAAGATTCAATGCGGAAGATAATGTGTCTCGTGTATGTTTTGCCAGATATGCAATGCGATCTTCAATTGTTTCGTCGGGTTTTAAATCAGCGCTAAGTGCTGTCTTAAGCGGAGTGGAACCATATTCAGGAAATATTTTCTGAAATGCTACTATGAAAGGAGGAGATGTTAGTCTCTCTTTAAACATCGCATTGCATTTGTTTATTACAATTTGAAATGACCTCATTCTATCAACCTGATCTTTAAATGTTTGGAGCTCGGCAAGAAGTTTTTCAGCAGAAGGTAAAAATGAGGGCTTAAATTCAGTGAAGTGCTGCATTTTACTCTTTAGTTCTTCTAGAAGATTGTCTATGTTTAAAGAACTGTATTTTCCTAGTGGCGATTTTTTTAAGGCCGGTAAGCTTTTCTCTATGTCTTCCATTGTTACCCGAAGGTATTCCTGATTTTCGATATGCACTCTCATCTCATCTGAAGACATATCGAGGACATATTTTTCGGCGGGTAGAAAGAAGGTTGCCCATTTTTTCTGTAAGGCAGCGAATCTTTCATCAAGCAATGACTTCTTTTGTTGATATGAAACCTGGTCTGTTACGGGAGGTGGTGGATCTGCATACCAGCTCTCCGGAGTTACATAATGCTGTCCAAAAACAGGTAAGTAGGTAGCCTGTTTTGTCGCATCTGCCTCTATCCTATTCAAATAAGCTGTCATATTTGCGAGGAACGCAGAAAGAATTACCTTTTTTACTTCAGCTGGATTATCTGAAATATAATGGCACTCCATAAGCAAATTACCAAAACGATACCCTGTAGTAGGTACTTTCCTTTTTGTAACATTTCCGCTACCACCCCGCATACCATCTGCACTTTCCGGATCGCCGTCAACTATTTCTTTATCCCAATGCAAAAACCGGGGTACATGTGTCATAATAGGTTCTATGGCGTTTAGAGCATAAAAAAAATCACGCTCAACTGCGTTTTCTCCGTTTGGACCAGTAAATTGTTCATGGTGTCGAAGAGCTCTTTCACGATACTCAAGTGTATACTCTTCTGGAGGTCGTTTATGTATGGTAGAGCGTAGCATATCTTCCAGTTGAGGAGCAAGCATATATGCAATGGAACCTATATGGGCTTTCATGATAGACGAATCAGTATATCCTAGTACTTCGCGATACAACCTATCTTTTATTACAAGTTCTCCCGTGGCATCTGTATGAATCTTTATATCATATTCTAATGAGTTTCTAGACTGGTCAGTGACGTCAATGACTTGTGGAAGTTCAACCTGTACTTTATAAGCTGGATCTTGTACAAGTACACCGATATCGAATTGAAAGACAATTGATCCCCAAGTGCATTCAATAGATGGGCCCTTATCTCCTACTGTGCTAATTATTTTTTCAGGTTTTCCTAATGCCTGGACTATATGTTTTATATTTTCAAGAGATATAGGTCTCTTATAATTATTAAGATCAAAAAAGGTTGATTCACGTTTTATACTTCCATGCGGAATTTGTGAACTTCGAAAAATAGAAACTTTAGCGATAAGATTATAAGGGCGATTTTCGTATGTCGTAGTAATTACTCCATGAAGTGTACCATCATTGTATGGCATTTCACCTTTTAGAGATGGCCACTGAATTGCATCAAGAGCTTTAGTGAGACCATTATTGTATGCCTCCAAGTCTGATGCAACTTTTTGGTGAAGAGATGGAGGGAGATCGATTTGATCGATTAACTTAGGATCTGTAAAAAAATCTATGGGCTTCCCTGTATCATTTCTGTATGTACCGTTACGTTCTACATATGTGACTCGAGGAGCATATATATTGCCGATTCTAAGAGTATCATCATCTTTGGCAATCCATTCGCGAAGTATGGGTGCACGTTGAAGTGGTACACCTTCGACAGATCCCTTATTTAAATTTCCGGGGACTGCATTTACCTTATCTGCTACACACAAAAACCATTGGTTGTCCTGTAACGTGTTAAGATCGTACGGATCTATGTCTTTTGAGTCATGAGCACCTTGAGATTTAAAGAAAAATATTCGTTCCGTATTAGGGATTTTTCCTTGTTTATAATGTGGCGCCGTATCTCGACGTTCGGACGGTATAACCTGTACCTGATATAGTTTCTCTTTGTATGTTTCCTGCAATTTGTCTAATGCAGCGAGTGCTGCTTCATATTCTTCTCTAGTGCATTCTTTTCCATCTACAGTATATGCATATAGGCCGTTAATGCGGTTTTCAGATTCGTGACTTCCTCTATTTTCTTCGTCCATATAATATTATCCTACCGTCTCTGATAGGCGGTGTCAATAACTCTGCGGAAGGGAGGGGATTCGAACCCCTGTAGACGTTGCCGCCTAACACGCTTTCCAGGCGTGCCGATTCAACCACTCTCGCACCCTTCCTTACAAACGTACGTGTTATTTTATCATATAAGATGCATGAGTACTGTGGTAAGCGCACTAGAGTGAGATATAGTATAATTGCTGCTAACTGGTATTTAGCTATAAGGAGGTATTATGGATCTCGTAGAACGGACTATACGCGAGGCACTCAAGCAAGCAGAAGGGACCGCTGTTAAATCCTGGGGTCTTACTTGGTACACAACGTTGCTTAAATCAACGGAGACTCCATCTCTGGCCGAGGTAAAGCGTTATGCGGCTGCATTTCCCGGCAAATATAGCGCAAAAAAACTGAAAGTTTTGCAATATGAGGCCGGACGACTTATCTCAATCGAAGTATCCTACAAGCGAGAGAAAACGTCAACTCGCCAACCGCGTGGAGATACTCGCCGAAAAAAGAATTAGCTAATACCTATGTAGTGACAGCGTGGTTAATCGCTGTCACTACCCATTCCTATAACGGTATAATGAAAGCATGAAACTACATAAGAATGAGAAGAAAACCCTAT
>CAYMIY010000050.1:4486-7870 GCA_964390735.1 uncultured Gammaproteobacteria bacterium
ATTCTTCTTGTTGCCGATGCCTTTGTAACAAGGAATATCGTTTTTACCAGAAATATATGGATACTCTTTAACATTCCGTTTGCGCCGATCATCGAAGAACTCGTGTTCCGTGGATTCTTACTCACAGAACTTGAAAAGCAGATGGATGGTATGCAGGCAATTGTAGTGTCAGCTATCGTATTTACACTGTTACATTATCCCGGATGGATTTTGCTCTCACATATGAGCCTTATTGTGCTCGTCATGAATTCGGCACAGGTATTTATATTCGGATTCATACTTGGATTTATCAAAAGACAATCTAAGTCGGTTTATCCTGGTATGGTGGTACACATAGTAAATAACTTCGTGACGATTGGAATTGTATAAAACGAATGCCTCAATTCACATATTGTTGAGAGGCTCTAATCAACCTCGGGGGTTGATTAGAAGAAAATAAATGTATCCTGCCAGGCAGTTCCGTCTCCGCCCGGTATCACATATTGTCCTATATTGAAGAATGCGAATCGATCAGAGTGCGCTTTGTCTGTGACGAAATAGCGCATGCCATTTGTTTTGCGATAGGCCTGTGGGCATGCATTTGCCGTAGCGGTAGAAAATGGATCTTCTTCTGTCGCACTATCGGGATAACTTATCTGCATATAATCGTAGTTTTTATTACTCCCCTTGTATGTCTCGGCATAACACGTGGATGGATCAATTCCCTTAAGAAGTTGCTTTTGAAGTGTTTCTTCTAAACTTGCAGGTCGATCTTTTGTAAACAGTTCGACATACTGACCTTTTAAGCAGTCATTATCATTTTTATCAATAGTCACACAGATTCTATTACCATTTGTTAATGCAAACACCGGAGTCCCGACTCCTGAAACGTAATGAAATGAAACTCCTAAATTATTATTTGTATACATCATTATTTTGCCACTGGTTGTCCAGCCGGTTTCTTCGATTGATTCATTAGGATCAGTTGTATCAAAAGCCGATGCGACTGTGCCGGCAGATTCTTTTGTTATAGCAGCTCTTGGGAGCTTAGTAATCTTTTTTTGAACAGGAGTGTTTGAAATATGAAAGCCTACAAATGCTACTATTCCTATAAAAAGTGCGAGTCCGATAATACGTGGCTTCATACTCATCATTATACAATGGACTGTCTGTTATAATTCGATAATGATGAAAAAACTGTCAAAATTCGGACCCCTTTTTATAATCATTGCTGCCCTACTTTGGAGTCTAGATGGCGTTCTTCGACGTGAACTCTATGCACTCCCTCCAGCCGTTGTTGTTTTTTATGAGCATGCGCTTGGCGCACTTGTCTTGATTCCGTTTATGGGTGTATGGTGGAAGGATCTCAAAAAAATGACGCGTAATGAATGGATATCTATGATTATCGTCTCCGTATTTTCAGGTGCACTCGGAACAATCTTTTATACTGCAGCTCTTGGCAAAGTAAATTATATTCAGTATTCAGTAGTCGTTCTTCTTCAGCAGCTCCAGCCAATCTGGGCGATTCTTGCGGCTGCCGTTATCCTCAAAGAGAAAATTTCGAAAAACTTTATTGTCTGGGTAGCCCTTGCATTAGTTGCTGCATATATCATTACATTTAAAGACTTACGAGTTAACCTATCGTCAGGTAATGGTACCCTGATCGCAGGTCTGCTTGCACTAAGTGCAGGATTTATGTGGGGAACTTCCACTGCATTCAGTAAGTATGTACTTAATAAAGTATCGTTTCTCACTGCAACCGCGTTACGTTTCTTTCTCGCTCCCCTATTCGCTCTTGGCCTTATTGCTTCCAATAATCAACTTGGAGCTATGACATCACTTACAAACGGACAATGGATGAGCCTAGGCATCATAGTACTCACGAGTGGACTATTAGCTCTTGTGATTTATTATTATGGCTTAAAAAAAACGCCTGCACGGGTTACAACGATATGTGAGCTTACCTGGCCAGCCTCTGCAATAGTCATCGACTATGTGTATTTTCATAATCCCCTCTCCCCTACTCAGATACTTGGTGTAATTCTTTTAGGTGTTGCGATGTATAAAGTTGCAGCTTTTGAAAAATGAGTATTGTATATCATAGTGCCGTACAACGAGGTGATCAGTCAGGCCGAACCATCGGTTTTCCCACAGTTAATCTCGATCCATCAGTGATACCGTCAGACACAGTGCCCGGGGTCTATTCTTCTGTCGTCAAATATGATGATATTGAATACAAAGGAGCGTTATACTACGGTCCGCGGAAAGTAAAAAATGAAACAACGAATGTACTCGAGATCTACATCCTCGACTTTAACAAAGAAATATATGACGAAACTGTCTTCTTTACTCTAGATACATTTATTCGTGGAGTGATGGACTTCACCTCGTTTGACGAAATGAAAGCACAACTGCAGAAAGATATTGAGGCAGTTAGGAAGGTATGAATTGTTTCATTGCTAAATTGCTCCACGTTACACGCATAGGCTTGCATTCCTGAAATAGTGTGGTATACTTAATATATTCAGAACTTACTTCTGCTTGGATTATTCGTACAGTCGTTTGCGCAACCACTTTCGAAACATCTCCAGAAATCAAAATGATCATGAACAATTTCATTGACTTGGGTCTATTTTGAAAGAAGCCTCACGGATACCTTTTGTACCGCGATAGTAACTTACATGTGAGAATTTAAGCAGAAGCAAGTTTTGTAATGCAAATCACATTCTTTTTATAATTATGTTATAATAGATGTAGATTTCTCAATAGATAGAAATGCTGCATTAGGTTCTAATTCAGTAAGACATCTACATTGATGAAACAAAGTCCCCTAGGAAAGGAGGTGAAACAGAATGGATAATAAAAAACTTTATATTGGTAATCTTCCTTGGTCAATGACCGATGAAATGCTACGTGAATTATTTTCACAGTATGGTGAAATAACTGAAGCTACAATCATAATCGACCGTATGTCAGGCAGATCAAAAGGTTTCGGATTCGTGACATTTGCTGACGAAGAAGCAGCAACACGCGCAACCCAAGAAATGCATGAAAAAGAAGTCGAAGGCAGAAAAATCATTGTTAACGTCGCCAAACCTCGCGAAGAGCGCAGACCAGGTGGTGGAAACGGTGGATTCCGCAACGATCGTAGAAGAAGTTATTAATAACAATTGATAACCCAAACGGCTATCCGTCCAAAGAGTATGACTGTCTTTGGCGGGTGGTTTTTTTTTGGCAAAATGTCGATTATTCTCTTCTACTTATTGATATAATAATTTGCCACCTTGCCAGAGTGTTGGAATTGGCAGACAAGCACGGCTTAGGACCGTGTGCCCAAAAGGCGTGAGGGTTCAAGTCCCTCCTCTGGCACAGATGCGTCTAAATAAGTACCGAGTCGCGTATGAT
>CAYMIY010000051.1:0-5971 GCA_964390735.1 uncultured Gammaproteobacteria bacterium
CCTGAACCAGTGATAAGCCTTTTTTTTCGCGCTCTTTACGTAGTATTTCTCCTACAGAAAGCATATAGGGTGGGTAATTGGTAATTATTGTTGTGTTGGATCTTTGACACGCTCACCATATTCTCCGGTTTCCGGATTGACTGAGATGATATCTCCGACTTTTACGAAGATAGGAACCATAACAGTTGCTCCTGACTCCACTTTAGCTGCTTTCTTAACTCCTGAAACAGTATCTCCTTTCACTGCATCTTCTGCTTCAGTTACTTTCAGATGTACACTTGCCGGTGGTCGAAGTGTAAGCGGAACGTCGTTGTGGAGATACAGATAATATTTGCTCCCTTCCTTCAGATAATTTGCGGCGCTTCCTGCCATTTCAAGAGGAAGTGTGTACTGATTATAGGATCGTTCATTCATAAAATATAAACTTTCTCCGTCTTTGTACAGATACTGCATTTCAACACTATCTACTTCAACAGTCTCCACGGACTCACTTGACTTATATGTCATATCAACATTTTTTGCTGTTTTTACGTTTTTGATTTTTGCTTTCATAAGAGCTGATCCTTTACCCGGCGAATAAAATTCTGCTTTCTGTACCTGCCAGATTTCATTCTGGTGATAAACAAATTCTCCCTTTTTTAAATTACCTGCCATCACTTTCATATGTATAATACTGAATTAATAATTAAGAATTATGAATTAAGAATAAAAATCAATTTTTAATTTTTAATTCTTAATTAACTAGTAAACATCTACAATGCGTAATTCTTTTATCGATGAGGAGTCTGTGAGTACCATTGCCAATCTATCAAATCCTACACCGCTTCCTGTACAATTGGGAAGACCATATTTTAATGCCTGTATAAAGCCTTTGTCAATTGAATGAACAACGAGTCCGCTTTTCTGACGCTTTAAACCTTCATTTTCAAATCTTTTTTCCTGCTCTCTCCAGTCTGCAAGCTCAGTACAACATCCGCCGATTTCAATTCCTTCAATATAAAATTCTATGCGCTGTGCTGTTATTCTATCTTCATTGAGTTTCGCCAGCGAAGCCATCTGATATGGATAATCATAAACAAGAGTAGGTAATCCATTTGAACCTAAATGAGGCTCTATTTCCTGCGTAAAGATTTGAGAGAATACGTCTTCATAAAGAAATCCATCGACGTTATATCCTTTCGTTTGTGCGATGACAAGAAACTTTTTTTCATCAAATAGGATTTCTGCGGGTATTTTACTGTATTTGTGGAAAGCTTCGGCTACACTCATTTTTTCCCATTTTTCGACAGATATGTTCTTACCTTTATAGGTGAACTCATGAGATGTATGGATAGATTGGGCAAGATATTGGATCAGAGCAAGGAGTTCATCGGCCATCTGCAGGTAATTAATTCCCAGTTTATAAAACTCAAGCATGGTAAATTCGGGAGAATGTAGTGTCGATTGTGGTTCACTGTTGCGAAAACAGTGGCCAAGATAATAACAATTTCCGATATCCTGTGTAAGTAATCTTTTCAGAAAAAGCTCTGCAGATGGTGTCAGGTACATATCCTGCTTTCTGTCGAAAAAAGAAAAGCTTGTTTTAAATATATCAAGGTATGATTCAGGGATAAGTGCCGGTGCAAGTACTGGCGCATCAATTTCAAGATAGTTCTTCTCTTTCATAAATTCGTGAGTGGCCTGCCTCAGTCGAAGATATGATTTATATGTAGAAATATGAGATAAATCGGTATGAATATCCATTATCCGGTCTCGCGCTGTAGCTCTTCCAGCAATTTTCTTATTTTCGTACTTACTTTTTGAGGTACAATCACGCGGTATGAAACATATTCATCACCTCGACGATTGGAATTCGGATACGGTATACCTTTGCCCTGTAGTCGGACAGTCGTACCTGACTGAGTACCCGGACGAATCTTCAATTTTACAGATTCATCGATTGTTGGCACATCGATAACTCCTCCAAGTACTGCCATGGGATAGGTTATTTCTTTTTCCACGTAGAGATCCTGTCCTTCACGCTTAAAAAAAGCATGGGGCTTTACACTAATGAGAAGATCAAAGTCTGTAAAGCGCATACGTGTACCGTCATCAACACCCGCAGGTATTTTAATTTTTCTATTAGAGCCTTCAAGTCTGACTTCCTTTTCAATACCCTTTACAGCTTCTTCGAATGTCAGTTGAATCTGATACATTTGCTTGCGCTGTTGCCGTGATTGACCGAACGGTGACTGGAAACCAAAAAACTGCTCAAATATTTCAAATGGATCTGCCCCACCTTCGCCGAAGGGGTTTCCACCTCCAAAATCACTGTATGTGTATGTGAATGGTCCTGATCTTCCGGGTGCACCACCTGCAGCAGAGTTACCTCCTGCACGTTCAAAGTTATCATGACCATACTGATCATACATCTCCTTTTTCTTAGGATCGGATAGTACTTCGTACGCTTTGGTGATTTGTTTAAACCGTTCAGTAGCTTCCGCTGACTTATTACGGTCAGGGTGCCACTGGAGTGCTTGTTTTCTATAAGCCGATTTTATTTCGTCTACAGATGCACTTTTCGTGACACCCAGAACTTCGTAGTAATCTTTCATTGGTGATTTACATTTTAACCGACAACCTGTCCTTCCTCAACGTCTTTATCGAGTTTACCCGGCGAAGCTTCAGCGGAGTCGGGCGTAGCTTCTGCCTGTGGTTGTCCTTCTGCAGGCTGCTGTGGAGCTGCGCCTTGTTCTTCATACATATGCTTGCCTATTTTCTGCAGTGACTCTGAAAGCTCGCCTGTTTTTTTCTCCATTTCATCTTTCTCGCCTTTTTCAATGGCTTCTTTCAGTTCTTTTATTTTTGCAGTTACTTCATCACGATCGGCCTGTGGAGCTTTTTCTCCAACATCCTTGAGTGATTTTTCAGCAACATAGAGTAAATTGTCTGCTTTGTTTTTGACTTCGATGCGTTCTTTTTCTGTCTTGTCTGCATCAGCAAACTTTTCAGCAGCTTCTCTCATCTTTTCAATTTCCTCTTTTGAAAGACCTGTTGAGCCGGTAAGTTTGATACTCTGTGTCTTACCCGTTGCTTTATCTTTTGCAGTGACTGTCAGGATACCACTTGCATCAATATCGAATGATACTTCAACCTGTGGGACACCTCGTGGAGCAGGTGGAATACCCTCAAGGATAAAGCGCCCAAGTGACTTATTATCACGTGCGAGCGGTCGTTCACCCTGGAGAATATGAATCTCTACCTGTGTCTGATTATCCTGTGCGGTTGAGAATACTTCTGATTTTGTTGTAGGCACCGTTGTGTTTCGTGTGATAAGCGGTGTGGTAACGCCTCCGAGTGTTTCGACACCAAGGGTCAGAGGTGTTACATCGAGTAATACAACATCTTTTGTTTCTCCGGTCAGTACGCCTGCCTGTACAGCTGCACCAATAGCAACTACTTCATCAGGATTGACTGAGCGGTTTGGCTCTTTGCCAAAGAAAGCTTTTACTTCTTCGATTACTTTTGGCATACGAGTCATTCCACCGACAAGTACTACTTCATTAATATCTTTTGCAGAAATCTTGGCATCAGCAATTGCTGCTTTTACCGGTTCGAATGATTTCTTGATGAGATCACCGACAAGCTGTTCAAGCTTTGCACGGGTCAGTTTCATGACGAGGTGTGTTGGCTGTCCATCTTTGACGGTAATGAATGGTAAGTTGATTTCTGCTTCGAGTGAAGATGACAGTTCGATCTTTGCTTTTTCAGCAGCATCACGCAAACGCTGTAATGCCTGTGCATCTTTGGTAAGATCAACGCCATTTTCTTTCTTGAATTCACTAGCTATGTAATCAAGTATGACCTTATCAAAGTCGTCGCCGCCGAGATGTGTATCACCGTTGGTGGCTTTTACCTGGAATACGCCATCACCGAGTTCAAGAATGGTGATATCGAAGGTTCCTCCTCCTAAATCATAAACAGCAATCGTATGTGCATGTGTTTTATCAAGTCCATATGCGAGAGCAGCAGCTGTAGGTTCGTTAATGATACGTACAACTTCAAGACCTGCGATCTCGCCTGCCTGTTTTGTTGCCTGGCGTTCACTGTCGTCAAAATAGGCAGGAACAGTGATCACTGCTTTTTCTACTTTTTCACCGAGATATGCTTCTGCATCTGCTTTGATTTTTTGAAGAATCATGGCAGAAATTTCCTGTGGTGTGTATGTTTTGCCTTCAACTTCTACATTTGCGCGTCCGTCTTTTCCTTCCTTGATAGCATAGGGAAGCCATTTCATGTCGTACTGTACTGATGGATCAGAAACGCGGCGACCCATGAGACGTTTTACTGAGAAGACTGTTCTTTTTGGGTTGATAACAATCTGTCGCTTTGCGACATCGCCTACGATATGTTTGACCGGGTCAACCACTGAAGGGATGACGTTGCGGCCTTCCTGAGAATGAATAATTTTCGGTTTTCCGCCTTCCATGACGGCTACCGCTGAGTTTGTTGTTCCTAAATCGATTCCGATTATTTTACTCATAGTTTTAAAATAAATTTATAAAGATTTTTTTGACACTTTAACTTGTGCCGGGCGTAATATTTTGTCGTATAACATATAGCCGTTACGCACAATTTCGACTACCATATTTTCTTTTTCACCTTCAACTACTTCTATTGCTTCTGCGGTATATGGATCATATTCCTTGTTCAGAAGATCCATCGTTTTAACTCCCATATCGGCAAGCTGCTGAACAAACTTATCTTTTACCATTTTGAGACCCTGATCTTTGATAAACACTTCTGCCTGATTTAATACATCCAGAAATGGTAATAATTCGAGAATTACATTCGCCTCTGCTGATTTACGTATCTCTACGCGTTCATCGCGCATGCGGCGATCAAGATTCTGATAATCGGCGAGTGCCCGTAAATATTTATTTTTAAAATCATCCCTTTCCTGGGTAAGTACTCCTGTTACGTCATCTACTTGCTGAATGGGAGCTGGTTGAGTTGCTTGGCCAGTCGTAGTCTCGCTTTGCGAGACGGAGTGGGCCTTTTGTTTGTCCATAAAACTGTTCGTAATTAATTAATGTTAACCTTCCTGTGATCTGATTATTTCTTCGATCAGATGTGAAAAATAGCGAACCTGGGGAATGACGACGTCATATGACATACGTTTAGGTCCAACTACTCCAATAATTCCTTTTGTTTTCTGTCCTTCGAATTCGCCGATCACACTTGCACATGATTCGAATGCCGGGTCTCGGAAATCTTCCTCACCCAGAAGGTACATTACGTCTTCGTCCATCCGATAAAACTGGCGAAGAATGCCTTCCCAGAAATGAACCTCATCCAGCATGCCGAAGAGTGTACGTGAAAGTGCCATGTCCAGAAACTCTGTTTTTCCCAGAATATTTCCTATTCCTGAATAAAAAATATCACCGCTGTTGGTCGCTGTGATTGACAATAATCCGGTACGCGATGCCAATACTTTTGTTGCGTTGTAAAGCAACTTATGTGTTTCTTCCTTGTCATCCCAGATACTGTTTTTGTATGCAACTTCATCGACCGTTGAGAGTTCTTTTTCCTTCATGAGATGCTTGATATAAAAACGGAATCCGCGTGCAGAAGGGACACGACCCGATGAGAAATGAGTTTTCTTCAGATAACCTTTGCGTGCAAGTTCTACCATCTCGTTACGG
This sequence comes from uncultured Gammaproteobacteria bacterium, assembly GCA_964390735.1. GTDB lineage: Bacteria > Patescibacteriota > Microgenomatia > UBA1406 > GWC2-37-13 > JBDKFK01. The sequence continues at coordinate 5,685 of CAYMIY010000051.1, forward strand.
ATGGTGGCCGGCGAAACGCCTAGTTTATACTTTTTCTCAAGAATTTCCGAGCCTACTGCTTCTCCCACATCTGTATATTCACGAATGATTGCTTTGAGTATATCTACCTGTCTTTGTGTTAAATCTTCCATATGTTTATATAGAGAATTATCTACTTTATGACTCCGAAGCTCAAACTAATTATAATATGAGCGGAGGGGTATTAGCAAGAGTATAATAACTCTGCTAACATATGTCAAGTACATATACTGTACAATTGACAAATAGATTGCAAATCAGATATAATG
>CAYMIY010000051.1:6071-7834 GCA_964390735.1 uncultured Gammaproteobacteria bacterium
ATGTCAAGTACATATACTGTACAATTGACAAATAGATTGCAAATCAGATATAATGTAGTTAAGCGACCGTCCACCGTAAGGTGGCGCTCACAAGTTTTTTAAAATTTATTTAAGGTACTTGTGAACTCCATCTTTGTCAATTTTAAAATATTTCTGTATTTCTTCTTTTGTCAAAGTGTGTATGTCGTTGTCACTCAATTTATTTTTTATCACTTTCCAGACTTTTTCAAGTCCAATATCTTTTACATTACCAAGTTTCTTTCTCACCTTAAAAAAAGACGTATACGATATATAGTCGGTAAGCTCTAATCCTCCCGATAAATAATATTTTGTTGCAAATCGAATAGCGGTACACTTTCTAATAAGGACATCTTTCACAGCTGCATCAAGTATACATTCAGGACTTTTAGTTTTATCAAGTGCCTCTACTAAATGTTTATCTGCCGCACGCCTAGAATCTGCAACTATCTCGCCAATAACATTTCCATCCTTGATAAAGTCAGAAAACCACCCAAGTAAATATGAAAAGGTAATTAAATATGGGAACTCTTTCATAGACACTCGCTTAGGCGATCCAGTGAAATCGTTATCAGATTTTATTCCAAGTGCTCTCCTAAAAATTGTTTTATTTACACGAATTATCTTAATATCTACTGGTATCACCGATAAAAAATCAGCAAGGTCGACAGATAATTTCTTTAGATCACTATTATGTAGTTTATGATACGGATGTTCATATATGTGATAACTATGATACGGAGCGTTAACATTAATACCGTATTTACTTTTAATGAAATTAAAATATCCCTCCACTATAGACTTATATCTTTGTTGTAGAATAACACCGGTCAAAATAAAATCATCTGAAGATGCAAGGCTAGCTTTGCCGGACTCATCTAAAAAAAGCTTCGTTTTGAACATATAGTAATTATAACAAGCTATAGTATAAATTTTTATACTCCTGTAGAATATCTCCATGTCACATCAAATCGGCACACATGTTTCAATCAATGGCGGTTATCATGCGGCAGCAGAAAAAGCCGGTGAGATGGGCTGTAATACCTTCCAGATGTTCGCAGTTTCACCCATGGCACGACATGTTCCCGTCATAAGTGATGATGATCTATGGACCTACGAACAGATGCTCGGCAGATACAAAATACAGAATGTCTACTTTCATGCTTCTTACCTCGTTAATTTTGCCGATCCTGCAAACATTGGCGCAAACTCAGTCGAGATGCTCACGCGTGAGATGACATTTGCTTCACGTATGAAAGTGCGCGGTTGTATTGTCCACCTAGGATCATTTAAAGAAAAGAAAGAACGCGGCTTATTTGATGAACCTCACGAAAACTTTCCCGTTCTTATAAAAAATATAAAGCGAGTGATTGATAATTCACCTGAAGATAGTTTTTTTCTGGCTGAAAATGCAGGCAATCGCAAGATTGGAAAAGATTTAGAGGAGCTCGCACGCATTGTTGAAGGCGTAAACAATCCCCGTCTCAGGATATGTCTTGATACTTGTCACCTCTATTCGGCAGGATATGATATAGTGAAACCTGAAGAAACAGATAAGCTGCTTGAATGGTTTGATACCCGCATAGGTTTAGATAAGCTGGAAGTAATCCATTTTAACGATAGCCGCGATCCATTTGCCTCATTTCGAGACAGACATGAGAATATTGGTGAGGGAACGCTGGGCATTGAAACCTTTCAGTACTGGGTAAATCATCCCAAACTTGCCTCTGTACCGTTTATACTTG
>CAYMIY010000052.1:0-7580 GCA_964390735.1 uncultured Gammaproteobacteria bacterium
TATTTGTGGAAAACGACAGGTGATCCACTATTCTTTATCCATGCACAGGCAGTATTTGGAGCAAATAGATCTACACATATTGTTCTCCTTCCCATCGTCCTATACAGATACATAAAAATATTTCTGACAGCGGCACATGACTTCGCGTATTTTGTAGCTGTCATAGAATTTGTGAGTTTCTGTCTCGTGGCGGCAATATTAGGGTATGATTTGTATCGCCTGTGGAAAGACCGGAGTAATAAACATAAGCCCTTTCTTATCGGACTTTCTCTTTTTTCGCTTATAAACCTTCTTATTCCTGCGTCTTCGGGAACACTCTCATCGCTTCCCCGTTACTCACTGTTGTCACTCTCTTTTTTTATTGCCATAGCCCGATATAGTAACAGAAACATAACGAAAATAGCCATAGCCTTATTTTTTATTCTTACCCAGATGATTTTATTCGGATTATTTATGCAGGGGTATTTTGTGAGTTAGTCCCACTTCGCTAAAGCTCCGCGGGATAAACTTTATAGTGGACTCGAGGGGACTTGAACCCCTGACCTTCGCGCTGCCAGCGCGACGTTCTAGCCAGCTGAACTACGAGCCCTGTACCCGTTATTATAGCTTAAGTGCATTCTATTTAAAAGCACAGCTCGTTTGTACTGTAAATGTTGATATTGTTTGATATACTATACGACTGTAGAGGTTGGAATTCACAACATAGAAAGAGAGTGCATCATGTCAACGCAACAGGCCTCACGTCACGTCAAATTGGCTCCACGCCGGACGTCTGTCGGGTTTCAGAGAGCTCAACTAATTCTGGTTGCGCTTCTTGCAGTGTTTCTCGCCATAACCGTTTTCGGACCACTGAGCCGGGCACTTAATGACATAGGTTTGCCTGCACCTGCAGACTTAAAGGATAAAGTCGTTGAAATGGCACCCCAATTGCCATTCTTCCACACTATTCCCTTGGCGCGTGTACATGAAATATATGAGGGTGGAGCTAAATTTAGCACTACCGACACTATTAGTGTAATCGGTGTCTATAACGGTTCCCCTGCATTGTACAGCCTTACAGGTACGTTTATGACGACCGGCGAACGGATCGAAATCGATAGCGATACGATCCTGTTCGAGATCAGACAGGTAAACGAACGTGGCACGTTCTACTACTGGACCAGCTGGGGACAACTGGAACAGCTGGAATAACTCAACGTCCTATCAGACGCCCGCGCGAAGGAAGATTCCAACCTCTCCTTCGCTTTCATTCTCCTATCTTTTATTCCATATATTTGATATACTATAAGATATATTTTGGCCGTGAAACGCCATAATCATGCGTTTTTGAAGCTGAACTGGCATTCGTGTCTGTATTGGCTTCAAATCTGCAACTTAATAAAGAGGTTGGATAGAAAGAAAGGACGGCGCTATGTTCAAGCGGCTAAAGAAAATTGACGGGGCTGACGTCATTCTATGGGTAGGTCGGATAGGTGTGGTGGCGCTGCTGTTGACCTATCTAGTCACGCACCCTGAAATCTCGAATCGTGGTCTCGATTTCGCTATGAAAATTGTCGGCAACTAGAAGGAGGCATCCCATGTCTACCGCAACACGGCCCACGCGTACGTCAGCAGGCTGGCTAGGTATCCCTATGTTCCTGTGGGCACTTCTTTTCCTGATTCTTGGCGCCGCCGCCGCTGAAAGCGCGCGAGAATATGCGAAGCAGAACGTCGCAAACGCTGTTCGGCGAAAGGAAAATATCGTCGGCCAAACGCTACTCGTCCAGTACCACTGGATGCAGTACTACAAGGACAACGATAGCATCCACGTAGGTTATGTAGGCCACGATCTGATCGACGAAAGCGACCCTGACTTTGCGGGCGCTAAAAGCCGCGCCGAGTACATGGTTGTGGCTCTGGCGGCTGATTTCACTGACGCCGAATCGAAGGCCATCGATATGGCCAAGACGGAGCTGGCGGAGTATATCGCCGGAACGAAGCAGCTGCCAGATGGAGTCAATCGGGTCATCTTCGAGGTCAATGACAACCCGCTCGGACCTCGAGGTGAGTTCGAACAGAACGAATAATATCCAACCTCTCTTACACTTTGTAGGGGATGCAGATCTGCGTCCCCTACGAAAAATTCATATAAAATCATCTCGGAAGTATAAATCTGACGAAAGATACAATCCTTTTTCCCATTCGTCTCCAGAAATCGGGAAAATAAATAATGTTCAAAAGTATTACTGCAATAATAATAATCGCGTCGTAACTGATACGTGCATAATAATCATCCTGCAGTTTGAGCCACAGTGCAAATTCATCAAAAGTAAGTGCCAGGCCAATGCCATACAGAACGGCAAGTTTCTGATGAAGGCTGGGTCGCAAATCATACAGTGACAAAAATCCAACTATAACAAGTATGAAGATGCCAAAATTAAGATGATGTACATGAATACCACGCACATACACAAACTTAATAGGCAACTCTAGAACATCATGAAAGGTAATATAGACATACGCCCGTGCTATGATAAACGTAAGAAGGAATGAAACAAAAATAATAAACGGTATTTCATCTAGTTTCTGACGTATAACGCGATCTAAAAATTTCTGTATGGGATGTCTTTGTTCCATATTATTTCCGTATCTCAAACTCTTCATAAATATCTTTTACATCCTGCCAGAAAACCTCTACATCATGCACCATCGAAATAGATGGCCCTTTGCGTATGAGTTCGATAAACTGTTCTACATTCTGATGTTCTCCCTGTAACACAGTTTCAACACCGCCGCCCTTCCCAAATACATCCTCTTTATCATGAGCATCACGTATCCATCCGTGAATATTAAGTTGTCGTGCATGAATACGTGCCCACGCACGAAATCCAACTCCGATGACATCACCTTTAATATACAAATGCGCCTGTGCTAGCATAATTATTCCTGACCAATTGATGGATCAATCTCTTTCGCTTTACTGAGGTAACTGTCTGCGACTTTTTTATTGCCCTGTTCACGATACATGATTGATAACCCATATAACACTTCTGGATCGTCTGGTTTTTTCTTGAGAATATCCTGAAGATACTGAATTATTCGTTCTTTTCGAAGCAGTGGAAAATTCACGTCATTTTCAATATCGGGTCCGTAGATATTTTTGTGCATGGCAAGAAGTGTTTTATATTGAGAAATATTGCGAACAGCTTTCAAAAAATGTACCGCAGAATCACGATCTTCATTCACAAGTGAATAATAGAGACCAGGTTGAAGTTGAGAAGCGAGGATGTTTCCTATAAGAAGAAGAACGCTTGCCACAAACAATGTCACTTTTGACCAGAATACTGTCTCTTTCTGAATACGTTTTAAGCGATTTTTTGTGAAATGCTTCCGCAGCTTACCTATAGCTTTCATATAGAATCATTATACCGTATCCAATACGCTATACATGATATATAATTTTCATATGAACACGCTCGATTTTTCCGGATTGATGTCTTCGCTCATCACCATCGTTCTTGCTCTTGTGGCGATACTTCTTGCTTTTGTACTGACCGGCATTTTTGTATATCTGCTTATACTTTATTCGCGCATTAAAAAGCGTGAGCAGATTTCTCTGGAGATGATAACGCTCGAGGTAAAACTTTCGAAAGATAATGAAATTAAAATAGATGCAGCTGAACAGATGTTTTCATCGCTATCATCACTCAAAAAAACAGGTTGGCTTTCGTTTATGGATTTAGATGATGTTATCGCATTTGAAATAGTAGGGAAAAAATCTGATATACGTTTTTATATATCCGCACCTGCACGCATCGTTGATTTGGTTGAAAAAACAATCTACGGATATTATCCAACCGCCGATATTCAGAAAGTAGATGAACCAAACATTTTTAATGAAGGCGGTAAAGTAGCATACGGATTTCTTCTTCAGAAACAGAATAGTTTTATGCCTCTTAAGTCATACAAAGAACTGGGTACTGATCCGCTTGCTGGTATCACCTCTTCTCTTTCTAAAATGAGTGAAGGAGAAGGAGCGATAATACAATACTTAATACGTCCTGCTACAGATAAATGGAAACATCATGGACACAGTTATGTTGCATCTGTCAAAAAAGCTGAAGCTAACCCCGATAAAGCATCGTTTAGATCCGATGCAAAAGGACTTGAAAAAATTGACGAAAAATGTTCAAAACCAGGATTTGAAACAATGATACGGTTTGTGGTTTCAGCAGAAACCCCACAGGCAGCAGAAACACACTTGCGCAATATTATTTCATCTTATTCCCAGTTATCATCTGAAACGAATTCACTCAAAAGAGGCCGTATTTTTGTAAAAGGTGGTTTTATGACTAATTTTATTTACAAATTCTTTCCGGTTACAGAACCTCCATTCTTTAGAACGATCAATGTGTTTTCTTCTGAGGAACTGGCATCACTTTTTCACTTCCCGAACAAGACTATTGAAACGCCTAATATTCAATGGCTTAAGGCAAAAACAGCACCTGTATCTGCAGAAGTACCACAAACAGGTGGAACGCATATTGGTTTCGGCTATTATAGAGGGGTAAAACGCGCTGTTAATATCAGCCTTGAAGATAGACGAAGACACGTATACATTATTGGAAAAACAGGTACCGGTAAATCGGAACTTCTCAAGGAAATGATAAAACAGGATATACGTGCTGGTCTGGGAGTCTGCGTGATTGATCCACACGGTGATCTTATCGATGATACGCTTAAATTTATTCCTCCTCAACGAGCTGAAGATGTTATTTATTTTGATCCTGCAGATATAGAGCGACCCATGGGGCTTAACTTGCTCGAAGCAGGTAATGAGGATCAGAAACATTTTATAGCAGCAGCCATTATCAACCTGATGTATAAGCTCTATGACCCTCAGCGTACCGGTATTATCGGACCTCGATTTGAACATGCAGTTCGAAACGCAATGCTTACGGTAATGTGTGAGCCAGGAGCTACATTTATCGAGATCATGCGCGTACTCACCGATCAGAAATATGTACAGGAACTACTGCCAAAAGTGCAGGATCCTATTATCCGCCGTTACTGGACCGATCAGATTGCACAGACTTCCGACTTTCATAAATCAGAAACGCTTGATTACATCGTTTCAAAATTCGGAAGATTTGTCACCAATAGAACAATGCGTAATATCATAGGACAATCAAAAAGTGCTTTTGATTTCCGCAAAGTAATGGATGAAGGAAAGATACTTCTCATAAATTTATCGAAAGGCCGACTTGGCGAAGAAAATTCGAGTTTCTTAGGTCTTGTTATGATTCCAAAAATTCTGGTTGCTGCTATGAGCCGACAGGATACCCCCGAAGAACTTCGTAAGGACTTTAGTCTTTATGTCGACGAGTTCCAGAACTTCGCCACGCCTGACTTTGCTGTCATCATGTCAGAAGCTCGTAAATACCGTCTTGATCTGACTGTAGCAAATCAGTTTATCGGGCAGATGGACGAAGAAGTGAAGAATGCGGTATTCGGTAACGTAGGAACCCAGATAGCGTTCCGTGTAGGTGTAACTGATGCATCGTTCCTGCAACGTGAATTCCAGCCTGTGTTTGGAGAATCGGATCTTATCAATATTGAAAGGTTTCATGCGTATATGAAAACAATCGTAAAAAACGAACCGGTACCACCATTCTCTGTAGATATGACAAAAGATATGAGTAAAATGAAAGCTGAATCGAATGAAAAAATTGCTCAGGCAATAACACAACTTTCAAGACTTAAGTATGGAAGACCTCGTGAGTTTGTGGAAGCCGAGATACAGCAGCGGTCACATCTGTAATCAAATACATTTAAAAATCACTGGAGATACTTTATACTACCTCTATGCTACAGACACTTGAAGTACGATTAATTGCAAAGAGAAAACTGAATGAGGGCGTTTTTATTCTTGAGCTAACACCTGAACAGAACAAAATACTTCCCTTTGTTGCAGGTCAATATGTGATACTTCATATACCTCAACCATCAGGTGATCCGGCACGAAGACTTTATTCTATTGCATCAAGCTCTCACTCATCTGGATCTTTTGAGTTACTCATAAAGTTTCTTCCGGGAGGAGTTGCATCGGAGTTCCTAAATAATCTGCCTATCGGCGGGACATTTGTATGTCAGGGACCAGCAGGTATATTTGTACTTAAACCACCTGCTCGCGATATTGTTTTTCTTGCTACGGGAACAGGCTATGCCCCTATTAGAAGTATGATAGACCAGCTCCTCTATCACGAGCCTCAATTCACAAAACATATTAGCCTCTATCTTGGTTTTAAAACATATGACCATATCTATTTACACGATGAATTAATAGATATGATGAAATCGTTTTCACACTTTTCATTTAAAATCTGTTTATCACGCCAAGAGTCGATAGACTCTATACCTGATGAAATGAAACCTTTTATTGCTCATGGAAGAGCTACGGAGGTTTGGGAGCGTGATTCGGAAGGAAATGATCGTATGAATACTGATTATTATCTCTGTGGTGGAAGAGAAATAGTCGAGGGAATGAAGGAGTTTATGCTAAGCAAAGGACTTACAAAAGAACAGGTCCATGCAGAAAAATTCTAGATTTAGATATAATAGTTATAACGAATATAACTTTTATAAGTGTTATATGCTTTTATTTTTAAAAGCTTGTTACGAAAAATTCTGCTGGTATCTGCGGAAGCGATTGGAACAATTCTACTTTTTTTACGATTCCTGATAACGACTGTGCTTCAGATGTAATAATTTTACCTTGAGGTTTAAGCGCTACGGTACCTTGAATGGCAACTTTTGTTTTATCAAACAATGATCTGGCGATAAGCAGTACCGTATTTGCTGGTGGCGTTATCTGTGAACTTTTACAATAATACTTTACGCCATCTACGGTGGTGATGCCAGTTTGTGCAAGGTTATTAGGATCAGTTTGCGCTGCTGCACCAAATTTTCCACTCACATCTGCAATATATCTTTTTAATGTATATACCCCTGCATTATTCATGACCATGGTGAGTTCTAGAGCGATATTAGAACACCCACCACTAGATGTATATTCTGATCCATAATAAAGCGTTACATTGCCATTATAAGGGTTAGATAGAGCACCTGTTGCGGTATCGTAGTCTGCAAGATAAAACGTATATTCTTGACCATTCTGAATCGTAGGTGATGAAAATTCATTTCCCTGTTGCGTACTGACAGTAAGCTGACTCTTGTCCAGAGCAATACCACTTAAATTATTTAGACTTACTGAATTATCACTGTAAAGATATGTATTATTGTTTAGCCCCGTTCCAACAGCTTTTTCAATACCAGCTTCAGCCGCAGCTAATGTTTTCTGAGATTCCTGTTCTAACTTAGTGAGCTGTGTATCTGTGGTGGATTTAAACGACACAGTAGTTACCACGGTGATTACAGTGGCAAGAAGCATAACAATAATCAATAATACCTGTCCTTTTTCACTTTCACCTTTGTTTATCTTATGCATAATATGAGAATAAATTATCTAAGCAAAAATTGCAACGTCACTGTATCTGTTTCCATGAATAGGCACGTGTTGATAATTGTTCGAGCATAGTCAG
>CAYMIY010000053.1:0-7487 GCA_964390735.1 uncultured Gammaproteobacteria bacterium
GCCGCGTAGCTATCTTCAGTTGGGTTACGCGGATTTCATATATCCGCTAAACATCATTCGTTGCACTGCGTAAGTTGGAAAATGCTCACTTAATAAATGAAGTAATTCGGGAAACTCAGGATATCTTGATGTGAGATCTATGACTACATTTACCGGCGAAAATATCAGATGAGGCATCGTATCAAGTGATGCAAGTAATATACGTTCAATTCCTACTCTCATAACCCAGAAATAATCACGTTTCATATGTCGTTCAAAATCCATACGCGATAGGTGCATATACTCCGGCATAATCTGTTTTTCAATCCCAGATTCCTGTTGAGTTGCTAAACTGATGTTTTGAGTTGTTACAACAGCATCTTTTACACCTTTAAGGTGTAAGGAAGAAGATTGAGAGGGCGATAATTGCCTATCAAAAATGAAGGATTGAGGGTCGTATTCTATGTGTGATACATCGTTGGTTGGCGTTGAAGTGTCTATAGATGTAGGGAGTTTCTTGGCGGCTACCGCCCAGCCTTTTACTGCCTCACGTAATGCTACAAATACAAACGCCAGTTTCATATTCGTCTCAAAGACATGTTGCAGATCCTGCTGAAAGTGATAAAAAGAAGGTGTCTTCCGGTAGGTGTTCAGCCATTCATTCAGATCGTCTGAGTAATGCAGTTCATCACGGATCAAACGAAATATCTGCTCTCCTATCTGTGTGTTGAGTCTGTTAAATGCCTCAGCAGCAAGATTCGTTGTTAATTGAGGAGTAATGTATGCCAGGTACTCAGGAAACGGACCCATATAGGCAAAGAACAATGGTATATGAGGCAGATGGAGACATTCTTTTATCTGCCGATATAACTCATTTGTTTCGGGTAGTGCCTGTGATTCAAATACAGGTTTCAGTGCCATATTACGGTGACGCCTCGAGTTTTATTGTTTTTGTAATGGTCTGTCCGTCTCGCCATAATTTAAGCTGCATGGTATCTCCTATTTTCTTTTCAGAAATCTGTTTAGCTACAGCCTGATCATCATTACCCTTAATGCGTGTGCCATCAAGTTCCATAATAATGTCTTGTGTCTGGATATCTGCTTTTGAGGCAGGTGAATTATCGAGAACTTCAAGTACATACGCTCCTTCTACAAGATCATTTAAAACGGCGTAGTCACGATCAATCATCTTGTATCGCACACCAATATATGGTCTTTCGAAACTGCCACCATGTTTATTAAAGGTGATTATGAGATCTTTTACTATATTTACGGGAATAGCAAATCCAATATTCTGACCCTCCTGTGCTACGGCAGTGTTGATGCCAATAACTTCACCTGATGAATTAAGAAGTGGGCCACCAGAATTGCCTGGGCTGATCGCTGCATCTGTCTGGATGACATTATCAAGCTTTTCGACATATCCTTCAAACGGTGAACCCGCGGTAATTCCTCTTCCCAGTCCTGAAACGATTCCCGATGTTACCGTATTTGTAAATTCACCTAGAGGAGTACCTATTGCAATGGTCATCTGACCTAATTTAAGTTTAGAAGCATCCCCTAGCTTAAGTGGTTTGAGGCCAGTTGCATCTACTTTTATAATGGCCAGATCGTTCAGAGGATCACGATATATTTTCTGAACGGTATAGGATTTTTTATCATTTGTAAGCACGTTATAACCCGCAGCTGTATCTGCCACTACGTGTTTATTCGTAATAATAAGTCCATCTGCTGTAATGATGAAGCCTGATCCAATATTCTGCTCTATTTTTTGAGGTTTAGTTTGTCGTGGTAATAATTGAGAAAATGGGTCAGTCGGATCAAATTGATATGTTGTTGTAGGTCTTGTCGTTTTACTTATACCAATAGTAACTACTGACGGCAACGCATCTTCAACTACCTTGGTAATAACTGATTCTTCGTATACAACTGTCTTTTTATCGTTTGGTGTCTGTGGTAACTGTATTGTTGTATTTTTGAACAATGCGTCCCACTGCACGCCAGAAATAAGGTTCGCTCGTTCACCTATTACAAACAGGAGAATTAATATCCCGAGGATGAGTATAAGTTTTCTCATAGGTCTAAAAATAAACTTATTTAATAACAGTTTCAAGAGCCTTTTCAAGCTGCTGATCCTGATCCTTTGTTAGTGTATTGCCGTCTTTGAGTTCGTTCTTGACCGTTACATCAGGCTGTATGCCTTTGCCGTTTATCCAGTCACCCTTTGGCAATAACCACTTTGCAACAGTTACATGAAGACCTGCACCATTGCCGAGGTCGAGTGCTTCCTGTACTGATCCTTTGCCGAAACTTTTCTCACCTATAAGTGTTGCTCTCTTGTAATCACGGAGGGCACCTGAAAGAATCTCTGATGCAGAAGCGGAACCCTGGTTGATGAGGACTGATACTGGTATGTCCAGTAATTTACCATCACGCATTGAGAAATAATCGTGTGATGGCGTGACCGTTGATTCCTGTCTAACGATGAGTTTATCCTGAGGAATGAATTCAGACGCAATATATACAGCGCTTTCGAGATATCCACCCGGATTATCACGGAGATCAAGTACAATACCTGAAATTTCTTTTTTCTGCCATTTCTGAGCAACTTCTTCTATAGCTTTTGTCCATTCATCATTTGTATTTTCGCCAAACTGATTGATTTTGATATCCGCAGCCGGCAGACATGAATCGCACGATGTTGCTTTTTCGTATGTCAGTTCGACCGAGCTTACTTTAATTTCATCGCGGACCATATTAAAGGTAAGTGACTGTCCGTTGCGATCGATGGTAAGAGATACCTTTGTTCCTTTTTCACCACGGATTTTATTCACTACCTGTGGTAATGAAATGTCTTTAATGATTTCATTATTTACTTTTGTTACGATATCACCGGCTTTAAGACCTGCCTTTTCTGCAGGAGAATTTTTAAGAGGAGCAATGACTACTACTTGCTTATCTTTGAGACCGAGTTGGGCGCCAATCCCTTCGAACTTACCTCCGAGATCATCTTTCGATTGTTTATTTTCAGAAGGCGTAAGGAAGAACGTATAAGGATCCTCAATTGATGCCACCATACCTTTAATTGCACCAAAATACATTTTATTTGTATCAAGTTTTTTCTTATCAACATATTTTTCCTGAAGTTTGCCCCATACATCCCAAAACATACTAAAATCAAGGTTCCTGGCCTTACTATCGACATGTGCTGCAGATGAACCAGCCCCTGATCTATTACTATACTGACCCATTTTGTATCCTGATCCGAAAATAAAAATAATCACAGATACAATAAGCACGATGTTGGTTATTTTTTGTGATTTCATATCAAAATACTACACTAATAATGCTGAGAAAATGCTAAGAAAAGACTGTTAATTATAAAAATATAGCTGGCCGTTGACATGCTCGGCAGTACAATAAGATTTTTTTTCGCTCATAATCTGCGCAAAATCTTCAGCTTTATTTACAATGATAACAGGAAGAAATGTCTTATCACTTAATGCTTCTTTGAGGACGAACGCTTTTGCTCCTAAGGTTTCCAGTTTAATATGTTCATAGGGAAGGAGCTTTTCTGTTACGACAACATTGCCCTGGACTTCATGCTCGGAAAGCAATTGAGCTCTTCCTGGTTTACAGTACACAACAACTCCGCCGAAGGGCTCCGTGAGTTCGGTAAACGGGTAAGATTGTCCTTCTTTTATCTTTACTGTTATCTGATTCTTGTCGATTTTTTCCACAACTCCTGTTACATTTGAGTCTCCTGTTGATTTTTCTGTGCTTCTGGTAGATATGATAAGTGTTCCGTCATCATGATTGACTTCTTTAATTACTCCATCATATTCACTGAAATACTGTTTTTTTAAAAACATCTTATTATTTTCAGCAATGAGATCGCCTTTGGTCACTTTTTCACCTACAAACTTGCGGAGAGCGTCGAATATTTTACGATTAGGCAATGAAAGGATGCGAGACAGTTCAATGGTCATATCCTGCATCTTATTTTCAGTTATGAGAGGTGTTCCAAAATCTACTTCTTTTCCTTCTTTTACTAAGATATCACTTCCAGCAGGAAGATTTAAAACGATATTCATTCAACCATTATAGCAAAGAAAGAATCATGCAACACTTAGATTCGTACTTACACTTCGCCTTGATATGATGTGTATGGAAGCAGTGCTAAATAACGTGCATGTTTTATATGCTTCGTTAATTTTCGCTGATGCTTAGCGCAGACACCTGATTTCTCGTGAGAAAGTAATTTCATACGAGGAGACAGGAATTTTGAGATATTTTCTATATCCAGATAATGTGGATTAGTATTGTATGAGCAAAAAAAACATTTAGACATTGACATATTTCTATAATTAAAATTTTAAATTAGAACGGGATATCATCAGGAGCAACGTCCTGACTTCCTTCATGCTTTTCGGCAGGTTTCATATCCTGATTTCCGTCGAGAGACATGTCGATTGATGATAAATCTTCATCGCCACCGAAACTGTTCGATGACCCTGCTGATGAAAATGATATTTCATCGCCAGTGCCTTTTTTACCATCTGAAAAGACAATAAAGTCATCAAGGACGATTTCAGTTATATTTTTTGGTTGACCATCTTTACCGGTGAATGAGCGGTATGTCAGGCGACCTTCAACATATACTTTTCGACCCTTGGTCAATAGCTTGCTGCAGAGTTCAGCGAGCTTCTGCCACGCAACGATTCGATGATACTGGGTATCTTCTTTCGTCTGGCCATCTGCGGTTGTCCAGGTACGATTGGTGGCGATTCCAAATGTACAGACAGCAGTGCCTGCAGGAGTATATTTTAATTCAGGGTCACGAGTTAAATTACCTATAAGTATGACTCTATTTAGTGAGCGACTTGCCATAGGTTACGGTTTTAGAAATAAATAACGAAGAAGCTTATCGTTATAATTTAATTTCTTTTTAAAATCGGCAACATCTTTTTCATCCATTTCTACCTTCCAGGTATAATAATTGGCTGATTTTTGCTTCTTTATCTCGTATGTTAAGTCTTTCTTACCAAGATTTTTCTCTTCCGTTATCTTGCCGTTGGCACCTGCAACGTATTTTTTTAATGTTTCAAGTTCCGCTTCGTCATTCAGAAGGAACGTAAGTTCGTACATGCTCATAAATTAGATAATAGATAACTATATAAATTGAGTATATAATAATGGGAAAGGTCCAAAAAATCAAGTGGAAAGGTGTGCCCCGGACGTATACAATAATTCAATGACTACTTTGATTCGACGATACTGGATACTCATTCCCGCTTTCCTTCTTCTTACTATTTTACTTATATACACGCGATTTGTAAATCTAGGCTGGGGATTACCCTATCCATTTCATCCTGATGAGCGCAATATTGCATGGGCCATAATGAAGTTATCGCCTCTGAATTATTTCAAACCGGATTTCTATGCATACGGTCAATTTACGTTATATCTGGCATATGTCATAATTACAATCTCAAAAATGGTGTATCATCTTCCACCTGTGATAACATACGAAGAGGCTACAATGGCTCTTCGTGCGATATCTGCCCTTTCATCATGCCTTACGGCAATGTGTTCTGTCTACATAGTATGGATTCTGATGAAAGTACAATTTACTCATAGTTCGCTAAAGAAAAGAATGGGTTATTCCATTTTGGCTTCGCTTATTGCGATTTTTTTGCCTGTTGCCATTCAGTTTGCACATTTTGGCACTACTGAATCACTTCTTATGCTTTTGTATACACTTCTTATTGCTATATCATTACAGGTATACACGCGTGACATGACACTAAAAAGATACTATATCTATGCTTCCTTGATAACGGGTGTTGCCATAGCTACAAAAATTTCTGCATTTCTCTATGTCCTCCTTCCTATTTATGTGTATTTCATCTCAATTAAGCCGTATGAAGCGAATATTAAGCTCAAGGAGTTCTTCTTTACAACACTCCGCTTTTCGATAGTTGTGGGATATCTCGGCTTTTTGTTTTCTCCCTATAATTTACTGGCATTTGTAGATTTTCTTGGATCTATGCATTATGAGTCCGACGTTGGACTGGGGCGCGCGCTTGTATTCTATACACGACAGTTTTTTATGACGACTCCAGTGATATATCAGATCGATCACGTCCTCCCCTATGCACTATCATGGACCGTATTTATACTTTCAGTAGCTGGATTGTCTTTTCTTCCCCGCACGAAATACATAAACCTATTACGAATCGCGTTTATCATCGTGTTCCTGCCCAATGCGTTCATGTATACGAAGTGGGCACGCTTTCTGGCACCTGTCTATCCGCTCTTGAGCATCGTTGCCATATTCACGTGTATTGCTGTGGTTGAGCGGCTCAATACGTTAGTGGTTTATTTTAAAGAGTTGCGTATTGTCACGCTCAGTATAACTGCAGTTCTTATCATAGCCATGATAGTACCTGGTATAGCGTATCTATCAATATATATGAATCCACTCGTTCACTACACAGCTTCGGACTGGATATATAAAAACATTCCTGAAAGATCAATTATCCTGTCAGAAACGGCAAATGTGATAGATATGCCGGTTTCACCCCCCGGCGTATATCCCCCGGAGATGCGCTATAACTATATATCTTTTAATTCGTACGACATTGAGAATGATCCTGAACTCAAAACACAGTTTGAACAGGATCTGAAACTGGCAGACTATATTTTTGTGCCTTCACGAAGAGTTTTTTATAACCATACATGCGAACGCGATGGATATCCATTTGTGACACCTGACGCCAAAAGATGTACTGCATTACAACACATGTATCCGACGTTGAATGAATATTATTACAATCTTTTCAAAGGAAATCTTCCGTTCCGCGAAGTTGTCAGGTTCACCTCATTTCCCGAAATAAATATAGGAGGCTTAACGGTTTATTCTTCGCCCGATGAGGATGCTGAGGAAACATGGACGGTATTTGATCATCCGGTGGTACGGATTTACAAGAGGATCAAGTAAATCTTTACGCCTTATGTCATCCTGAACTTGTTTCAGGATCCCTTATTTATAATATGTTGAGATGCCGAAACCTGCCTGCCGGCAGGCAGGCGAGTTCGGCATGACAGAGCCCATACATATTGACAAGCAGCCTTCATATTTGAAATAATGAATATATGAAACATCTATCAACCTTAATAACAGCAACCATCATAATCATTCTTGGCCTCCTCGTTGTTAAATCATTCGACATTTATTATCCTGTCCAGATTGTTACGACGAACAGAAGTAGTGAGCTATCAGTCGTAGGAGAAGGAAAGATTGACGTTGTCCCTGATAATGCATATGTTGATCTTGGAGTTACTGTTAATGAAGCAAGACAGGTGGCTGATGCACAAAAGACAATCAGTGAAACAAATAACAAAATCATTGATAGTCTCAAACAGCTTGGAATAAAAAAGGAAGATATCAAAACATCAAATTATTCTATCTATCCGAATTATGTCTATTCAGGAAGTACGAATTC
>CAYMIY010000054.1:0-7482 GCA_964390735.1 uncultured Gammaproteobacteria bacterium
AGTGCGCCGAGTTGAGACGATTGTCTTGTTTTTATGTACTGGTACACGTAGTACCCATCAAGAAACAGGATATATAAGCTGAACCTGAAGAATTTTCGATATGAATCTACCTTAATATGTCGCAAATAAAATGTGATGAAGTTGATCATGCGTGAATAGCTTTCGGGTCTGTCGTTATAAAACCCATCCTGTGAAGGGCGGTGATTTAAATATGCTTTCGGGTTAAACATGAGCTTATATCCGAGTTCTTTTATCTTAAAAGCTGCATCTGCTTCGTGATACTCCCCGACTCCGCTGTAGACAGTATCAAACCCTTTTACTTTTCGAAGAAGTTCAGTCCTCACGGAAAAGTTACAGGCTTCGAGATTCGTTATTTCATGAACAGGTTCTTTAGTTGATTCTTCAAAATTCGAACCAATGCCAAATGCACCGCTATCAAACCAGTAACTTACTTTGCGCGGATTCCCTTCCATAAAATAATTGAAGTAAATATAGCCTATTGTTTTCCAGAATACGTTACCGGTTTTAAATGCGTTTTCAAATACAAATAAGTCTCTGTTTTGCTTGTAGTCATCAGGTATGACGGTAGGCCCGGTTACTCCTCCCACCTGCTGATCAGCAAATGTTTCGCTTATTGCCTGGAGCCATCCGGGGCTCATTTTCACATCATCATCAGTGCGAATGAAGATCTCACCTGTCGCTATTTCAAGCGCCATATTAGCTGCCAGCGCGAGTCCTTTTTCAGTCTGATGAAGCACGGTTATTTTGAGTTTCTGGCTAAATGATTCAATGACTTTCGGGGTGCTATCTGTCGATTTGTAGTCCACAACAATGACATCAAAATCCTGATATGTTTGAGCAACGAGTGAGTCGAGAACGATCTTCAGGCTGTCTGCTCTATCACCGGTAGGGATGAAAATTGATATGTGCATAATGTGTCATTCTGGCAACTTACAACATGTCCAGAATCCGGATTCTGGAGTCGTCCGCCGAATCGGCTGACTCCCCAGAATGACTAACTATAAAATTCTTTAATACTCTGTATCACCTCATCTGCCTGCTTTGTTGTCATCTCCGGGTACATAGGTAGCGATAGTATTTCTTCAGATGCTTTTTCAGTTTTGGGTAGGTCTCCCGTTTTGTATCCTAAATATGCATAAGATTCCTGCAGATGCAATGGAACCGGATAATGAATGATTGTTGTAATTCCTTTTGATGCCAGATATTTCTGAAGTTCATCGCGTTTTGACGCACGAATGACATATACATGATAGATACCTGCACGATTCTCAAAATGGTAAGGTACGGTTATTTCTTTGATTGATGACAGTTTTTCTGAGTAATACGCTGCCAGTTGCTGTCTTTGCGCATTCCAGGCATCGAGATGTTTCAGTTTAATCCGCAGGATTGCTGCCTGCAGTGTATCAAGTCGTGAGTTGCGACCCAGGCTTTTGTGATAATATTTCTGTTCTGATCCATATTCGCGAAGCAGTTTATATTTTTTTGCAAGGGCGTCATCCTGCGTGGTGAGCGCGCCTCCATCGCCGTAGGCACCGAGATTTTTTCCCGGGTAAAAAGAGAATGCAGCAAAAATGCCCGTAGTTCCGACGCGTTTGTTATTCAGTTTTGCACCATGAGTTTGGGCGGCATCTTCTATAAAATAGATATCTTTCCCCGATTGTTTTATGACTTCCTGGATCTCATCCATTTTGTCGGGTTGACCATACAGATGAACTGCGATGACTGCTTTTGTTTTACTGGTTATTTTCTTTTTGAGATCATCAAGATCCATTCCAAAATCGGTTTCATCGATATCGGTAAATACAGGTTTCAGACTGTTCTCTGATGCAGCAAGTGCAGTTGCGTAGAATGTGTTAGCAGGAAGAATTACTTCGTCACCCGGCGATAAATGAAGTGCGCGGACACCAAGGATCAGTGCGTCAGTCCCTGAGTTCATACTAACGCAGTGTTTACTATTAAGATAATGGGCGAATTCTTTTTCAAACAGCTCCACTTCTTCACCGCCGATAAACTGTCCTTTTTCAAGGACGCGCTTTATTACGGCATCTATTTCGGTCTGAATGTTATGATATTGACCTTTGAGGTCTACAAATGGGACTCTCATAAAGTGCATAATTGTCATTCCCGGCTTGACCGGGAATCTGCAATAATGGCAGATCCCCGCCTTCCCTCCTTCGCATAAATGCTACAGAAGGGCACAGCGCGGGGATGACATATAATCAAGATGATATTTTTAATTCTTTCTTAATTGACTCAATCGTAATCCTGATTCCCTCTTCAATCGGGGTAAATGGCTTGGTATAGTACTTTCTGAGTAACGTTGTATCCGCCATCGTTTTTTCAAGATACAGTTTTGGTTTTGGTACAAAAGTCGGTTTAACTGGTTTATCAATAAGCTTGTTTATGAGCTCTACGGTTTCCTTAAAACTGATATCTGTACCTGTTCCTATATTTACTACAGATTCAGGGCAATCGATAGATAACGAAAGAACAATATCGACTATATCATGAATGAACACAAAATCGCGTCGTTGTCCTCCATCACCCCATATAACCGGTGCCTGTCCTTTGAGCATACTCAAACAGAATCCATACACTACTCCCTGAAATTTTCCTTTATGCATTTCGCCGGGACCGTAGCCTGCCAGAATGCGTAACCCTAATGAATTTATGCTTCGTTTATATATCTTTGCAATCTGCTCGAGTTCTATTTTTGTCTTTGCATATTCATTCTGTGCACTCATATTCAGCACTGCGTTTTCTGTATGTGGCGGCTGGATACCGTTGTATAGACTACCCGTAGATGGATATACAAATCTCACATTATGAGTCGCAGCATAATGAATCATGTTCACAAAACCACGTACCGTTATATCTACGGCATCCGGAAGATTTTCATCAAATAGAACGGTAGAAGAAGGTGCTGCAAAATGAAACAGATAATCATATTGTGATTCGGGAAGCTGTTCAAATATCTTTGAATCACGCACATCGCCTTCTACGACATCTGCATCTGCAGGTACTTCTTCGCGTTTTGCGCCGTATGAAAAGTTATCTATCACAGTCACAAAAGCACCATACTCGAGAAGCTTTTTAACGAGGTTCTGTCCGATAAATCCGGCTCCACCGGTTACGATACATTTTTTTCCTTTATAGTGATCCATAGTTATTTTTTTGCATCAATTTTTGACGACAACGTTGTATACAAATATACCCATGTTAACGTGAAACAGACAACGGGATGTAAAAACCATGCGGTATCTTTAATACGCATGTATCCACGTATCGCTTGAATTGTCGGTTCGATCAGCGTCAGTGAAAATAGAATATATAGAGCAAGCCTTAGCTTATCTGTCTTTTCATTATACAGATGATACCGGCGTATGGCTTTTTTATGAAAATATAAATGCTTTGCATATTTATTTCGTTTTTTTATGAAGTTCCTAAACTGTTCTCCTGTCTTGTGCCAGATGTCATTTTTCACAAATGCATAGGTATCGTATCCCATGCGCAGAAGATCTACACAGGTGTCAATGTGTGAGAACTGTTTTGGATCCTGTGTAGCTTTCTGCATGATTTCCCGCTTCACGATAAATCCATTCGCACCTACCGTCGGAAGGTTCAGTTCATTAAATGTAACCTGATAGTAGTCCCCTTTGTCTTCTGCCTTCGCATCGAGATGCCACGAATCTTCAAAATAAGCAGCACGATCACGTTTGTGGAGATAAAATGCAACGGGGTCATTCATGCCGAACAGGGCGAAATATTTATTCAGTGGCTTATCGTCTTTGTTATAGTGATATCTGACGGTTTCGACAGCAAATATATTTAGAGCATCTTCGAACGGTTTGATCATGCGAGCTAACCAGTCTTTATCTGGAATCACATTATCCGACGGGTAGTTCACAAGCAGATCTGCATGTGAAAGGTTATATCCAACTGCAGTCGCCTCTTCTGGACCATCCGTTTTGATCACATGAACTTTACAAAATGGAAATGATTTTGCAATTTCGAGTGTTCGGTCCTTTGAGCCACCATCAATTATTATCACTTCAATGTTTTCCTGGGGATAGTTCTGCGCCTGTACGCTTTCAAGACATTCCTGGAGAGTTCCTTCGCTGTTAAAGGTGCAGGTTATGAACGAAATTGTTGGTAATGTCTTCATAGCTCGAATGGAATTAGTATATCACATGCGGATGTGTCTTGAAATATTCCTGTCGTTCACGTGTGAACCGCTGGTACTCATAAGGTGTCATAAGGGGTTCGAAATCAAAGTGATTAACAGCCCGATAAATTATTGAATATGACTTTGGATAGAGATTGTTTATTACTGAGTCAATCATCAAATGGAAAAATAATGCGAGCGCTATGGTAAGTATAACTGCTTTGAAACGGAGCTTTTTGACATACCAGAAAGCTATCAGAAGGAGAATAACGAATTCAAAACCGTGCAATGGCACATAAAACTTTCTGCTTATCAGAAACTGAGTACCATCGAGAAATTCCTTTAGATTGAAATGATTAAAGCCAAACACCAATATATAATCAAACATGTGATCGAGGTCTACAAAGAATCCAGCAATGATTCCAAGAACCAGGAGAAATAAAACACCTGGTTTCTTCTTTTTGTTTTTGTTTCCATAATACGCCCAGGCTATATAAGCCGCGAGTACGCTGAGAAGAAAATGGGTAGATTCATGCAACCATAGCGGGATATTCATCGTTTAATAGATGTTTTTGCAAATCCGTACTGCATCCGGTAAAGGAAAAAATAAGCAACCCGGTTAACATCGTTCGTAATATAGTCTATCACGTAGTGAGTTGTCAGTGATACGGCAAGAACTATTGCAAGTTTATAGCCATACTGTGCATACATCAGCATAAAAATAAGGACAAGCTCCCAGCTATGGCCCGGCGTAATAAATTTTTTCCATTCTATAAAATAAGTGCCTGATAGGAATTCATTCAGATTGAATCTCTTCCTGTCACGTTTTAAATATAGGAAATAATCAACCAGATGATCAAGATCAAGAAGTACACATACGAAGAGTGCAATAATACCCATCTGAACACTCTGGAGCTGAATCGTTACGAGTGTTGCCATAACGAGAGCCGCGATAAATGTTATTAGCTTGTTATGCGCCGTCTTTGACACCGAAGGAGGTTTTATACTTTTCATGGGTTACAGGTTAACTGCAGAGTCACCAAGATTAACCTTATCTTTTTCGGCATCTACAGATGTCTTAGTTTTTATAAAGTGTTTTCCCAGAGATTTAAACGCATTTTTCCAGAAAGCCATAGATGTGAAACTTACTTTTGTCTGATTTGGATCGAAATCCAGGAGATGCCCCATGAGTTTCTTCGCCATGTAAAAAAGATACATGAAATCATGTAAGCTGCGGATCTGTAGTACTTTTCTGATAATATATTGTGGTGTCATGAATGCAGAATAGAGTTCCTGCTCGAGTTCGTATATTTTTTCGATTGGGAAGGGAGTCTTCATGACAGGCTGACGCATATCAAAATCATCATAGTCATCGGTTAGCAACCATCCTTTTTCTTTACATTCTTTATAAAGCGGTGTGCCTGGATATGGGATAACAATGGTTGCCTGCATGGTATTGAAATATCCTTTTTTAAAACAATATTTTGCTACTTCAATTGTTCTTTTCGCATCTTCATATGTTTCCCATGGATATCCAAGCATGATTGTTGCGTGAGGTTCGAGTCCTGCTTTTGATGCCATGCGTGAACCGTTAATAGTATCGGCTTCTTTTGTTCCTTTGTCGAGCTTATCAAGTGTTTTCTGATTTCCTGATTCCATTCCGTACAGAATAAATCTGAATCCTGCCTTGCCCATGAGGTTATAATATTCCTGATTGAGTGCATTGAAGCGCATGTTACATCCGTATACGACTTTCTTGTTATATCCACTCTCGATAAGAAGATCACAGAATTTTTTGAGTTTCGGACCGATAAACATCGTTCCGGCATCATCAAAAATTTCTTTTACGCCGTACTTATCTACTACATGCTTTACTTCTGCAAACAAACGTTCAGGTGAAAAACTGCGATATGAACCTATCGGGTTGATCGTATGATCCCAGACGCAGAATGTACAGCGGTTCCACCAGCAGTCACGACCTGAGTACATGTAAGTTGCAGGAGTATATTTATAGTTTCCGTTTTCGTATGCATAAAGTTCCCATTTCGTCAGATCACGATCGACAAATGGAAGTGTGTCAAGAACGTGCTTAAGCGATGCAGGGCCTGAATTGCAGATTTCTTCACCTGATGTGAGCTGTGTTGTTCCTTTTGGAGTTGCCGTAATATCTTTGTTTCCTTTGCGCCAGTATACTCCCCCCTCAAGCTCAGTTCCCTTATAAATATGATTTAGGAGGTTTACTACTACAAAGTCATAATCGCCACCCGTGATAGCATAATCAAGGGGACTATTCTCAAATATTTCGATTGGTAGATAACTGATGTGATCTCCTACCCAGATAAGCTTAAGATGAGGTAATTTCTTTTTAAGATCAGCAATCTGTTTCCAGTGGGTTTTGACGATTGGGGATTTTGTTTCGACCATCAGATAATCTGGTGCGGTTGCTGAAAGTTCATCAAACCATTGATCATAGGATTTGCGTTCAGAGATACCGTCCATCCAGTACACTTTGTATCCTTTATCCTGGAGATTAGACGCCGCATAGGCTGGTACCATCGGATAAATATAAGTAGGTGCATTAAAATACTGAAACTGTCTGTTCTGAGAAAGAAGAGCTACACCTTTTTTTGATTCAATCGGTGGATACCCTACAACAATGGTAATATCATTTACAGAATTGATCGGAACACCTGTGTTATTCGTCTGTTTAATAAGTTTTTCTTCAGTTTGAGGAGTGTTATGTGAAGCCATTGTATGTTTAAGTATTACAAATTAGGTGTTAGTTGTCAAACAAAAAAAATCGTGGAACGTATAACTTGGAACGTAGAACGTAAGTTCCGTGGTCCATGTTCTATGTTTATCATTTCGGGTAAACTTTCTCGCCTTTTACATAGACTTCTATAGCAGCTACCGGACACGATTGTGCGGCTGCAATAATTTTTTCGAGCTTATCCCACTCGCCTTCTTTACATATCGCAATATTATCTGCATCGAGATCAAATGTGCTCTCTGCATATACTACGCACGTCGCTGCTGAGATACAGGTTGGTCGGTGTATGCGTATTTCGATATCACCCTGTTTTTTTATTTCTGTTTCTACTGTCATAGGCTATTGATAATAGTCATGCTGGCTTGACCAGCATCTAGATTCTGGATGCGTCACTGCGTTCCTTACCAGAATGACGTCATCACGAATAAATTCTATCATGTTTTGTATAACCTGCAATGAGACCTTTGATAAAAGTTATACCATAATAGACATGAGTTAACACTAATGCCAAAGGCGCACCTATCAT
>CAYMIY010000055.1:0-7198 GCA_964390735.1 uncultured Gammaproteobacteria bacterium
CTTTCATCACGATTGAACATAAGGTAGTGATCATTGAAAACGATCACACATCCCTTAGCATGCTTGTCATTTTTGAGAATATTCGGATCCATAAGCATGGCAAGATCATCTAGTACTTGTGGTAATCTGCTTTCACTATATGCGTAGTTTGGAACAAGAAACCCATCTTCTGGTGATTTTTCAGGAGGGCCCTCGTGTCTAAACACACGATTGTAGAGCGGTGGTTCATCAACCATCATACGAATATACAAGAGGGGTAAAACTACTAGGTCTCCTTCTCCTGCGTCTGGAACTTCTTCATAGATACATCCCATAACTCCATCACGCCCGAACATACGAATCATTCGGTGAAGAGCACCACGCATACGGCCCCATTGTAAATCTGCATGCGCGCCAAGGAAGGTTCGGAGCTCTTCATGATCCACACTCCCACGTGTTGACATTTCACGAAACCTGTCTAGTTCTTCCTGAGAACACCTTACTGTGACTTGTGGGATAGGATCTGCAGACGCTTGTCCTTGTATTTCCTCATCTTTAAATGAAACGCGGAATCCTGCACTTGCTTGCACATCAATCCCAAACACATCACGCATGTACTGAACCACATGATGCTCGTACAGACTTTTGGTAGTTTCATCGAGAGATGTAGCCAGCTCCTGATTGGCCAGATTAACCATCCACGGATCATCGATATTATCAGTATTTATACGCTCACCGAGCTGGTTCATAAGTTCATTACTGCCGCGCTGCCATCCCATAATGCGTGCTATATTTGCGAGGAGTCTTCCGCGAAGTAAAATGGCGTCAGACATACCAGGAGACTGGAGATTCTGAAGCGTATCGAGACATTTTATGTAGAGACAATCAACAACGGTATCGATATATTTTTCCGGATCTTCTTCATATTCAAGGGGATCAATAAAAATGCGTGCCATTGATGATACTGCTTTGAGAATATGTTCCTTGTACTTTTTCAATACAGCGGGATCTTCCTGTAGTTTTGGATACTCACCTCTCCTAATGTAAGCCATAACTATAGATTCGGCTATAGTGTGATACAACGCTGAATCTTCGTACACTGCTTTTACAGGTTCGATCTCTCGCTCAGAATATTTGGTCACAGCAACTACCCGATGCGCTATATCAGCGCCATCGGTAAATTCATTTGTTATTATTTCTTTCCATTCGTCTGCGCCGATGACCTGACCATCGATGGTCATAGTCACATCTTCGACCACGTCATGAAGCGGTATAACTTTTGCGAGCGTAGGCTTAATGCCAATAGGTTTTACATTGCCATGATCACGTTTACCGTTGTTTATTGCCTCACGATAGACTTCGTTAATACCGTCAAGATACATGTCGGTGAAGTGTTTGGCGTAGGGATAGGGAAGTCCATCAGGATTCAGCTCTTTCTTTCGATAATGTGGTCCAGACTCATTGCTTGCGTGGCAAACAACACCCATAATATATGCTTTGAGGATTTCTGCAGCCTCTTCTTCATCATAACGTTCGTACGTTTCAACAATGACTCGTTCGAGTAAATTTTCCATCCGTGCCCCGTCCTCTTTGATAAAAGAACGGAAACGGTCAGGAAAATCGGCCATGCGAGGATCACGATACTGTATCCGTTTTAAATCAGGTTCCCAAAGCTGCTCCAGATAGTTACTGGTATCGATGGATCGTTCAAAATCTAACATAATATATTATTATAGCTATATCATATTATATCATCATACTGTGTGTAAATAATGCGTATATGAGTTGAATTGCAGCCAGTCATAGACTCAGGTACAATAATGCCATGAAGATTTATAATACCCTTACAAAATCTGTTCAAACACTTCAACCACTTCACGAACAAAAGATTAGCTATTATACGTGTGGACCCACGGTATATGATCATACACATATCGGTCACATGCGCACATTTGTAGGAAATGATATTATCAGGAGAATTCTCACTCATGCAAGATATAACGTAGAGCACGTAATGAATATTACCGATGTCGGCCATTTAACAAGTGATGAAGATGCTGGTGAAGATAAGATGGAAAAGGGTGCTAAAAAATCAGGGAAAACAGTATATGAAGTAGCTGAGTATTACACCGATCGTTTTTTTCAGACAATGGATGCATTGAATGTTCAGCGACCTCAAGTTGTGTGTAAAGCTACAGAACATATACCCCAGATGATCGCTCTCATTCAGAAACTACAGGAAAAAGGATATGCATATGAAACTGATGAAGCGCTTTATTTTGATGTATCAAAATTCCCTTCATATGGCGCGCTTTCTGGTCAGAAAATTGAAGATAAATTAAAAGGCGTCCGTGAGGAAGTGTATCAGGACTCACAAAAACATAATGCTGCAGATTTCGCATTGTGGTTTAAACGAAAAGGTCGCTTTGCAGAGCACAGTATGCACTGGGAGTCACCTTGGGGTGATGGATTCCCGGGCTGGCATATCGAATGTTCTGCCATGAGTATGCATTACCTGGGCAATACGATAGAGATTCACACGGGGGGTATCGACCACATACCGGTCCATCATGAGAATGAAATAGCACAATCAGAAGCGGCAACGGGTGAACAGTTTGTAAGATACTGGATGCATCATCATCATTTACATGTAGACGGTGAAAAGATGAGTAAATCGAAAAATAATTTTTATACACTCGAGCATGTGAAGGCTGAGGGAATTAATCCACTTTCTCTTCGATTGCTTTTTATGCAAACACACTATCGACAACCAATGAACTTTACCTGGGCAGCTGCTCGTGGCGCAAACGAAGCATACCGAAAGCTACTCGAAATGCTGTTTGCACTGCGCAAGCAGAATTCACGAACTATGCTCAGTGAAGACAAACTGAGTATGATCGATCACTATCAGCTGAAATTCAATCTCGCCATAGAAAATGATCTGCAGATGTCTCAGGCACTTGCCGTGATGTGGGACATGCTTAAATCAAATATTACTTCGGAAGATAAACTGGATCTTTTATATTCGTTCGATGAAGTATTAGGACTTGGCTTAAAAGAAGCACAGGAAGAAGAAGTCCCGGCTGAAATTAAAACACTTGCCGAAATGCGCAAACGGTTTCGTGAAGATAAAAAATTTGACGAAGCAGATGCAGTTCGTAAGGAACTGGAGAGCAAAGGGTATTCGATCGAAGACACAGGAAATGAATATAGAGTAAAAAAAATGTAGACTCAGGAAACGCCTTTTGCTTCTAGCCAATGGGGCTCCTGACGACATAACTTCAATTCATCTGATTTTGACTCAAGGATATGTTTGATAGCTTCTTCAAGATAGATCGTATTCTGAGATCCTTTCACGAGCACAAGACTATGAGATGACAGATGTTCCCTCATATATTTTCCTGCTTCTACCGATGATTCAAACCATTTTACTTTTTGTACAACTGATTGATCCTTATGTTTCTCAAGATAGGGGATCACATATTTTTTTACCTGAGGACCTACAAGATAGAGGGTATGCACGTATTTCATCAGTTCTCCGGCCACATGTTCATGTTCAGGGCCCGTTTCCTCACCGAGCTCGCGCATATCTCCCATAAGAAATATAAACTCTCGTTTCTCTTGTACTGCAAGTCTGTGTGCCAATGAGATAAAAGCTAAATTGGAAACGCGTGAAGCATTGTATGATGAATCAATAATGAGTGTTTCTTTTATACCTTTAAATAATGATGATCTGCCCGCAGGAAGTGAAAAATGTGTTTCGATAGAACGTGCAGCTTCATTGAAATGTATTCCAGCAGTATGTGCCACAAGTAATGATGCACCGATAAGTTCTCTATATTCAATAGGGAGCACATACCCATGCAGGTCTACTGAGATAGCAACACCTTTGATCATGAATTCAAACTTTGTGCCCTCAGACGAAATGACATATTCGCCGTATCGTATATCACTCTCTGACGTTTCACCGAACGTCATTTTCTTTATATCTTTATGTCGCGCAACGAATGGCTCAACAGCATCAATAACGAACTGATTATCGGCGTTATAGATTGCGGTAGTACATCCGGATTCTGTAATTATCTTTCCTTTTTCATATGCGATAGCTCGCTGTAATCCTGCCAGGCGGGCAACTGGATCAGTTATGGAACTGTCTACCATTTTATCGAACTGCAACGTATGAGCAGGGAATACATTGAGAAAAACAGCAATCTGCGGCTTAAGAATAGTTAACAGATATCCCATATTCTTAGGCGGGTCAGGTTCGTCTACACCCATCTCTGCGATGATATATTCCGTACCTTTCAGATAATCCATACGAAACGGTGCGGAACAGAGGATTCGTATCCAGTCGGCAATACTGGTCAGAACAGTTTGAAATCCCAGGCTTTTGCTTGTGAGACCGAGAGTAGCAAGAGGCAGACCTATCTCAGAATTACCTTTATCAAGTATTTTTACGTTTACGTGATCTTTGAGTGCGGCATGAATAATATTACGAGTTGATGATTTGCCGACAGAACCTGTTATGCCTATGATAATTGGTTTATTGAGTGCAAGACTTCGACGTGCAAAAAAGCGAAGGTAGATCAAAGTAAGTCTGACTATGAGGCTTTTCATATCTCATTATTATACAACTCCGGTTATATAAACCTCGGGACTTTTTGTTTGTAGGCTGTATATTCAGCACCAAAATGGCTATCAAGGAGTTTTTCTTCGGTATTAATTGCTTTTATGATATATATGTAGAGAAAATAGATAAGGAATATAAACCAGCTGTGTAATGTAACTGATATACCTGTGGTTACAAGTAACAGCCCTACATATATAGGGTTACGGGTATATGAAAATGGCCCGGATGTTATCAGCTTAGCTTGCCTGTTGATATCATGCTGAGCTGGCATACCCCAACTCGTTTTCATTACTAGTTTTGCCCATATACAAAGAATTACACCTGCATAAAAAATAATAAGTCCTAAAATGGTGAAAAACCCATCACGTGACGTATGAGGCCAGGGAAAGTAAATGCCGCTTATAAACTGAGGGAATAGGACACCAATCTGCAATATATATAATTTGCGATCGCGAAGTGTTTTAAGTCTTTCTTTTACAGATAGGAAGTCAGTCACATTCCATACAAGCTGGAGTGCAACCATGCCGACAAGGAGTAATGCGATACTCGTTTTATCTATCATATACTTTTTAGAATAACTCTCCCATCTACCGCCGTCAGGTCATCACCCGAAACCATTAATGGATTAATATCGAGCTCCTGAATCTCGGGGAATCGTTGTAACAAGCTCCCCAGAGCCATACAGATATGGTACAACTTATCTGTATTAAATGGGGGAGCGCCGCGGAAACCTTCTGCGAGCTTAGCAATTTTTGTTTCTGCGATCATTCGTTTATGTTCTTCAGGTGAGAACGGATAGAGGCGATAGGTTACTTCCTTTAGGAGTTCGGTATATATACCCCCAAGTGCAAGAACGATGACAATCCCGAAGTTAGGATCTCTCTTAGCCCCTACGAGTAGCTCATATCCTTTTTTCATAGATTGTGCTGTAATATGTGTACCAGGATAATTTACTATAGCTTCTTTCATCTGGTTATATACAGCAGATAATTCTTCCTCTGTTTTAATATCAGTAACGACGCCTTTCACTTCAGTTTTATGACTGATACTATCCGATGATATTTTCACCACCATAGGGAACGATACTGTTGAGGAAATATGCTTCAGAGAGTCCTCATGTTCTATGATTACAGGGTTCATTACGGGAACTCCTGCATATTCCAGAATATGGAGCGAATCTATGACATTTAATGACGTTGTTTTCGCTTGTGAGATGATACTGCGAATATCAGGTTCTGATGCAATTAAGTTTAAGTTATGAAGATATGCCGAGTGGGCAAGTTCGCTTTGTATAACACGTGGCATGAGTGTTTTCTGCAGCGCTTGTGGAAGCATATCATATGCAGTAAAACCTGCAATCTGTTTTTCTTCGAAATGATGCCACATATCCTGCACAGATTTTTCTCCCATAAAGACAGGATAAATAGGCTTTGCAACATCTGCTTGAATGGTTGCAATCACTTCTGCTGTTTTATCAATCTCCGTATTTGCTTGAGGAGTTAACAAAACGATAATTGATCCAATTTCACGCTCCTTGATCGTCGCATCAATTACTTTTTTGTAATCGAATGCACTTGCATCACCCAGAACATCTATCGGATTATGCAAACTTACTTTAGATGCGGGTCCGAAAGACGATACGAGTTTGCCTTTTGTTTCTTCTGAAATAGTTGCCAGTTTTAATGAATGATGTACAAGATCATCTGCAAGAAGAACGCCTACACCGCCTGCATTGGACAGTACAAGCACATGCTCAGATTCAGGAAGTCTTCCGCGGGAATAGAGCGTCAGCAAAGTAAGAAATTCTGTGTAGTTTTCTGCGCGAATGGCACCATCCTGTTTAAACACGGCGCTATAGACATCATCGTTCCCGACCATGCCACCTGTGTGTGAAGCAGCTGCCTGCGATCCTTCTGTTGTCGATCCGGATTTCAAAATAATAACCGGCTTTTTGAGTGTGACTTTCTGTAGAATTTCCCGGAAGCGAGGACCGTTTTTTACATCTTCCAGATACATGCCAATTACTTTTGTTTCCTCTGAATTACCTAGATATTCAAGTACATCAGATTCATCCACCACAGCTTTATTACCGATACTTACGAAATAAGAAAAACCGATCGCTCGGTGAGACGCAAAATAGTCAACAAGAATACTTCCTATTGCTCCTGACTGCGAAACAAAACCGATATTTCCCTTGGGGCTTGTATGTTTAAGAAACGTCACATTCACATTTGTTGCGGTATTGATATACCCTATGCAGTTAGGCCCTAAAATAGCAATATCGTTAGCATATGCTTTTTCGATCAGTTTCTGTTCCATTTCTGCACCTTCAGCATTCGTCTCCTTGAAGCCGGCGGCAAACAGAACAACCTGTTTAATATGCAGTTCAACTAATGTATCAAGCAGTGAGAGTGCGACAGGACCGGGGACGGCAAGAACTGCAAGATCTATCGGTTTTCCGATGGATTTTACATCAGTGTATATCTCGTTTCCTAAAATAGTGCCACCTTTTGGATTTACGAAATAGATGTCTCCCTTATACCCCTGATCGAGAAGATTTTTGGCGACAAGATATCCAACTTTTTGAGG
>CAYMIY010000056.1:0-7066 GCA_964390735.1 uncultured Gammaproteobacteria bacterium
ATCCCTGCCTGCCGGCAGGGATGGCCCGCGTAGGCGGGGACCCAGTTATTTATCCGCTTTCTTTATGACAGCAAGAATCTGTGAGTTAGGAACATAGATCATGTTTCCCTTGCTATCACGAAGGATAGTAAGTCGTAATGTAAGCTTTTCTACTTTGCCCTCGTATTTGTCAATTATTTTGATGGTATCACCGATATTGTACTGACCCTCGAAAATAATAAAAAAGCCCGCTATGAGGTCTTTTACGAGCGTCTGTGACCCAAATGAGATGGCTAACCCCAAGATACCGGCACCTGTGAGTATCGGCCCTATGTTTAATCCCCAGTTTGCGAGAATAATCAGGAGAGCCATAAGGTACAAAATGCCGTCAGTCGTATTCTTTAAAACCGATCGAATTGTTCGTGTTTTAGCAATAAGGTATCCAGAGATAACGCGTTTTCTTACAGAAAGGAATATAGCGTCGATCGTTTTTTTCAGGATAATAGATAAAATCATCGTTGAAAGGAGTACGATTGCCGTGAAAATGATGTGACCAATGATGTATGATGTAGCTTGTTCTGTCATGATATATTATATCAAAATCTGCTCTATTTTGATACACTGTATACTATGACTGGACGTACACATGACCTAGCAGCTTTTACTGCTTTAAGCTATATTATCGCAACACAACCCATGCCCAAGATCTCACTCGCGACGGCTCTGGTGGCTCTGAGTGCTAATTTTATAGGGGGACTTGCCCCTGATATAGACCAGCCTACGGCTGATCTGTGGAACAGGATTCCTGCAGGGTCCATTATTGGGCGCATTTTATGCCCTATTTTAGGCGGGCACCGGTTTATTTCTCATTCATTACTGGGCATTGCGTTCTTTGGCGTTATACTGCATTATGCGCTTCAACTGGCCCATACGGTGCTTTTGGTCGATATGAATATCGTCTGGTGGGCGTTTATGATAGGATTTGTATCGCATTTGCTTATGGATACGATCACGCGTGAGGGCGTCCCCTGGCTCTTTCCAATCCCGATTCATATTGGTATTCCGCCTTTTAAGTTTATGCGCATTAAAACAGGCGGTATGATCGAAAAATCGATCATTTTCCCTGGGCTTATCCTCGCAAATGGCTATATCTACTACCATAACTACGGTCACGTGCTAACCTTTCTAAGACACTTCGCTAAATAACTGTGGTATAATATGCTATAGGCTGTATTGTGCGGCCGTAATGTATCTAAGGAGGACTTCGATGGCAGAGAACATGATTCCATTGTATCTGATCATGGGCATCGTGATCGTCGTCGTTCTGTTTCAAGTAGTGCGCGCCGTTGCGCGCCTGCTTGATCCCAATTACCGCCGCACTATGATGGTGCGGCGTATGGCGAAAGCCCACCTTCAAAAGATTGGCTGCCGGAAGATCAAGTTCGACGAAACTAATGTCCTGCACGACAACAACATGGTGTACTATGTCGGCTTCCAGAATCCAGATGTCACCGTGAACGTGAATCTGGCCTCTGGCAAATGTAAGGTCGAATAATACCGCTCACGTAGGCGGAATAGTTCGATCGTGACAGTTCGAAAGAAAGCGCGGGCACTGCCCGCGCTTTTTGCATATATACGAGATCCATTGCTGTATTGTTTCATGGTTTTATTGTTCCACTTGTCATGCCGAACTTGTTTCGGCATCCCATGAGATCCTGAAACGAGTTCAGGATGACATTTACGTTCTATGCTCCAAGTTCTACGTTTATTCTGGACCCCGGACCTGCCTGCCAGCAAGCAGGTCATGTTGTATCTTGTCCGGGATAACAAACACTTGACATAGTGAACTATCGTTCACTACAATAGGGGTATGCTTGAACATATGAATGAACGCGTCGGCGTTATCACCGTTTTTAACCACATCAAAAATACTGTCATGCCAGCTCGCGTGATCTGGCGGGAGCGCACATACAACATAACTAAACTGGGATATCATCACAAAGTTAAATCAGGCCGTACTACACTTCATATCTTTTCTGTATGCAATGAAAGTATGGCGTTCAAATTACAATTTAATACCGAGAGTCTTATCTGGACTCTCGAAGAAATCAGCGATGGACTTGCCTCTTAATCACAATACGCCCACAGTCATGCATATTGACCTTGATTCATGCTTTGCCACTATTGAACAGCAGGCAAATCCGCTTCTTCGAGGTAAGCCTCTGGTAGTAGCCGCATATGGCACGCCCAATGGGTGTGTACTCTCACCTTCTATTGAAGCCAAACGATTCGGAGTCAAAACCGGCATGACTGTCCGTGACGCACGTCTTATGTGCAAAGGAATGATTGTCCGGACACCGGACCCCTCCAAATATCGTGACGTTCACATGAAATTCCGCACAATCTTCAATGATTATTCTCCTTCTGTAAGTCCCCGCTCTATTGATGAAGCTATTCTTGATTTTGCAAATACACCTCACCTTGTTAAAGGCCTGGACAACATAGGACGCGAAATTAAATTGAGAATGAGGCGTGAAATTGGTGAATGGATTCAGTGTAGTATCGGCATTGCACCAAACCGCTTCCTGGCAAAAATGGGAGCAGGTATCAATAAACCAAACGGACTCAAAGTAATAACGCACGAGAATTTGATTGAAGTATATACAAATCTGAAACTTACTGATCTATATGGCATTGCGAGCCGGAATGAGGCACGCTTAAATACATATGGTATTTTTACTCCTCTGGACTTTTTGAATGCCAAAGTTGATTATCTCAAAAATCAGGTATTTAAAAGTATGGTTGGATATTACTGGTATTTACGTTTGCGCGGATGGGAAATTGATGCTGTCGATTGGGCTACGAAAAGCTATGGTCAGGAATATTCGCTGGGCGAAAAAACTGATGATCCGGGTAAATTATCAGTGCTTCTGATGAAGCTTACTGAAAAGATGGGGCGCCGGTTGAGAGCAGCAGGAAAAGCCGCTTGTGGTATCCATATCGCATGTGTGTATGATGATATGACTCACTGGCACAGAGGCCGTAAACAGGAAAAACAACTCTATACGACTGCAGAACTATTTAATAAAGCGCAGTGGCTACTCAATCAGCAGCCTGAACGCAAAGTAGTACGTAAACTCGCAGTCAGCTGTTTTGATCTGGTCGAAGCAACAACTCCCCAGATGGATCTGTTTGGTACACAGGTAGACCGCAGACGCAATGTATCTGATGCCATGGATAAGATTAATGATCGGTATGGCGAATTTGTAATTACACCGGCTCTGATGATGGGGATGAACGGACTGGTGGTTGACCGCATTGCATTCGGAAATGTAAGGGGAATAGAAGACTTGTATGAGTAACCTTCCGTCATTCTGGGGAGGAGTGCAACGACGACTCCAGAATCGTTCAGTCATCCTGGCAAGTTACAACATGTCCAGGATCTAACAACTTATGAGACAAGGATATGTTTACATCATGGCAAACGATCGACCGACACTTTATACAGGTGTAACAAACAACCTTATAAGAAGAGTTTATGAGCATAAAAATAAATTGCATGACGGATTTACTTCCAGATATAACTTAACAAAACTCGTTTATTATGAAGTATGTGAGCACATTGAAGCTGCAATCATCAGAGAGAAACAGATTAAGGATATGAATCGGAATGAGAAGATTGAGATGATAAGAAAGGTGAATGAAGATTTTGAAGATTTATTAAAAAAAATATTAAAGTAGATTCTGGATGCGCTCCTTATAGTCGTTTACCAGAATGACGATTAAGTCATTCTGGGGAACGCAGTGACTCCAGAATCAGATCCTGGATATGCTGTATCTTACCAGGATGACAATTGTTCTACGTTCTACGTTCTACGTTCTACGTTCTACGTTATAGTGCTCAACGGACAGTTCGCGTGATCATGTTTGCGTGCAGAACAATATGTTCGACCATATGCGATAAGAAGGTGCGACAGGATGAACCAATCTTCCCGTGGAATAATCTTCATCAAGTCCTGTTCTATTTTTATAGGATCATTATGAGTAGTTAATCCCAGAAGCTTTGTGAGTCTTCGCACGTGCGTGTCAACAACAATTCCCGCTGTTTTGCCATACGCATTTCCCATAACTACATTTGCCGTTTTACGACCAACACCTGAAAGTGTAAGAAGTTCTTCCATGCTATCCGGAACCTTGCCGTGATATCTGGTTTCAAGTATTTTAGCCGTTTCTAGGATGTGCTTTGCTTTACTGTGATAAAATCCAGTCGATTTAATATCCTGTTCAAACTCTTTAATATCTGCCGTTACATAATCATGAAGCGTTTTATATTTCTTAAATAGTTTGGCTGTTACAATATTAACCATCTTATCGGTACATTGTGCAGACATCATGACTGCAAAAAGAAGTTCAACATTATTCGAATAGTTGAGCGCGATCTTAGGCTCCGGAAAAAGTTCCTTTAATTTAGCAATTATCTTTATTGCTTTTTGCTGTAGCGCTTTTTTTGTTGGCATATTATTCAGGAAGATGAAACTGATTACTATCACGCACAATCATTCCTTCTTTTTCCATGCGACTTAGTATATCACGTGTGCGCGTTGCATCCTTCTCAACCGCTTTAATTATAGATTCTTCATCCATCTTCAGGTCTTTTACGAGTGCTTTGAGAATTGCTCCGCGTATCTGACGATCTGATCCTTCAAATTTGGACTGTACGCTATGGTGACGGCTCCGTTTATTTGCATTTTCAGTTGTTGCGGCAAGCATCGTACCATAATCCATCAGAGCGTAATACCATTGTCTGGGTTCCTGACCTCCGAGTGATTTTTCGACCAGTGGGTAAATTTCCTTGTCATCAATATCTGACCTATCTTCAAAAAAGAAATGAATGAATACGCGTCTGATATTCGTTTCAATAAATACGGTTGGTTTGTTGTATGCGAATGCTGCCAGAGAACCTGCAGTTGCTGGTCCGATCCCGGGAAGAGAATCGAGAATAACCGGATTATCAGGAAGTTTTCCATCATAGTCAGATACTACCTTCTCTGCTATAAGTTTGAGATATTTCGCCCGTCGGTTGTATCCCATTCCCTGCCATGCACTAATTACGTCTTTTAACGATGCTTTCGCAAGATCTTGAAAGGTAGGAAACAACGAAAGAAATTCGGGATATTTTATCATGACACGTGGAACCTGAGTCTGTTGCAGCATAATCTCTGAAACAAGAACTTTATAAGGATCATCATTATCTCTCCACGGCATAGGCCGCTTATGGTCATGATAATACGCATTAATAGTGTCCTGAAACGTTTCTATTGTCATGAAGTTATTGCACAAACACAGCCACCCATTTCTGATCGCCGACTTTGGTCTTCCTCCTGATTAACCCACCTAATCCAAAATAGTCTGATGCATCGACTTGAAGGAAAAAGAAAAAAATCAAAGCATAGATAATATGTTCATCAACGATATATCCATGAGGACCTGCATGAGGGAACTGGAGGACGGGAAAGTAATACAAAAACATCATGAGAATCCCTGATACTGATGCGATACGTACCGTCATACCAGCAACAAGAGATATTCCTATAAGAAGCTCTCCCCACTTCGCGAGCGCATTGATTGCGCCGATCCTCTCTGGAGCTATCATCCACTGATACATCCCATGAAACGTATGAGCATCTGCGATATATGTTGCGGCAGTCCACTGAGGGTCTATAAATTTAGTTATCGCAGAATAAATAAAGAGGACGCCCATTGCAAGTCGAAGTAGAAATACAGATATTTTAATTTCGTCTTTCATATCGCTATTATTGTACTACTAACTCACAGCAAATGGGACAGTATTCACAGAGTACTTTTTCACTACTAAACGCCTTCACGGCTTTTTGAAAAGGCAACACGCTCATATATGCTTTTAAATCAAAATATCTTCTGACGAGCCATCCCAGATATCCACTTACCGAAAATGGTCCAAGTGCAGATATTGCCCATGACTCGCCGAGTGGCAATGCATAAGAAGGAGCTACTTGCGTGTATACTGGAGGGACTTTGTTTTCCAGTTGGTACAGAATAGCCTGTGCAATATATGCGCCGTCTTGAAATGCAGTTTGAGCCATTCCGCTAAATTTTGTTGAAGCTATATCGCCAGCAACATATACATTTTTGTATGGCTCGACCTGCATCATTCCGTTGACAATGACTTTCCCCTTTTTATCGAGATTTATTCCTTTTATCTCTGTTATAAGATGGTGAGATTTTACACCGGCACACCATATAAGTGTTTTGCTTTTAAGTTCCATATCTTTTAAAAAGACACTTTCTATCTCTTCTTTCATTACTCGTCTATTTAAGAAAATATTTACTCCCAGATCATAGAGACGATGTTTTATTTTTGCTGAGACAGATTCCGGTAACACGGACATAAGCCTGTTACCCGAGTGTATGAGGTCTATGGTTACATATGATTCATCAATGCCGTGTTGTTTTGCGATTCTTCTTGCATATATGGCGAGACTCGCTGCCACTTCACACCCCGTAGCTCCTCCTCCTACTACAACAATATGTGCGCTGCAGTTCTTCAT
Organism: uncultured Gammaproteobacteria bacterium; assembly: GCA_964390735.1. Taxonomy (GTDB): domain Bacteria; phylum Patescibacteriota; class Microgenomatia; order UBA1406; family GWC2-37-13; genus JBDKFK01. The sequence goes on from CAYMIY010000056.1 coordinate 6,567, forward strand.
ATCCTCATCATCTACTTTGCATGAGGAAAAAATATCGTGAAGGTGTTTGTTAAGCTTAACCGTACTTTCAATTGTATTTACTGAATAGGAAAGTTCTTTCAATCCAGGAGTATTGTAATATGCATTTTCAGAACCAATTGCCAATACCAGATAGTCATACGAATAATTTGCCCCATTTATACCAGTTACTGTATGTTTAGCAAGATCTATATGATCAATGGTATCTTCTTTTACATGTACACCTGAGTGAACAAATATCTCATCAAGTGGTACACACACTTCAAGGGGAGTATGACCTGCGAGCACATGATAGAGTCGAGCGTGATATTCAAAATGAATTTTATCGGATATGAGAGTAACAGAAATATTTTTACTCTGTGCTTTCGCTAGGGTAAGTGCTGTTTTAATTCCTGCAAAACCACCACCAATTATCACAACCTTTTTTACTGTATCTGTTTCCATGAATAGGCACGTGTTGATAATTGTTCGAGCATAGTCAG
>CAYMIY010000057.1:0-6779 GCA_964390735.1 uncultured Gammaproteobacteria bacterium
TAGAAATGTGATAAACATAATATGTGATGTCTGTGGATCAAATGCTACATTCTTTTCCTCAAAGGAAGGTTACAGGTATTATCGATGTAATCAGTGCAAAATGGTTTTTCTCTTCCCCTATCCTTCATCTGAAGATCTTTCCGAATATTACTCAAAAACATTTGAGTATCCGACAGGTATTCACAATAAAGGGGAACTTGAACGCAAGGCACGTCGTATTGTCAGAAAAATGATTCATATGAAACCAGATGGACACACATTTCTTGATATTGGATCAGGATATGGCTACATGCTAAATGAACTGAAGAAATACGATATCTCATCTGTGGGTATAGAACCCTCACATGACCTATGGAAAAAAACAGAACAAAAAGGATACCCCGTATATCATAGCTCGTTTGAAAACTGGAAAACAAACCTCCGATTTGATTTTATTTCCGTTGTCCATGTCATAGAGCATGTACATGATCCTGTCTCATTCCTTGAAAAGGCAGTGAGTCTCCTTAAGCCCGGCGGGATACTGTACATCGAAACGCCAAACAGTGACAGTTGGCAGTCGCGCGCAGAGGGATCAGAATATACCTATCTCACTCCACCCGATCATCTTCGGTTATTTTCTCTGCAATCCCTTACACAACTTATTCCTGAATCGATGGCGCCTGAGTTACTATCAACATATACCGAAACTGAGCATGTCAAAACAATTTTTAAGTTCATTATGACAGGTAAACAGAAAAAAACTGATCTGCAAGCTAACTCTCATGTGCTATCTATATCTCCAACTGTTAAAATAGTCAAAAACGTTAAATATACCTTCTTTGATCAAATGATCGCTCCGTCATTGTCACTCGCATGTAATATTGGTGGATATGGGAGTATCCTGGAGCTGTACTACAGGAAAAATGAGTAGATTGTTGTATATACTCCGTGGTTAATCTTCTGATCTCGTTCTAAAAAGAGAGAATGTCTATTAAATCATTTCTCTTATTAACTCTCATTGTATTATGTTATTCAGTTCTTACGTTGCCAGTATCTGCACAGACGCTCCCGTCTTTCACGAAATATCAGGCAAATCCGCTGCCATTCCATCCACAGTTTGCAGATCGAACCGAGACAGGTACCTATCAACCTTCAGTGTTATATGAAAACGGCATATTTAAGTTATGGTATGCGAGTCTAGCTGCTGATGGATTTAAGCTCGCATATGCAGATTCTACTGATGGCATTAACTGGACAAACTACAAAGTACTGCCTGTAAACCCGGGAGCAGCAAGTCACAATCCATCTATTTTGCATATGAATAATAACTATGAACTGTACTATACCTCTGATACCGGCGGACTCATTGTCACAAAAGTAACAGACGATACATCTACGCGCACAGTCATGGTACCCGAAGATCCGTGGGAATCAAAAGGTATATTTGCGCCATATGTGCACGAACTGAACGGACAGTATGGCATGCTTTACACCGGATGGGGTAACCAGGGATTCAGATTAGGGATGGCAACATCGACTGATGGCAACATCTGGCATAAGTGTCCGAATAATCCGATATTGCCATTTACTGCAGATGGTGCACATCTCTACAAAAAGGACGGTATATCATATCTCTTTTTTCATAGCGAAAATGGGATTGAATATGTAACTACGCCAAGCGAACCTCGATGTGATTCAGTATGGGATAATCGGACAGTAGCACTGACTAAAGGTCCCGGAGAATATGATAACGCCGGGATGATCTCACCATCGATCGTAGAAAAAGATGGAACTATATATATATATTATTCCGGACTGGGAAATGCGGGTTGGACTCTTAATCTTGCAAACTCATCATTTATTAATGAAATTCCTCCCCCATCAGCTACTAAAGAGCCCGTAGTTCTCATACCTGGATTGTTCGCCTCGTGGAACAGGGATGCACTACTTCACGATGCGACTGTGCCTGATGATCAGTGGATCATGACGCCATTTGTTCATGAATATGATGGACTTATCAAGACACTGGAAGCAAATGGATATGTGAAAGATACTGATTTCTACATTTTTTCCTATGACTGGCGAAAACCGCTGAACGCGATTACATCTGACTTCAATACATATATGATGAATAGAGTACTATCACAGCATGCTGATCAGAAAGTACATCTGATAGGCCATTCACTAGGTGGCCTTGTGGGACGATCCTATATTCAACACTACCAACCTCATCTGAATGGCACACTCGTTACTGTTGGATCTCCTCATAAAGGAGTGGCTTCTACGTATAAAGCTGCCGAAGGCGGTGAGATCGAAACTCAAAATACGTATGAATGGTTAGCTGAAAAATTTATTCTTGAGCTGCACAGAGGAATGTCTCTAACTGATCGTGAAATTCTCCAGCGATATATGCCTATTGTTACAGATCTGACACCTGTGAACCCATATATCAAAAAAAATAACGGAACATATATACCTGTGAACGAAATGTCTCTCCGTAACTCAACACTCGCGAACTTGAACACATTAATTTCACCACTCATTAAAACAATCGGCTCTGACAGCTATCAGACTGTTGCAGGATATAATGTGGTTCCGCGAACATACCTCGACAATATATTGGCCCTATATCCTGACGGGAGACCTGTTTCACCTTTTTTTGAGTCAGGTGATGGACTAATCCCATTGAAGAGTGCCGAAATTTCAACTGCCATGGATCGACTCAAAGGCAACCACGGAGATATTATCTCCTCGGTAGATTCATTAAAGCAGATATTCCTGACGTCTCAGATCATGATTCCTGACTCTACTATTGTAAGAGGAACGTCATCATCAGTTTTTCCTTCCCTGATCGGGGTTATTTTATCACCTGCTACTCTCCAGATTCAGTCTCCTACTACTATATATAATGAAGAAAATGGCGTAATATTCATCCCTTCCCCGCAAAAAGGCGCATACAAGATCAAGGCGATCGGTACCTCACAGGGCGAATATACTGTTTTGCTTGGGAATTTATTATCTGATCAACAGACATGGAGGAAAATTTCAGGAAAAACTATACCGGGTCAATTAGATCAGTACCACTATATATATGATCCAGTCAATCCATATGCAGATGAATCATCACACTCCTCGTTATCTATTAAGCAGATTCTGACACCATGGCTTTCTACCCATAAGCGAACTATAAAAGAGATCTATTACACAAAAACAAACCATTTGCTTGATGAACTACTCGATCATATAAAACTGTCAGACCTCTATGATCTGCTTCCCTATCTGGAACAGATTGAACTTTCACTACAACCCGAACATCGTATAAGTGATAAGAATGTATGCAAAAAGTATAGGGAAGAGTTGAAAATGGATGTCGATCGGATAATGCCCACTCAGATAAAGGCACGTACAGACCAGAAAATGAGAGCCTTGATACTCGTGTGGGTTAGTAAACGGATGGAGATCATTGACAGGATTATGCTTACAAATGCAGGAATTGCGAACCAAATGATAGAAACGAGCAGGAAAGTAATAAATGCTATAAGATAATCTTAACGATCACTTGCAAGCGAAGGTTTTGAGCGAAGAAGTTGCTTAAAAGAATCAAGTAATGTTACCATTCTCAGGCGTAAAGATGACAGAATAAGTTCGTATGCAACACGGCCAAAACCGACCTTAGATTCGCCTGCATGACGCTTTTCGAAGGTAATATCGACACTTGAAACTTTGTAATTTGCCATGAGTGCACGTACCAGAAATTCAAGATCAAATGACCAGGCTGAAGCAGTAATTTCGATAGAATCGATAACTTTTTTCTTGAAGATTTTCATGCCTGATTGTGTGTCGTAAGGAATGCCAAAGAGCAAACGTCCGAAAACAAATCTATTAAGCTTACTTCCCCATTTTCTAAACATATTTGTCTGCTGAACTTTTCTGTTAGTAACCACTATGTCTACATTACTCAGCTTCATTTCTACTATCATCTCTGGGAGAGCTTCAGGAGGATATTGAAGATCTGCGTCGATAAATGCAACAACGTCGTACTGTGCATACTGACATCCCTCGAGGATTGATTCTGCTTTTCCTCTTTTACCCTGTTTTTTATGAAGCTTAAGAGGATATAATGAAGAGAGAGCTCGTATGACATGACATGTCTCATCATTAGAATGATCGTCTACAAATATGATCTCAAATTCATATGCATTTTTGAAAGGCTCCATGACCTTTACGATACGGTTTATCAGCGATTGTATGTTTTTTTCCTCATTAAGTGTAGGAATAATTATGGACAGCCCTTTCATATTAAAAGTAATGCAATGATCGTCGTCACCCTTATAACGATGAGCTATTATAACCTATAACAACTACTATTGCAACATGCGATGTGTACAAAGTACATACCGGTTGTAATTTCAGAACTTGTAGTATATAATTTGGACTTATACTATAGGTACTATATATGATATTTACAGATTATTTAAAGAAAAAAAAGGACCCTCAACAGGCAAAGATTACCAGCCGCGACCTCGAAAAAAATCTTGTCAGCGTCATCATACCGATCAGGAATGAGGAGCTCAATCTTGAGGTGCTTCTCCTTCGTATTCATGATACATTTACTCTCTCACGTCTTCCTTATCAGATAGTAGCAGTAGACGATTATTCCACTGACAATAGTTATAAGCTACTTAAAGATCTTGCACGCACGTATCCTATTAAATTAGTAAAGAAACGTGGAGTTATTGGACGTGGTTCATCTATAGTAGAAGGTTTGCACATGGCAGAAGGTGATATTATTGCTATTATTGACGCAGATCTTGCCTATCCTCCAGAAGTTCTTCCTGAAATGGTTGAAGCACTTAAACTGGGTGATATAGTAGTAGGCAATCGTGTGTATGTAAATGGTGAACGCAAAATAAAGAAAGTATTTGCGCGTGTAAGTCAGTTCATCTTCGGAAACATGTTTTTCGGTCTTAACTATGATGTACAGTCGGGTATTAAGGTATTTAAACGCGATATAGTAGCCTATCTGAAGCTCAATCCCTCACAGTGGAGCTTTGATCTTGAATTTTTACTGAAGGCAGCTCACGCAGGTTTCAGTATCATTGATCATCCTATCAAGTACGGCTCTCGCAAAAAGGGTGAAGACAAAATGAATTTGTTCCAGGCAGCAGTTGAACTTGTTCTCCTCTCACTAAAATCACGTCTTTCACCGTTTGACCCGGTTATATTCGATCCAAAAACCATCACAGAACGTGAAATTGGTTTTAAGAAAAGTAGATTTAAGCCCTATACAACGCTCCATCCTCGAAACAGTGCCATTCGTACTATCACAACCAGGCAGGTAGCAACTATTTCAGCAATCATCGCAGTTATCTCAGTCATCTTTCTCATCAACTGGAAAATAGGTCTTATTGGATTCATCACTGTACTGACGCTCCTCTACTTTACCGATCTTCTATTTAATCTGATGTTGATCATAAACTCACTACATTATGATCCATCTATTAAAGTAGAACCTAAAGATCTCGAAAAGCCACACAACTGGCCTATGTACACTATAATGTGTCCATTATATAAAGAATGGGAAGTCGTGCCACAGTTTACTAAAGCCATAGAAGCTCTTGACTATCCAAAAGATAAACTCCAGGTACTTATCGTACTTGAAGAAGATGATAAGAAGACACAGGAAGAAATTAAGAAAATGTCACTTCCTTCCTACTTTGAAGTACTCGTGACTCCTGATCATCAGCCGAAAACAAAGCCAAAAGCATGTAATTACGCATTATTACAGTCTAAAGGTGACTTTATAGTCATTTATGATGCAGAAGATATACCGGAGCCTATGCAGCTCAAGAAGGCTGTCGTAGCGTTTGATCGCGTAAAAAGTGAACATGTCGTCTGTCTCCAGGCAAAGCTGAATTTTTATAACGTTCATCAGAACCTTCTTACACGTTTGTTTACTCTCGAATACACACTATGGTTTGATCTGGTTCTCACAGGACTCCATTCTATTGGTGCTCCGATGCCACTTGGTGGTACATCAAACCATTTCCGTCGCGAAAATCTAACCCTTTTGCAGGGTTGGGATCCGTTTAACGTAACTGAAGACTGTGATCTGGGTATACGTCTGTTTAAATACGGCTATAAGACCATGGTGCTTGACTCCGTTACTCTGGAAGAAGCAAATAGTAGCTTCTTTGGCTGGTTCCCTCAGCGCACACGCTGGATTAAAGGGTATATTCAGACATATCTTGTCCATATGCGCAGACCTCATGAATTTATCACCGACTGGTCTAATCCTCATTTGCTTACTTTTCAGCTTATAGTGGGTGGAAAAGTACTCTCAATGTGGATCAATCCGTTCCTCTGGATCATGACATTCTCATATTTCGCATTCCGACCTGTTGTAGGACCCTTTATCGAAACACTATATCTTACTCCTATTTTTTATTTGGGTGTCGTGTCACTTATATTCGGTAACTTTCTGTATTTTTACTATTACATGATAGGAGCTGCTAATCGTCACCAGTGGGATCTTATAAAATATGCATTTGTGGTGCCGTTTTACTGGCTAATGATGAGTTACGCTTCTTGGAGAGCCCTTTATCAGGTTATTTTTGCCCCTCATTACTGGGAAAAAACTACACACGGACTCCACCTTCAAAGTCTGGACTCAGCTACGTTGCACGCAGCATAATAGCAACCAAAAACAGCCTAATCTGCGCTTCCAATGGAGCAATTTTTGTGATATAATTCTCATCTGTAGCATTAACCTATAATATTATACAAATGAAAACGTGGAG
>CAYMIY010000058.1:0-6579 GCA_964390735.1 uncultured Gammaproteobacteria bacterium
GAGCCAGACAAGCGGCTCAACATTACTTTCTCTTGATAATATAAGCGTAGGGGTAAAACATGAAGTATGCAGGAGCTTCATCCTGTATGAGTTTTTGAAAACTGAAATATATTTTCTTTCTATCGCCCACAGCCAGTGTGCTTCTTCCATCTTCCAGGAGTTTATCTACTTTTACGTTATTGTAATTCGTTATATTGCCTGTTTTCTGTGTTGAGTGCCAGAAATAATACTGGTCCGGATCTAATGGTACCTTCCAATATGCAAGCAACATATCAAATGCGGCATCCTGCTGAATAGGAGCTGTATTAATTTTAACATCTACCCCTAATCGCTTAATATCATCACGTACCTGCTCTGCAATATCAAGATATTCGTATGAAGTGTCCAGGGTAAGGGTTGCTGAATGTGTCCCTTCGTTATATTTCCTCATGAGTTTTTCAGCCAGATCGGGATTATATTGATACCGCTTTAAGTTCGGGTTGTATGCCCACGATATAGGCGGTACTGGGCCTGCAGCCTCCTCGCCAACATCCTGCAGCTTTTCCTTATCAATACTCATGAGTATTGATTGCCTTACATCACGTTCTTTGAGGAGATTATTATTCATATTAAAAAAGAGTGTGAGCAGTTTACTATAATCGACAACTTTCTCAATACTCGTGTTCTTCCAGTCAGAAAAAATAGCGGCTACTGATTTGCGATTTACCATCATCTGGTTTATTTCACCCAGTTTATACGCATTAATGAGTTTCGTTTCGTTATCATAAAACTTGTAGATAATAATCGGCAGATCACTTTTATTTGGAGTTAAGTACAGTTCAGTAAGATTCCCGTATTTAGCTTTACTGTGCTCTATTTTATATAAACCCGCTACTCCTACTAACGGCGCCTTAATAACGGGAGTAGTTAAGTATGTGGGGAATATAGGAAGTGGTTTCTGAAGAATAAACGATATGACATAATCACCATTTCGTTTAACAGTGACATCCTTGAATGAGTAATTCAGATCGGCTACGGTAAATTTTTTACCATCATTCCAGAACAGATTTTTCTTCAAGTGAAATCTATATTCACGCCCATTATTTACCTGTTCCCAGTTATCAGCTAGCACAGGGATGATTTGTCCTTTCTCGTTTATAAAAATAAGACTATTTGAGATTTTTGAAAGTATTTCATCGGGCACATGTGAGCTGTCAAAGGTACCCACAATACCTATGCTATTTTTTTGTGTAGTCAGGTAACTTACCAGATAGGGAGAAAGTGAGACAATACTAATGATACTGATTATACTTATCAGAAAACTCAGAAGAATAAGACGGGCATGTTTTTGTGTAAATGCAAGAACAATCCAATAGTAGTACCTGAACTTCTTGTTTTTAAGAAGCATGAATTATTTTACAAAAAAATTTATGATAGAGATGACCAGAAAGACTGCTATCATAACTGTTGTCATTCGTAAGGTGATTTTTTCTATACCACGTCTTGTCTGGAACATCTCGCCTCCTCCACCCCAGGCGCTACCGAGGCCGGCGCCACGTCCCTGGATAAGGATGAGTGCAACGATGATAATTGATACAAGTATGTTCAAAATTAAGAGTATGTTTCGCATAGGTCACACTTATTATAATTCATAGATCCTAAAATTGCTACCATCTGTCATCCCCGCGCCATGCCTGCCGGCAGGCAGGAAGGCGGGGATCTGCTAAACATTCTATGGCATTGGGTCGGCAAATTTCTTGAGTGCTCAAACTCCCGCACTGACACGCTGCGGCGAGTAAAACAACGAGCCTCTGCGAAATTCACCAACCCGACGCCATAAACCAAGTTTACTTAATACTATCCATCATTTTTTTGTCTCTCAAAAGTACATGATATTTTTTTGCGAAGCGGTGTGATTCATCGCGGATGGCGCGTACCATGTTGAATCCTAGGTTATGTATGGCGGGTCGTATCGTAGGCAGGTGTTCAATTCCTATAACAAGACGATCAGGGTGTTTTGCGATGCCAATGAGAGGTATAGTAACTCCAAGATCTGAAAAGACCTGTCGTACACGGGCAACTTGAGGTCTGCCTCCATCCACTACAAATAAATCAGGCAGCGGCCACTTATTTTTCAATCGTCGGTGGAACACTTCATCAAGCATGTCGAAATCCGATTGCAGGCTCAAATTCTTTATCTTAAATCTTCGATATTCTTTTTTATCCATAAGCCCCCCGGTGAATACCACCATCGATGCAGTCCCCTGTTTTTGTTGTGTATTACTGATGTCATAACACTCCATCCTGTTTATTGTTTTGAGTTCAGGAAAAAACTCATCGAGGAGTAGAACAAGTTTCTCCACACTCTCTCCGGCTTGATTGTACCCGGGTGCTGTTTCTGAAACGAAGAGCTGATCATATATTAAATGCTCTAATCGTTGTATTCGGTTGCGAAGAATAATTGAATCTTCATATAACTGTGCTTCTGACAGAAGTGTTAACTGCCGATACATATCCTTAAGCACCAGATCAGATTCGCCATTGAGCACGCGTATGACCAGTCGAATATTCGCTCTATATTGCTTTTTAAGCTGTTTTTTTTCTTCTTCATCGGTTGTTGACTCAATAACATTAGGACATGGTTTGCACAGATCAATCTTAGAATAAAAGCATGGTCTTTTACTTAGTTTTTTTTGTGTACAGAATGGAAACACCCGTCTAAGCTCGCGTATCAATTCTTCGACACTTCTCATCGAAGGAAATGGTCCAAAATAACGCGAAACACCATCATTTTCCCGTCTTACGGCGCTGATTTTCGGATATTCTTCTTTAGTTATTTTGATGTACAGATAACTTTTATCATCTTTCAGGCGAAGATTATACTTAGGTTTATGTTCCTGTATGAGGCGAGATTCCAGAAGGAGTGCTTTAAATTCAGAATCGGTGATAATACATGCGATGTGATCACACTGGTTTACGATCGCTGCTTCTTTCTGATCTAACTTTGCATTCTCTAGGTGAGATAGGAGGCGGGCTTTTAAGTTGATCGATTTGCCAATATAGAGAATTGTTTCGCCATCATAATAGATATAGATTCCTGAAGTTGTCGGAAGTCCATTTATTTCATCGCGCGTATTGGGGATTACGAGGTCGGGATTAATCTGAAACATAGAATATATTATACAGTGAGTTATAAAAGGCAATGAATGAAGGAATATATTCCAGGGCGACAATCTGTCGCCCTGGAACGATGCAGCTTGATAGCTGCTACCGGGGAATGCGCCGCGGCATCAGCAAGTAGATGATGCCCAGCACGTTCACCACTGGCACCAAGCCCATAATAAAGCCAAGTATGAACGCCGGCGTCTTGTTGGTGCCTTCCTTTTTGAAGGCCGACAAGAGGGCCAGCGCCAGCGCGAGAACCACATCGATGAGTACTGGATTCATGTCGAACTCCTTTTACTGTGTTACGACGTATGTATATTATACATACATATCCTATAAAAAACAAATTATTTTTGCAATTTCATCCGGATAATGCCGGTGATGAGTAGGTAAATTAATGAGATTCCGAGTATAACGAATGCTACTCTAAATGCAAGCTTATAATAAAACGGCATAATGTTTAGTGATCCTGCATAGACCTGCTGATTCATGATGGAAACGTCAATAGTGGCTTTCTGCCTGAGATTCACTGGGTTACTTTTCAACTCAAGAGGTATTTCTTTCTTTTCGAATGGTGCTAGCGTCGCTATTGTGTAATTCGTAAGTGAACTTGTTATATGATCTACTTTCACCTGAATAGGAGTGTTATATAAGTAGACGTTACTACTGTTTACGACGATAAGTTTCGTTTTATATGTTTCACGATCTGTAATTTCAGGTGGTAAATTAAAAGGAACTATCGATATATTAGTTACTTCGCTTGGAACAGATGCAGCTGGCCTCACCATCACATCCTTGGTATTTTCGGTTTTATACATTCCTGCAGGCAAGGGATATGAATCATCCTTTCCATGGATCGCGAACGTAATATGATTCAGATCAAATGAACCGAAATAATCGATACCAGATGTATTTTCCCAGGTAGGATCAATTTGCATCCATGTGCCTGACTTTGTGTCATAATATTGCGGCCACGCATGGAGTACATCAGAAACGAGAGAAAGAGGTCGTAACTGCGTATCCTGTGATACGCCATAGCCTTCGATTTCGCGCGCATGTATACCCTTTTCACGCGCGAGCGCAACAAAAGCATCTGTAAATTCAGAACAAACAGCTTGATCTGGCGCAGCAAGTGCTGCCTGTGCGCCCATTCGTTTGGTGTTGGCGTTCAACTTTGCGTAGTTATATCTGAATGTTGACGTTACATATTTGTACATATCCTGAACCGTTTTCAGGTTTGCGTATTTTTCAGGATTTGGCACTGTCCAGTATTTTGTCTGTGTTAGAAGGACGTTTTTCTGAACTTCAAATTGATTCTGAGACCAGGCGCGCACTTCCTCACGTGGTTTCGTGAATAACGAGATCGTACCATCATATACCACCGTTAAATTCTGTTTGGGTTTGAGCACATATCGCCCCATAAAATTTCCGTCATCGTCTGTGTATACCAGATCAGGTTGCGGATTAATGGTTTTGACATAACCTCTCTGGTATTCAGTTTCCGGCGGGAAAGCTACATCGGTATAAACGGGAATTACTTTCGGATTTGTTAGGTGATATTGTAGGCTTACATCGTAGTACTGATCATTGCCGAATACGGCATAGATCGTTCGGGTTGTCGGGTTGACCCAAGTGATATCATTGCCATGAATCGAATCGGGACGTGGTTTGGATATAGATAATTTTTTCGTAGAGTTCGGCGGTAGATGCACTACAATGTTGTAAGTTGTGCGAGTTTTATCTTCAATAGTGGGCAAAAAGACTTCCCAGATGTTACCGTTTATCTTAAACAGATTTGACTGGTCAAATTCGAGGTGGAATGAATTTGTCGTATTTTTCCCGATGTCCGGATTATTAAAATGCATTTCAATTTTAATACGTGTGTCATCGGTTGTGACTTTAGGTACTACTTCTCCCTTGTTATCCCGAGCTACTACATTGCTTATGACAAACGATTTGGGAAATGCGAGAGCGATCTTGTCGACATAATATTCTGTTTTGAGATTAGTAAGTTTTATGTCGAATGTAACGCGTGAATCGAGTGCGGTCTGGTTTTCGTTGAGTGAATATTCGACATTATAATCAGTTTTAAAATTAGCATCTTCGGCATGAGCAGGTATGGCGATACAAATAAAAAAAAGGAGAACAGCACTTATTCGTTTTATCAGAGCATACATGTAATGATTATATATGAAAGAAGATGTGAAGAATAGATCCTGTACTGATCGAGCTGAGCTCGACCAGTACAGGACAGGTTGAATGCTTATTGCTGCTGCGACGAGGTGTCAGCTAGCAGCGCAGCACTGAGGAGCAAAAGGCCAATGCCCGCAAACCACTCCATAGCGGGGGCCAGCGCTATAAAGGCATGGGCCATGATGCCAAAGCCACGAACACTGTCAGGAGCCCGACTGCGATAACACTCCACGACACTATAGTCAGCAGCCTCCTCAACGTGATACCTTTCAGCTAGGGCCGGCGTCGGTTGGAAAGTCCGATCAGGATAAATAGGGCGCCCGCAAGAATGATCCCCCCACCAGATCCTACACGCGTTGCCAGTGACAGTATACCTAACAGCACACATGCCACCCCGATCATTCCCCATGTTATTCGCATGGATTATTTTTCCTATCTACGGGTAAACGTTAAGCAACCCAAACCCGCCACGACGCCGATTACACCCAGAACAGGCAGTTGAAGATAAAAGAAAACGCCTGCTCCTACAAGGACACATACCCCGAGAAATTTCATATATCCCTCCACTAAAACATTCCTATAGAATTATATCAAATACATATTTAATACGCAAAAAAATATTTAATGAAGAATGTGTGCCCCATCTCCGCCATTTGCCAGTCGGCGAAGACGGGAGATGGGGGTATATTGGAGATACCAAATCACTTTATTTTATCCTTCCCGCGGATTACGGGACGTGTGGCCTTGTATCTCCTATATGCGAATGAACAGAAAAACAAAACGATACCGCTGAAGATGATTCCCCAACCCTCTTTCGACAGACGGTCAAAGAATACGCTTACACTTCCTGCTCCCATCATCAGTAATGATAGCGATCGTGTATAGTACTTTTTAGTAAACATGCACGCCTCCTCTTTTTCCAATTATCGCGGGCAGTGTATCAGTATCAGCTATTGACACATGAGCTAGCATATCCAATACGCTAGAGCATATGTCTCACCTTTATTTCATATGCTTTTTCAGGTATCTCCCTGTGTGTGATCCTTCAACACTCAATATTCCTTCTGTAGGACCTTGGTAAACAACAGCTCCTCCTTTGTCTCCACCTTCAGGTCCCATATCAATGATATATTGGCTGTTTTTGATGACATCTAGGTTATGTTCAATCACTACCACTGTATTGCCCTTTGCAACAAGCTGATAAAGCGCATTAAGGAGCTTTTGGATGTCATAAAAATGAAG
>CAYMIY010000059.1:0-6544 GCA_964390735.1 uncultured Gammaproteobacteria bacterium
AGCCACATAACGATGTCACTTGGTGCAGTGCGAGGTGCAAATACCTTTTTATTCTGTCCGATCTGAACGCTCACGTTCCCGCACGTGTCGGAACGCGTCAGATGAATACGGTCTAGGCTGCACTGATTGCACTTGAAGGATACGTGCTGCTTCTTCCCCATTGTCGTTCCTTTCATTTTACAAACGGCCTATGTAATTGTACCATGTTCTTTGCTACCAGCCATATTATTCGATAATTCTCGTGTGTCGCGTAAGCCCACCATCGTCCTCCACGGAGATATAGACAGCATGTGCACTGCTGCACGATCGGACGTTGTCTTAGGTGTGATTGTGTCGATTTAGGAACGCTTTTACACTCACCCTTGATTTTCGCGATTGAGAGCCTCCCTATAATACGATTATATTTGTCCTCTAGAAAATGTGTGTGATATAATACTATCTCGTATATTGCCGCAAGGTAAGAAAGGAGCGTTATGTCTCGCAAAAATAATGTGAAGTTTACGCCTGAAGTAAGACAAGTTCAGCGTGGACTCGTTTTTGCCTCATTAAATCCGAATGCACAGAAACGTCTGAAGGAGCTTCTCAACGGGCGACTAGTTGAAAGCCTTTCGGATACTGAACACGCTAGAATAGCTGCAGAACTAATCAAAAAAGCAAGGTCCTGATACTAGCCCACAGGCTGTCTGGCAAAGCCAGACAGCCATCTTTACTTTACTGAGCTAATTCTTTAATCTGCACATCCCATTCTTTACCATACTGGTTTTTGGCGTGTGTAATCTTCATATCCAGTCCCTTTCGGGCCATCGTATGAGTCATCTGGCGTGATGAAGTTTCTGTTCCAAATTTACTTCCGATACTGTAATACCAATATCCTTCTTCTTGATACATTCGACATACGACGAGCAATGTTTGTTTTTCCATATAGTCAGTGTATCACAAAGAAGGCAAAAAGATATGGTAGCGCCCTCACGCAATGCGTGAGGGCGCCTTGAAGGCTAGTAGCCCAGGTAGTAAAAGGCCAGGATGCCCAAGACCGAAACCACAAAGCTGACCATATAGATTGTCTGGAAGAGCGGACGCCTGCTATTTGCAGTAAGCATACATATGATTACCGCTATAGCACTTGTCGCCAACCCGGCAGTAGTCGGACGATGAGGGACCTGAGGCCAAATCTGGGGGACGGCCCAGATGGCGAATACGGTCAGGCCCAATATTCGGCTTGGCCACGCACGATTCTTAAACATAACTTCCCTTTCATGTCATATGATATGTACATCATATCCAATATGACATAGTACGATATATTATATCATATATTTACGGAGCATTTTAATCATAAGTTGAACACACAAAGTGTGGGATAAAAACCACTACTGAAGATATAATGCCGGCATCTTTTATTCGAAAATGCCGGCATGTGATAGACTAGACAAAAAACATGATAGTTACCATGATCACCGACCAGAATACACCGGCCATCCGGATATCCGGATGCCGGGCCATCTGAGTGCAAAGTCCGAGCAGGCAGCCAAAAACGAGTGCCCGGGCGCCGAGTGTGTGGGTATACCAGGTGCTGATAGTCCAGATCACGTAGCCGATCTGGATGAGCATCAGTACCGGATAAGCAATCCGCTTGATCCAAGGCATAGCATGATCCTTTCACTTGTTAATAGCCTGTAATATTATAACACACGAGTATAAATACACATTAAATGTGTACTTAGTGATATAATAAGATGTTGTGAATCGAGCTATAACAAGGAAGGTATCATGAAAACAGTCACTTCTGAGATGGCAAGCGGCGCGGCTATAGCGAAAGCACTACAGGATGCAGATAAAAGCCTGTACATGCTAAACATTACTGTGACAGCGATCAAGGAGCATAAAGGCTCCTGGGCGATTAAGGTTACAACATATTACCGTAAGAATGAGAAAGAGTTTAACCGGAGCAAATGGTATAGCATACCTAAGGTTGTTTGATTCCCACATCAAAAGCCATCCCGATATCGCATCGGGATGGCTTATTCTTGCAATGCGCTTAAGGTAGAATCAACAATGCTACTCGATAGCCCCTCCATTTTTATTAAACATCAATCTATATCAAAAAGATATATAGAGTATCATACGGCCAACAGGAAAAATGTTATAGGCTGTAGTATACTATACGTAGGCAATCTTGAACAGAAAGGACCGATATGGGCTATCGTAATATTCACAAGAGAGACGTCTCTGAAGAGATCCGAGCACAGCTTGAAGAGATTGTCAGACAAAGGATTCATGCGAAAGCTAAACTGAAGGTTGATAAAATCACCTTCGGCAGAATTCGGATATATGGAGATTCCTATATCGTACATGCCAAAGTGGTACGTACTATAGATGGCAAAACCACGTCAACATGGAAGCCACATATAGTAAAGCTCTAAAAAGTATGTATTCAAGGCAGTTTACTGCCTTGAATACACCTATCTCATATGAGCTGATATAATAGTGTTATGTATGCCCCTGTAGCTTAATGGATAGAGTATTGGTCTTCGGAACCAGTGATGGGGGTTCGATTCCCTCCAGGGGCACCCTGAAGTATAGCAAAGCTCACTTCAGGGCCATGTAGTGAACTTGTTCTACTACATGGCAGCCATGGCTCTCAACAAGAGTCAAATCAGTTGATCTATGTAAATATTCTGATAGACTATCTAGATAGCATCGTATATTTCGGGCCGCTAGCTCAATTGGCAGAGCAACTCGCTCTTAACGAGTAGGTTCAGGGTTCGATTCCCTGGCGGCTCACAAATCTCTATGGTTTGCTCCGTTTTTCTTCGGATTTAAGATTATCAATTTTATGATACAATTAAATTGTACTAAATAATCCCAGTACAGATTATGAGTAAAAAACTTTATAAGTACTTCTTAATTGCAGTTTTCTCTCTATTCATTTTATTTGCAAGCTTATTCATACCTGTAACAGTAAAAAGTCAGAGTGAGATGAATAGCGTTTGGTTAGGGTACCCTATATCATTTGTAAATCAAAACCTACATTATAATCCTCCAACTTTTCCTAGAAACTATGGTATAAACTCAGTCTGGGAAAACCCTACCAAAATAGTTTGGATTAATTTGATAGCTTCTTACTTATTAATTTTTTTAACAACGTACTTTTTGGTTATTTTATATAGAAAGATTAAATTGCTTAAAGGTTGAATGAACTTTATTAAAGTATGCTTGAAAGGTGTTCGATTCTAGTCTGAGGCGGTTCACAATCAAGGATTTTGAATTTTGATAATCATGGTTCAGTCTGAATACAGGAGCTAATTGTGTCAGTACACCCCCGGGGTGTCCAACGTTGCTAATATTGTTTTAGATACAATAAAGCATGTTCAGTCCTCCTTGCCTCAAAGGTACTTCTCCCACTTGAAAAATCCCATAGTATTTGTTAAACGTTTCTTGTTCTTTGATAATTGAATTGTTATTACCTTCTGAAGCGGCATGAGCGTAAGTCTCATTTAAGGCGTTGCTTTAATGAAAACCGATGTTCACAATCCTCTTGTCTAGCTTTTTTTCATGCCACTTCAGAAAGTAATATCTTTTATATAGCAATCTTGATATGATATTGCAAACATTTTTGTATCTCTATAAAATAAAGCTATGTATGATGGTGTTCCTACAACTGAACAAAGATTCGACTTTGAACCACCAGAAGTGATTCGTGAAAGAATACGAGATCCAAAATATTTACCAACCGTTCCAGAAGTCTCACGCGCCTTTACTCCGGCACATTTTCGTGCATGGCAAGAATTCTGTATTAAGAGTGATCCTCCAATTTATGAGCTCTTTACACAGGAACAGATAAAAGCATTGTGTAGTTATTTCATTGATCGTCAAAGGGATTTAGCTACTGACGGACATACGGTAACAATACTTGAAGTAGGTGCAGGAAATGGAAGACTAAGTCACTTTCTCAAACAGCAATTAGAGAAAGATGCTCCTGGCAAATTTCAAGTTATCGCAACTGATAGCGGAGAATGGGAACTAGATTCTTCAGTCTTCCCTGTCGAGCAGTTAGATTACCCTGAGGCAATTAAAAAATATAAACCAACAGTTGTCATTACTTCTTGGATGCCACATGGTGAAGATTGGACACCCGAATTTAGACAAGCTGACAATATTAAAGAGTATCTCTTAATTGGAGAAGCAGATGGTGGAAGTTGCGGCTCTGACGAAACATGGACAGAACATGATGGTTTTGTAAAAAAAGATTTAGAAGAAATGAACAAGTATCAGTTTTGTGTGGCTGATGTACCGGGCAGAAATAGACATTCTTCAACGGTGTCATTTACAAGAGTATAATGTCTGTACACCCCCGGGGTGTCCGAATATAAAAAAATACGATTGCGTTCTTTCCGGATCTGGTAATATGTGTATATGCTCAATCTTGTACTTTATAGTGTTTTGATCATGGCTGAACTACTATTTTCAATCTGGTGTGTACTTTACATTGCTGGACTTATCTACTCTTCACTCATGGGCGCTCCCTATGTGCCCACTAAAAATAAACTGCTAAAAAAAATTCTTTCTGACGCGGATATAAAAAAAGGAGATCTTTTTATGGATCTGGGTTGTGGTGATGGCCGTATCGTACGATTCGCTGTTGAACACGTTGGTGTGCACGGCATAGGAGTTGACATTAATCCTGGACTCATCCAGTGGGCGCGGTTTAAAACAATGCTGAAGCATCTGAAACACTGTGAATTTAACGTCGGTAATATCCTTAAAACCGATGTCAGCAAAGCTGATGTAATCTATCTCTTTTTGCTCCCTAAATTTTTACACAGCGTGGTCCCCTATCTAAAGAATGAATGTAAAAAAGGAACAATCATTATTTCTCACGGGTTTGAACTTACTGAGTGGAAAGATAAACAGATTAAGCTTAGAACAGATAAACCCTTCTACACATATTATTACCGGTTATAGGTTGACATTAAGATCACAAGCTCATATCATTGTAATATGGGTAAAAAAGCACTCGTATTTTTTGTGGCGTTTATACTTCTTGCCGGTATTAACTACTATATTGCCGTAAAAGTAATCTATAAATCTGTCAGAGCGCGTAGCACCGAACAGATCCTCGAAGAAATTGCCGATACCCGTGTGCAGAAAATAGAACCTCAGTTTGCACAGACATCTGCGCCCCTTGTGATGGGTGCCTATGATAACGAAACTGAGATAACACCTGGCGATGGTCGTGCCGCAAATCTCAAAGCGTTCTTCAGGAAACATAATTCACCACTCTATGACAAAGCAGAATTTATCGTTGCTACTTCTGATAAATATTCGCTCGATTATCGATTACTTCCCGCCATTGCAATGCAGGAATCTAATCTGTGCCGTGTGATTCCTGATAATTCATATAACTGCTGGGGCTGGGGTATTTATGGAACAACCATAACCCGTTTCGAATCATATGAAGAAGCCATAGATACCGTCGCTAAAGGATTAAAGAAGAACTATATAGATAAAGGTCTCGTTACTGCCAGTGCTATCATGCAGAAATACACCCCTTCGTCAAATGGGAGCTGGGCTCACGGCGTAAACACCTTCCTCGAAGCACTTCAGTAATATTCTTACCTGTTACTTATATTTCGCTAGTATCATATAGACATATGAGTAAAGAACGTGAAGGGTTTATTGATAAGGCAATACGATATAACGAGTATATAGATTATGGTACCGTCGCAGTTGGAGCGATGACTGGTTCTGTAGGATTAGTGGCAGGTGGCCTGTTGGGAATGGTCGCTTCTGAATCATACAAGGCTCTTCGCAAACAAAAAGATAAAAAATAACATCTGCATGAGTATAAGAAAGAATTGTTGGATCCGAAGGTCTAGGTACAAGTGACTTATCCCTATGCTTTCGGACCGTAGACTGACGATATGCGCATGGCGTGGTATCGCAGCAATAGCGATACAACAGCATGACATAGATATGTCAGTCTACGGTTGTCCCGCACCAGCCTGGCTAAGCCAGGCTGGTGCGGAGCGGAACTAGAACAGGAGGCCGACCAGCTTCAGCAGCTGGTCGATCGACATCAACGCGACCTCGCCGACGTGGCGAGATCGAACGTCAATGTTGTCGGCGATGACGTTGAGGATGAACCCCAACGCCACCAGGCCCAAAACGAGATAGATCAATAGAATTTTACAGCCCCCGTGGGCTGTATCCGCAGGTCGCTCGTCTCTTGACATGATATGCCTCCTTATTTCAAAGTGCTGGACCAAGTTGTCCAACATTTATAATTATAGGTCATTAAAAATATAAATACAAGTGGCAAAATAGCTTCAATTATCAGCTATACTATACATGTCCATCTTACAACATCCTAGTTTTAGATTGATGCGAGAGAATAAATCAATCAGTGTACAACCCCATAAAAGAAATACATATTAAATATATACAGAAACTATAAAGACATATGAGTAAGCCTAGTCTATGGCAAATGACAATATTATATAGGACATAAGTATGCTATAATACTTTTTCAACGAATATATGA
>CAYMIY010000060.1:0-2259 GCA_964390735.1 uncultured Gammaproteobacteria bacterium
CATATCCACTTAATCTACCAAATCTGTATGCGTTTTAGTGAACATGTACAATCCCCCACTTGCCTGCCGATAGGCATGGCTTGATCGGGGATCTGCAATAAAACCCGCAGATTCCCGCCTGCGCGGGAATGACAGCTATTTCAATACTGCAAACCCAAATGTATCTCCCGCTTTATACACTGTTTGTTTCTCTCCTCTTATCACTGTAGCAGATCCATTCCCGGAAACAGTGATCTCACTCGTTTCAAAGTCAAGGATGCATGCCGTCTGTTCATCGATACCAAGAATCACGAAGTCCGAAGGTAATAATGTTATCAGTTTTTCAAATCGAACCTTACCCATATAACAGTAGGTCGTATCAATATCAGCGCCACCCTCTTCATTATTGAAATGAGGGATAATAGTCAGATGCATGCCCCACTGTGCAAAGAAATCTGCTCCCGTATGCCAATGTAATTCATCACCTGCTTTATATATTTCGTAGACAGGTAATACATGTTTTCCGAGTGCAATAGCAGCTGCAGATGCAAAGGACAATGCGGTTCCTTTTTCGAGAACGTCTGACATATACTTCATGGCAAGTGATCCACTCAAATGTTTCGCCGCATATGTTGGGCTTCCGGCACCTGTGTGAATATAATCTGACGTCAGCATTGCCTGTAGTGATTCAGGATTATTGGTGCTATGTTCACCCACACTGCTAAGCGCATCTACGACGGTAATTTGAGGTTTATAATTCTGTAACCCTGTTTCCAGCATGGCGGCTAATTTTTTATACCAGTTATGAGGATTTACTTCAAAACCAGCGGGTGTTTCAAGAAGTGCAATAGATATAGGAGCGCTTTTATCTTTAACGAGGATTTCATGGACTTTACGTCCTGTTGGCGATGTTTCACCTGACCCAAAGAGTGCGAGCTTTCCCAATTTTCCTGATTCTTTTTTTTCTACAGGTGTATTTTTGGAGACAAGTGTCGATCCGTTTTGGGTATCTTCTATGACAAATCCAAGTGCATCGAGTTGATCACGCACGGCATCAGCTTCCTGATATTTTTTTTGAGCACGTAATTCATTACGTTTTTCGAGTAGTTGTTGAATATCCTCTGGTATAGACATATAGGTCTTATTATAATCCTTCATACAAGTAGGGACAGAACAATGTTCTGTCCCTACATAATATGTGATCCGTTATTCTTAATATCCGCCCATGCCCATTCCGCCCATATCAGGTGCTGGTGCATCTTTCTTGGGTTCTGGAATATCGGTAATAAGAGCTTCTGTGGTAAGAATCATTGTTGCGATTGATACAGCATTCTGTACTGCAGATCGAACAACTTTGAGAGGATCAATAATACCTGCGCCAATCATGTCGATTGGTTCAGCATTATGTTCACTGTCAATACTCATAACATCAAATCCTTTGCCTTGTGCACTGGCAGTTCTTGCTTTTGCAATAAGCTGTCCTGCATCAAGACCAGCATTCTCCATGAGCTTCATAAA
Source organism: uncultured Gammaproteobacteria bacterium (assembly GCA_964390735.1). Taxonomy (GTDB): domain Bacteria; phylum Patescibacteriota; class Microgenomatia; order UBA1406; family GWC2-37-13; genus JBDKFK01. The sequence goes on from CAYMIY010000060.1 coordinate 1,498, forward strand.
TGGAGCTTCAAGAGCGCGCTTTACGATCTCATAGCCGAATACTTCGTCAGCTACTGCATCGCCAAGAGATTTCTTGTTCATCTTCTGACTGATGTTCAGAAGTGCGATGGCGCCTCCTGGAACGATACCTTCTTCCAGTGCTGCTTTTGTTGCGGCAACTGCGTCGATTACTCGTTCTTTGCGATCTTTCATTTCGACTTCTGTTGCTGCACCTACATTGATGACAGCGACACCACCAGACAGTTTTGCCAGGCGTTCCTGAAGTTTATCTTTATCAAATTCAGAAGTTGAAGCAGCAATTTCCTTGCGGATAGACATAACCCGGGCTTCAAGATCTGCTTTCTTGCCCTTGCCACCGATGATACTGGTATTTTCCTTATCTGAGCGTACTTTTTCAGCACGACCAAGATCGGCAATTTCAACATTCTCAAGTTTTTTACCAAGGTCTTCACTGATTACAGTTCCGCCAGTAAGTACGGCGATATCCTGCATCATAGCCTTGCGACGATCACCAAAACCTGGAGCTTTTACAACAAGTGCGTTGAATGTTCCACGCATTTTGTTTACAACGAGTGTTGGGAGTGCATCTCCTTCAACATCATCAGCAATGATTACTAAATTCTTCGATACCTTTACAAATTTTTCAAGGAATGGAAGAAGATCAGCAATTGCGGTAATTTTTTTGTCTGTTAAGAGAATGTATGGATCTTCGATCTCTGCTTCCATTTTGTCAGGATTGGTGACGAAATATGCTGAAGCATA
>CAYMIY010000060.1:2359-6125 GCA_964390735.1 uncultured Gammaproteobacteria bacterium
GCTGTTTTTGAAGCAGCTTCTTTAACAAGCTGTGCTCCCATATTTTCGAGTGGATCTTTGAGTTCAATTTCTTTTGCGACAGTGACACCATCATGAATGATGTTTGGTGCGCCCCATTTACGATCAATTGCAACATTGCGACCCTTTGGTCCGAGTGTTGTACTTACTGCATCAGCAAGCTGATTTACGCCGTTCAAGAGTTTCTGTCTTGCGTCGGCTCCGTATGCTATTTGTTTTGCCATATCTATATATCTATAAAATTATAATTATTACTTTACGACAGCCATTACATCTTTCTGCTCAATAAGCAGCCATTCTTCATTATTTACTTTGATTTCGTTACCACCCCATTTTTTATACAGTACTTTCTGTCCGACTTTTACGATCATCGGTACTCTTTTGCCATCATCTTTTAATGCACCTTCACCAACAGCCATTACTTCACCGGCCTGTGGTTTTTCTTTAACGGTGTCAGGAAGAACGATCCCGGAAGCAGTTGTTGTCTCACCAGGAAGTGGACGAACTAATACATAGTCGAAAAGAGGTTGAATATTTGGTTTATTTGACATACACTGTAAATACGTGTAACTTATAAAAAATTTCGACCTTTTTGATTCAGGAATTTAATAAATGCAGTCTTGCTTATACGTGTATTTATAATAAATTTCCCCAATATTGTCAAGTGGATAACACAACTGCTAACGCTACACCAATCAATAACGGCATGTCGGAAGTAGAAAAACTGCGAGCCAAGTTGCAGCAATCTTCTCTGCCTGCTAACCTGCATGAAAAAGCAGTCGATCAAATTGATCGTATCAGTATGGCGCTAAAGTATGGCGGCAATTTGTCACAGCTCGATATTACGGCAAAATATATTGACGTAATAACCAATTTGCCATGGGACAAACGCACTCCCGATAATCTTGACATTAACAAAGCAACCGAAGTAATGGAAAAGAACCATTACGGTATTAAAAAAATTAAAGATCGCGTACTCGAATATCTTTCAATTCTCGCTTTGCAAAAACAGCGTGCACCGGACTCGGGGTATCACGCGCCATCTCTTTTCTTTGTAGGCTTAGCAGGTACCGGTAAGACTACATTTGCAAAATCAATAGCTGAAACACTCGGCAGACAGTTTGTACGCATTCCATTTGGTGGACTTTCTTCAGCAAATGATCTCCGCGGACAGCCAAAAGTAACACCAGATGCTGAACCCGGTACTATCATCCGTGCATTAAGGCGTGTACAATCGAAAAATCCGGTTATTCTTCTTGATGAACTTGACCGCGTCACGCCAGAAGCTCGCTCGTCTGTCATGGGTGCCTTACTCGAAATTCTTGATCCAGGACAGAACGCCACATTTACCGACTATTATCTGGATTATCCATTTGATCTTTCCGAGGTACTATTTGTTGCAACGGCAAACAATACCAATAACGTCGCAACCGCCGTCCTTGACCGTCTTGAGGTCATACAGATGCCGTCCTACACTGATGACGAAAAAATATATATCGGCAAAAATTATGTGCTGCCAAAAGCACTCAAGAATCTGGGTCTTACGACAGAAAATGTCAAATTTGACGAAGCAGTTTGGGCCCTTCTGGTGCGCCCACTCGGCTTTGAACCTGGCATCCGTAGTTTAGAGCGTATCATCGAAGAGATCATCCGCAAAGCAGCTTATCAGATCGTTTCAGGACGTGGCGAAACCTTCTTCATCAGCGCAGATAACATCAAGCAGTTTACAGGTTAGAATATTTATATCTACTTGTATCTTTTATCTCTATACATATTCTTTTTATAATTTTGATTTAACCTTTACTCCTCTATCTTGCTTCTGGAGACATTTGACGTATTATTCGGGTAGGCCTGAAGCTATGCTCCAGGCCTATATAGCACAATATACAATATTACCGTCTGCCCCGTTTTTTTTTCTTAGGCTTCCTGGTTGTGAGATGATATTGCTCACAAATAGGACAGTGGTAATAGTAATGCGGCTTCTTTTTCCGAACAGTAGCCTGTTGGGCTGCCGTTTCTGCCGCATCCTTGGATGTGTATTGGTCTTTAGAGAAGCACATTCTGTTTAAAGAATCGCCTCTACTAAATCCCGTTCTTTTTGAACCCACGATACGCACTCCTTTCTGTATACCGATACTCTCTTTATTATACTATAGGATTAATAAAATATCTCCTTCACCTTGTGTGACAAAAAATGCTATTATTGATAGTTAGCACATTTCTATGAGTGATAAAAAGCTATCTTCACTGACGATGTTCTTCCCTTTTCATAACGATGAGGGCACCGTAAAGCGCATGATTCACGATGCATACAAGTACGGTAAAAAACTTACTCGCGATCTCGAGGTCATCGCGTTATACGGCGGTAATTCAAGCGATCATACATGGGACAAAATTCTGGAAATGAAAAAGAAATTTCCCTCTCTTGTCGTCATAAATAAAAGCGATAACCGTGAAGGATATGCGGTTATCAAACACGGCTTCTTGCATGCGACCAAAGAATGGGTATTCTATACCGATGGCGATGCACAATATCACGCAAACGATCTTCGTAAACTGGTTCTGAAGCAAATGCAGACTAATGCAGATGTGGTAAATGGATATAAGTTAAAGCGACAGGATAATATTGACCGTATTATACTGGGAAGTATCTATCGCAAACTTTCGAAATGGCTCCTGCAACTCCCGATTCGCGACTGCCACTGCGATTACAGACTCATGCGAACCAAACTCATTAAGCGCATTCATCTGACTGAACCAGGAGCTGCGATATTACCCGAAATGGTCGTCAAATTATCAGAAAATACAAAATCATTTAAAGAAGTTGGTATCCATCATTACCGGCGCGTATATGGGCGATCAAACTATTCTGCATTTCAGCTTACATATGAATCACTCAAAGGATTACTCCATGCCATTCAAATGAAATATATGAGTCCACGCGGAGCTTCTCAAACATCACATATATGATAAAGAAAATTCTTCTGATTCTGCTAGTATGGACTATTGTACGATTCGCCATAGCAGCGATTGGGACCTATACAGTTCCCGGATCAAATCTATATGTTCCAACGGTAAGATTTAAAAATGAATATATCAATATCATTTCCCGTATTCCAATAGTATCTGCATGGGGAAATCTGGACGGCGCAAATTATATTAAAGTAGCACGCACCGGCTATGTAAAAGCTGATCTTGGTTTTTTTCCGTTATACCCGGTTATCATGAATATGCTATTTCTTCTGACAGGTCTGTCTCGTATTATTATTGGTCAGCTCATTTCTATAATATGTATCGCTTTATCTTTCTATTTAATAGACAAACTTCTTAAGATTGATGAATACAAGATAAACAGCATACATTTTCTCCTATTTATTCTGATTTATCCGACGGCATATTATTATGGAGCAGCATATAACGACTCTTTATTTCTGGTACTCGCAACTGCTACGCTCTATTTTGGTCGAAAAAAATATATGGTATTGGCAGCTATATGTTCCTTTTTTGCAACACTCGCGCGATTAAATGGTCTCGCACTTATGTTCTTTCTCTTTTTTGAAGCATACGCGCATATCGTGCATAATGACCAGCTTCTCTTCAAGCTTCCAACTAAAAAACAACTATTAAAATTACTCCGTTATACGTTTCTGTGTTTATTTCCGTTGTTTGCGTTTATCGCATATCTTGTGTATATACAGGTTACATTCGGTAGCTGGCTCATGCTTTTCAGTTCCATGAAGCAATGGGG
>CAYMIY010000061.1:0-6075 GCA_964390735.1 uncultured Gammaproteobacteria bacterium
GCAAGTCATACTAACTCTATTCTTTGCGATTCCTGCAGTCGCCGATCTAGCACTTACCTTACCATTACTCATACAGTTTTTCGGTATTCAAATCCCTCCCCTTAATGTACCGGGGTATCCTGTACTTCTTCTTGCGGGCGTCATAGTCAGCATTATTACGTATCTCATTCTTCTTGTTGCAATCATTGCGTCATTCGCAAAAAAGAAGCATAGGTTTCAGACATTTGTTATTGCACTTTGCAAACGACATCGTCAGATCATAACGTTATCGACCACGCTTTCTCTCTCGACTTTTCTCATTCTCTTTATCCCCAGTGTATTTCCGAAATTGATGAGTAGTAATTACGAAACGTCATTTAGCACGCTCATTCTGATGAAACTACTAACGATAGCAGTGATAACAGGTGCTATATCATATATTCCTCCACAAAAAGGAATCCGTATTCTGACTGCCATCGCACTTTCAATCATTACGGGGTTTCTGATATGGGGATGTGTCGGCATTGCCCAGGAATTTTTACCTCGTCTGTATGGAACCTTTACACTCAATGACACAAAAGCAAAATACATAATCAATTACGATGGCGATTACTGGGTGACGTATTACGAAGTGCGGAGTGTCTGCCAGCCAAAACAGGAGTGCCATGAAGTGCTCGAAAAAAGAGGGAACACCTCTATAACTGAATCCCCCATCGATCTCAAACCTTTTATTGATAGAGCTGTTCGAATAACAGGAACATTCGAGCCTATCAATAATCAGGTTGAAGGAACTAAAAAGAAGTTATGCCTAGGTACTGGATTTCAGAAAAAGTGTGCAGTGAGTACGGGACCTGGAATCTGGTACAATTCACCTTTAAAGATTGAGAGTATATCTCTTGATCACTAACGTAGTGTGATACAATACTACTAACATGAATCCACGTGTGAATGTACTCAACAACTACTCCCCTCAGATCTCATAACCTGTGCGCTAACTTCTTTTATCAGTTTACATTCACCCATGACATATCAACAGACACTAGACTATCTCTATTCATTTATACCCGAAGGCAAACAGCGTGTTTTCCCCGGGGAAACAGGACTCCTGCGTACGCACTATCTTCTTAATCAGTTAGGGAATCCGCAAAACAAACTGAAGGTTATTCATATTGCCGGCACGTCTGGTAAAGGTTCGACAGCATTTATGATCAGCCAACTCCTGAAAAGCCAGGGTTTCACTGTGGGGCTTCAGCTATCGCCCCACCTCGTGGATATTCGTGAGCGATTTCAAATAAATAATAATCTTATTTCTCACGATGAGTTCTGTAGATATATGAATACCTTGAGCCCATTTATAGAAAAGATGAGGGAGTTACCGTATGGCGCGCCTACCTTTTTTGAAATTATTGTCGTACTCGCCTTTTATCTGTTTCACGACAAACAGGTTGACTACGCTGTTATGGAAACAGGGCTTGGCGGATTGCTGGATGCGACTAATTGTGTCGACAACTCGAATAAGATTGCTATCATAACCCGCATCGGACACGACCATATACATATCCTTGGCAATACACTACCTCAGATTGCCATGCAAAAGGCAGGCATCATCCACATGGGGAATACCGCATTTATTCTGAAGCAGCATGCATCGGTTATGCATGTTATACACCAACATGCAGCGGTACAGCATGCACATATCGTTGAAGTTGTCCCGAGAAAGGATATGCAGCTCAGTATGAGAGGGAATTTCCAAAAAGAGAATGCCTCACTCGCTCTGGCAGCCATCGCATATCTGAGTAATCGGGATATGTTTACTCTCGATGAAAAAAAAGTATTCGAAACACTAAACAAACTATCTTTTCCGGGGAGAATGGACACACAAGTGATTGATGGAAAAAAAGTAATTATCGATGGCGCACATAATCCGCAGAAGATGAAAGCGCTTACCACGAGTTTGCGCTCACTTTTCCCTGACCAGAAGTTTACGTTTATTGTCGCATTCAAAAAACATAAAAATTACCTTCCTATGTTGCGATATATTGCGCCACTTGCGAAGCATATATTTATTACCCGTTTTCCTGAAACAGCGGGACAGATTAATACAGAAGATCCAATGGTAATCGCTGAGTTACTACGCCAGATGCGTTTTACCTCATACCGCAGTGTACCTGTATTTTCAGACGTATTAAAAATACTAGCTAAAGAAAGCGGACCATATGTAGTAACCGGATCGCTCTATCTTGCGGGTGAAATGTACCGGATTAGTGAATAGCTTTATACAAACCTATCAATCCTTTAGCACGCAGTTTGCGTTCTGAAGGTTCGCCGATTTTATATCCTTCCTGTTCAAAATGTTCAATATCATTATTGATACCTTCGAGTACTTCCTGATCGTATTTTATATCTTCGATAAATTTGTACCCTTTAGCGGTACATGTTTCAGGAGTAAGCGATTGATCAAACATGGCTATGAACCGTTTGAATAGGCTATCTTCAATATCTGTCATGGATTATATTATAATATACAAATTATGATATATATTATTATCGCAACCATTTTGTATACTATTGCGCTTATCTTCATTACGCTTTCTGCACGTCATGCGGACACCAATTTAGCAACAGCGATCACTAATATAGTTTCTACTATTCTGCCCGTTATTATTATTATTCCCTATCTGAACAAAAAGCTCGTAAGTGATGGAAAGGTTGGTCTTATTTACGCAATACTTGGCGGGATTGCAATAGCTCTTTACACATTAGCTCTCACTAAGAGTTTTGCTACGAACAAAATTGCGATTGTCTCTCCTATTATTTATGGAGGATCTATTTTCCTTACCGCAATCATAAGTTTTATCCTGTTTAAGGAAAAAATAAGTCTGTTTCAAGGTATAGGACTTTCACTCGTAGGCGTTGGAATTCTTTTTATACTGTATGCAATTGTGACTGGGAAATAAAATATAATCTATTACGCGGTAGATTCTGCCCCGGCTTTCCCTCCCAAAAAAATGACTTCGTCTATTTGTTTTGGGACCCCTTCCTGCCGCGCCACCTACCGCTTTATTATTTGTAGTTATTGTCATTCCCGCGTAGGCGGGAATCTGCATTATAATCAGGAACGTAAGTATTTGTTTACTCCAGAAATAGTCTGCACTCTGGTCCCTTACACTTCTGTGGTGAGTGGTTACTGATCCGCAGAATCTCTTCATATTTTTTGAGTGCATCAATAACCTGGTCAGGTGTCTCACAGATGGTATAAACTTTCATTTCTTCCGGCCTGATCATCATATGTTCTTTGAAGTCATTCATGAGATGGTGCCAGAATCCACCATATAAAAGAAGTGGTTTGTGATGATCAATATAGAGTCGTGCGACTCCCCAAGCCATCGCAAATTCTGAAATGGTGCCTGATCCGCCATTAAAGACAATATAAGCGTCACCCAGTTCAAGAAGTTTTTTCGTTCGCATAATGTAGTTCGATTCCTCGTAAGATGTATCGGCAAAATTTGCTGCGACTTCCCCTTTGAAATTAGAGGCAAGTTCAGGGCGATAATAAACAACAGCTGTTTTACCCCCTACTTCTTTAGCGCCTTGGGTAGCTGCAAGCATCACTCCTGGGCCTCCACCGTTTACTACCGTTCTATTTGTTTTTGCAACGGCACGGGCAACGGCACGAGCGTCTTCAAAATTACGCTCTCCTGCTTCGCCATTAGCACAGCCGAAAAATGATACAGACTTTATTTCATGGTGATGAGGGTTGTGATTTTCCATGCTAACAGTATATCAGCTTTATGAGCACTTTAAAGCTGCCTTACACTGAGCCTTTTCAGGTGCGTCTTCCAGACTGTCGCATGACTGACATTGCATTTCTTTCATACCTTTGTATTGTTGCAGATTTTCAGGATCATCTGTTATTTGCGGGCTTTTTTTCATCACGCTACTATAATCCATAAACTGCACATTTGATGGTGGCGTAAACGATGTTGAGTTCATAGTCCATGCATCACATCGATAATTTACCTTTTTATTCATATCAACATATTTAGCTGCTTCGCCCTGAGAGTTTGCGATGTCTTTTTTCATCTCTTCTGTAACGGCAATCTTTATACCCTGTGGCATGGATGATAACCACATATACATGTTTGTTCCATCATTTATAACACTACCCGTTGTTTCTTTTCCGGATTTATCAGTAATACTGTAATCACTTCGCATTTTTCCGCCTGAAAGAAATACTTTTCCTGACATCTTGCCTGTTGTATCGTCGGTATAATCATAGGAACATGATTGTGTTTTACCTGAAGTAAGAAGCTCCGATAGCGACATCATAGGAGATTGTGCCTGCGAAGGAGTATCTGGTTTCATCATACGTGTACCTTCTTCTTTTTGAGGAGCCACTGATTTTTTTGAAAAAACAAGTGCACAGCCAACCAGAAGGATCAATAATATAACACCGATTATGATGTTTCTTTTATTCATATACCGCCATTATATCAATTTATTTTGCAGATGGGGATGCAGCAGGTGTTCCCTGTGCGCCACGCATAACCGGATTCAGCTGCACATTCTGTGCGGTTACACTACCATCATTATTTGTTGTGCCGAATACTGCTACTGTATCACCGGTTTTCAGATCCTGCACTGTTGCGGCTGATGCTTTGTTTATCGATGTTGTAACGGACAAGATAACGATCTTTGAACTTCCATCATTCAGTTTTACTGTTATTGATTTGTCATCCTGGCTCACAATCTGACCATATATAGGACGTGATCCACCGGTACGGCCCATCATCCTGTTGCCTCCGGCCCCCTGCTGTCCGCCCATCATGCGTCCGCCAAAGCCACCGCCAGCTCCTCCCTGTTCTGTGAAGAACTGAGCTCCACCGGAGCGCATCATTTGTATGCGCTGATAATTGCCATACTGCAATCCTCCGAAAAAACCAAGTGTTAACGCGATGACCCCGATAACGACCATAGTGACTGTGTTATTGTTTTTCATATATGTACTTAAAATTTATAATATGAAATTGCTATTAGATTTGCAGATTCCCGCCTGCGCGGGAATGACATTGACTACTCGTACCTTAATGCCTCGATAGGCTGCAGATTTGACGCTTTACGTGCCGGATACCACCCGAATAATATACCTATTCCCCCTGAAACACTAATCGCCAGAGCAATTGATGATAGAGAAATCGTAAACGGCAGGTTCATTGCTTTTGATACGCCCAGAGAGATTAAAATACCCACAATCATGCCGATCGTACCACCAATTATGGTCAACATAATTGCCTCTATCAGAAACTGCGTAATTATTGTTTTTTTCTTTGCTCCCAGGGCTTTGCGTAGGCCTATTTCTCGCGTTCGTTCAGTGACCGTTACGAGCATAATATTCATAATGCCAATACCACCAACAAGGAGTGATATAGCTGCAATCCCTCCCAGTAAGGTAGTAAATGTACCAGTCACCTGAGATGCTGTGTTTAAAATGTCATTCTGCGAAAAAATAGAGAAATCTGCCTGTGTAGGATCATTAAGTTTATGACGTGCAAGAAGATAATAACCCAGTTCATCTTGAGCCTGTGTCATTACCTCTTTAGATTTTGCTTCTACTGCAATTGAGCTGACATACGAAACACCAAATAACTGTTTCTGCGCTGTAGAAAGAGGAACGTAAATAACATCATCCTGATTTTGAAAACCACTACCTCCTTTAGATACGGTGACTCCGACAACGCGTAACATCTGTCCACCTGCACGGATAGTCTGACCAATGGGACTGGAGCCTTCACCAAACAAATCAGTTACTACCTGCGGCCCAAGAACAGCAACCTTGCCTAAGGTATCAACATCACGTTGAGTGATAAATGACCCCGTAGAAATAGTAACTTTATGAATATCTGTATATGACGGATACACTCCTATGATCTGTGTGTTTGTATTATTACGCCCTGCTGTTACCTGTGTGCGTTTGGAATACTCTGGCGATACATTACTTATTGTTGTTATCTGTGGAGATTTTTGAATACCAAGAGCATCATCAAGGGTAAGAGTAGTACCTCCGCCCGCTGCACCACGGACAGCTCCGCTACTTAT
>CAYMIY010000062.1:0-6045 GCA_964390735.1 uncultured Gammaproteobacteria bacterium
ACATGTGACCATTTGTTTTCTCGATGATATCGAAAATCTTCTCCTGCTCGGGACTTAGTTTTATTTGAGTGATGTCCATAATCTTTGTCATCCCGGACAAGTATCAACATGATCCGGGATCCAATATATATCCATGACGCGGTAGATTCTGCCCCGGGTTTTCCTTCCCAAAAAAATGACTTCGTCTATTTGTTTTGGGATCCCTCCCACCCGTGCCACCTACCGCTTTAACAGAGTTTTATCTATATAAAGTAATTATCAATGAAAAATAGATTAGGTAGATAAGTATAAGTTTTTATAAGCAGATATGAAAGCAGAAGTATTTTTCTGTCGGGCACTTGTTCGAGCCCGACAGTGTATTTGAACATAACGCGATCACTCGAACTCAAACTTAACATATGCGCAACGTATATGATAGTTACGCAACTTTAACTTTGATTTCCTGTGTCGCAGGTTGTCTTAGGTGACCATGATGTAATAGCCGAGTTCTATGTCCGTCTGCATTTTTCGCAATTATGCAACATCGTCGCATCCTTGCTAAGATACATCAGGTTGGTCACTTTTAGTCGCTCGATGACGATCGGCGTCTGAGAGCTGATAAAGTGCTTCACACTTTTCAGTTTCCAGTACCTTATTTTAGAAACTCTGGGCATTAAGTACTCCGTTAGGTGTAGTCAATGCTGTATGGCACACAATGTAAATGATAACGCTTAGTATGAGACATCCTTCCTGGAGGCTCATCTACAACAGCGATGTATGGTTTCCCAACAAACTGTCTACCACACACATCACATTTAAATTGGGAGGCACGAACAATCCTGTATTCTAGATACTTAAATCCGCCGAGATCTATGATTCTACTAAGTAGTCGATAATGTTGCTCGGATCGCAACTTCCACTGAGTGATAACTGTTGGTTGTCGCGGCTTGCTGGGCTGACGTTTGCCTTGCTTTACCATGTATCATCCTCCTATCAAAATAGAGTATACATTCGGTAAGTATATCAAAGAATATCAAATAATTCAATTAGCTATAGGATATTTTCAGTGGCTAGAACGTGTAAAAGGAGTACCTGATATAATAATCCTAATGAAACAGCCTGAGGTTGTGATTCTGATTCCTGCATATAATGAAGCTAAAGTGATCGCTTCCGTTATTGGCGATATCTTTATCCGCCATAAACTCCCGATTGTAGTTATCGACGATGGTTCTGATGACGATACTTTTTCACAAGCAACAAAGGCAGGTGCTATCGTTCTTCGTCATGCGATCAATCGTGGCAAAGGAGCCGCTATCAAAACAGGTATTGCTGCAGCACATGAACTGAATGCAAAAGCAATAATCACATTCGATGCCGATGGTCAGCATGATCCACGTGATATCGAAACGCTTATAAAAGGATTGAAAGATGGCTATGATGTTGTCCTTGGCGTGCGTGATCAGAAAAAGATGCCTTTTGTAAAACAGATTGCAAATACGATTGGTAATATTGCGACTCTTCTCTTTTATGGCTTATGGGTACATGACAGTCAGTGTGGTCTCCGTGCATTTTCACAAAAAGCATATGAGCGCATCACGACCCAGAACGAACGATACGAATACGAAAGTGAAGTCATCCGCGACATCGTTCGTCATAAACTAAAATATGTTGAGGTCCCGGTCAAGACAACGTACACTTCCTATTCTCAAAGTAAAAAACACAAACAGAATTTCGTAAATGGTATTCGCACTATTATTCATATGTTTATATCATCATGAAACTCAGCATGTATCAATGGATCATCACATTTATAGCCGCCTATTTTATCGGTGACCGGTTTACCCGATTTATCCGTCGCGAAAAAACACAATCATTATTCAAATTTCTGACCATTGCATTCCTGTGGTTATGCATCATCGCGATTACCGACATCCCTTCGTTTTCATCATGGATCTCACATATGATGGGACTAGGCGACAAAGACGGAAATAGTATTATCCTTATTGGATTTGTTGCGGTATTCCTTATTTTGCTTCGTATGCTCTCGATCATCGAACGTATCGAGCGCAATATCACCGATCTCGTCCGTCGTGATGCTCTTGAAGATCTAACCAAATCAGTTCCGTTTCAGGAGCTCAAAAAATGAAAAAGCATATTATCATAGTTGCCTCACACTATCCTCCTCACGTCGGTGGGATCGAATCATATACCCTACTACTCGCACATGAATTTCTAAAGAAAAAATATATTGTTAGCATAATTACGACAAACACCAGTTTCAGTGAATTCAAAACAGCAGAAGATGGCATTGTCGTGTACCGACTCAGTTCGTTTCAACTGCTAAACAAGAGGTTTCCTCTTCCCTATTCATTGTCTCAACTCATAGAAATCGGAATGCAGGTATTTAAACCAGGCGCAACCTGTATTATTCAAACACGATTTTTCCCTTTGTCCCTTATTGCAGGTATTATCTGCCAACTCAGAAGTATAAGATGCATAGTGGTAGAACATGGTTCGGGACATTTTACCTATCCTTCATTTATAAAGACGAAAATAGCATCACTTTATGAACACGCAATTACGGCATTCCTTACCATGATAGCACAGCCAACTTATGTTGCCGTGTCGCAGGCTGCAGCGGACTGGCTGCTGCACTTTAAATTAAAAGCTAAAAAAATTGTTGGTAATGGAGTCGCAATTTGTCATCCCGAACTCGTTTCGGGATCTCATAGAAAAGGGATGCTGAAACAAGCCATGCCTGCCGGCAGGCAGGTTCAGCATGACGACAAAACAATCATGTACGCAGGGCGGCTTATTAAAGAAAAGGGCATTCACGAACTCATTGAAGGATTCACTTTATTTTCCAAAACACATACAGGATATCGCCTCATCATCGCCGGCGATGGAGAGTTGGCTACTGAACTTATTGATAAGTCAGCACACAATCCTGCAATTGTTTACACCGGTGCTTTATCACATCAAGAAACGCTAAACTGGATGCAGCACGCATCAGTTTACATTCATCCCTCATACTATCCTGAAGGTTTACCTACATCACTTCTTGAAGCAGGAGCTTTCTCCGTTCCGGTTATTTCATCGCTCTCGGGTGGTTCTGCTGAACTGATCACGCATATGAAAACAGGATATGTACTATCTGAAATATCACCTGAAAACATATACAAAGCGCTTATGTATATGACAACTCATCAAAAAGAAGCAACTGATATGGGACACATGCTTTACATGCTTGTGAAAGAACAATATAATTGGTCAGTTGTAATGGGAAGGTTTGAAAAAATTATTGACGATTTGGACTAATTGTCATTCCCGCGGAGGCGGGAATCTGCTGATTATTGCAGACCTACCTGCCGGCAGGCAGGTCCCCGATCAGGTCGGGGATGACTTATTCGTATTTGTGTATATGATCCTAAAAACAGTAATCATCGGTACAGGGAACATTGCGACAACGCGGCATATGCCAGCGCTACTTACGCATCCTGAAAAGTTTACTGTTGTCGGTGTGATAGATCGGAATGAAGAACGGGCAATATCATTCGCCAGAAAATGTAACCTGGAAAACTACGCAACCGATCTTCACAAACTAAAACCAGACTGGTATACCACTGCAGACATTGTTCTTGTCTCTACTCCCCCGCACGAACATTATGAAATGGTAAAACGATGTCTTGAAGACGGTAAACATGTCCTTGTAGAAAAACCATTTACTACCGATCTTAATCAATCCAATGAACTTGTAGAATTAGCAAAACAAAAGAATCTCATGCTTGCGGTGAATCATAACTTTCAGTTCTCGCGCGCATTTACTAAGGCAGCAACACTCATTGAAGAAAGACAAATTGGAACCATCCGCAGTATCTATTGTGTCCAGATAACAAATGATAAACGACGATTGCCGGTGTGGGCTGAAGAACTGCCTCTCGGATTATTTTATGATGAAACACCTCACGTCTTTTATCTCCTCAGAAAATTTGGTGGAGTGATCGCCATCAAAAACGTATTTGCACCGAAATCATCTCTTAAGAAGAATACTCCCCGAAGCATCAATATTGATTTAAACGCAGGATCTGTACCTGCAACTATCTATATTAATTTTGAAAGCCCTGTCTGCGAGTGGTATTTCTTAATCATGGGCGAACAGAAACTCATTCACGTAGATATGTTTCGAGACATCATCACGGTACTTCCGAATGATGGGCAACATCTCATGAGGGAGGTTTTGACAACCTCCCTTGTAGCCACATTGGCCCATTGGGTAGGCATATTCAGAAACGGGATAGACTATGTTCGTCACCAATTATTCTATGGCATCGATGAAGTGCATGAGCGATTTTATAGTGCAATAATGGAAAAAGATGCTTCATATCTCAAAGGCATTTCAGCTGAAGATGGGTTTGCAGTAAACCAGGCACAATGGCAAGTTATTGATAAGACATAATATGGCGTTTTATGATAGTTTTCTGCACAAAAAACACGGGAGTTTTTCGCAACGAATCCTCATTTATCTGAACAATCATCTTGCACAGTTTATTCTCAAACATCTCCATTCAGATCGACCTGCAGATATTCTCGAAATTGGTCCTGGTAAAGGATATTTCTATCAAGGTTTAAAGGAGTCAGGCATAGATTTCACATACAGTGCTATGGATCGAAACAAAGCGATACTTGAACAGTTTAAAGTAATAAAAACATATGTATGCGAAGTGCCTGACATTCCTGAACTCGGTAAAAAATTTGACATCATATATGCCGCGTTTGTTGTTGAACATCTGAATAATGGTCGCGATGTATATGAGTTTATCGCATCATGTAAAAAGATATTGAAAACAGGCGGACTGATCGTATTTCAATGTCCTGATGCAGCAAGACAGGAATTTGAATTCTGGAATATCGATTATACACATGTTTTCCCAACCACAAAGAGGAATATGATGATGGCTTTTCATGAAAATGGCATTGAAGAAGTAAAAATGTATGATATCAATGGACTGTGTACGCATCCGTACTTCCATAATAGGTTATTGTACCGTCTGGAAAGAATTATCATGTTCCCCTATTCATATGCATTCATGTCATTTGTCTTCTGGCCTTTTTACCGGAAACCGTTGTATGACTTACATAATTTCTGGTACTCGATCTATTGTTTTTTTAAAGAAGAAAATCTCCTGATTATTGCGAGAGTGTAAATGATGCTCCAATATTTAGTAAATACCGGAGCATCATTGTATGGGATAGCCAGGTGGCGCTTACAGTGTAGCTGCAGTCAGTAAAGCTACGATGATCAACATAAGCACACTTAAGAGCGCGAACAATAAGCTTGCAGCTAGGTAATGCTTTTTTTTTGCCGCACTAACTGCAGCTAAGAAAACGAAAACCGCCAGTAGAACCAGCGTCTCAACTGATTGTTTTACCGGAATCATTGAGTCCTCTCTATTACTAAACCAATATTAATCTAATTATACCATATTTAAACCTATAGTATGTTTCTAAAGAAGAAAATCTATTGATTTTTGCGAGAATATAATGCCAGACATGTTCCCAGGAACATGTCTGGCAGGTATTGAAGCTGCTAACCGTAGTAAAACAGCTTCAAAACCGCAACAATGATTGTCCCTATCACCCCGCACACAAACAGAACCAAGATGATTCCCCCGAAGGCACGCATCTTTGCGAAGGTCAGTGCGACGTACGTGATAAACATTGAACAGTCGAACAGGAAAAGATCCAGTAAAAGGTTCGCCATGTCCTGTGCTGCTTGCGGTTGCATCTACGTTCCTTTCTACTATCAGTCAAACTTCGTACCATATTATACAACTTACATATAAAATCTTTTACATATCATAACAATAAGCTGCATACATATAAGTAAAAATACGAGTACGGTTCCGATGTGTGTGATTTTAGGTTTAATAATAATCTGAAGTTTAATCTGAAGAAACGATTGTGAACTTAATACATATAAGAAGAAAGGTGCAAGCGTCAAAAAATATCTGCCCTGCACGCCATTTACTATCTGTGCGCCAACAGGTGTCCAGACTACATAAAAAA
>CAYMIY010000063.1:0-4024 GCA_964390735.1 uncultured Gammaproteobacteria bacterium
CCCATTAGTAACTCCTATTCTACCTCACCCGGGGCACTTCGTTTTGGAACTTAGCTCTATCTGCCAAACTATGTTACATATCACACCTTAATACATATCACACCTTAAAGGTGTAACATAGACTTTTGTCACAATTCATATGACACCTTTAAGGTGTTAAATTGAAATGTGAGGTTGATTGTAAGATGAGATACAGTAGATTTACTTGAGCTCTTCTCGTTCTATCTGCCAGAGGCGGTTATATTTGCGCACACGTTCACCACGGGCTGGAGCACCAAATTTAACGAAGTCTGCCTGTACACCAACGGCAAAGTCAGCAATGAAGTTATCGTTCGTTTCAGCTGATCGATGGGAAACTATGTATGTAAAATTATTTTTGCGAGCCAGATCTATCACTTCAAGAGTTTCTGTTATCGTACCAAGTTCATTCGGTTTGACGAGTATTGCTGAGCATGCCTGTTCTTTAATTGCTCTTTCGAGACGTTCTTTATTTGTAGATAGAAAATCATCACCTACTATATATATCTGATTGGTGATTGTTGAAGAAAATTTCTTATAACCCTCCCAGTCGTCCTGATAGAGAGGATCTTCTATGATAAGAATAGAATAGGTGTTTGTCAGGTAAATCAGGAAGTCTGTGTACTCGTCTCTCTTTAACGGATGAGCTTTATCTTTGATGATGTATCGATCATCCTTATAAAAATGTGAAGCTGCAATGTCCAGCCCGAAGAATACGTCGAGTCCCGCTTTTAGATTTTTTTGTATCAATGTCTCGTTCATTACTTCGAGGGCATCCTGATTCGTTGTGAAATTCGGTGTAAATCCACCTTCTTCACCTACAGAAATGTTTGCGTTTCGATATTCCAGCACTTTCTTGAGTTCATGAAAGATTTCAGCACCCATCTGATAAGCTTTACCAAAACTATACGAAGATGAAGGAATTATCTGAAACTCCTGAAATTCAAGATTATTGTTCGAATGTTTACCTCCGTTTATGATGCCAAAAATAGGCGAGGGTATGCGCTCAATCGGGATCTCCGAGCCAAAAAGTGTTTTATATAGCTGATTCACATAGCGGAAGAGTGGCAATTTTTGATCAACTGCGCCGGCTTTTGCAATTAACTGTGAGACAGCAAGTATCGTATTAGATCCGAGCTTACTTTTGTTGGGCGTACCATCTGCTTTAATGAGCCAATAATCAATTTCCTGCTGCTTGAGTGGTGAGACGCCAATAAGCTTAGGTGCAATCAGTTCATTAATATAAGACACTGCTTTCGTAACACCCATACCATCAAAACGAGTAGCATCACCATCACGCAGTTCTATAGCCTCGTGTTTCCCGATAGTGGTTCCTGCAGGAATAGACGTTATGACAGACTCTCCTGAATCCAGGATCAGTCTTGCCTCAACTGTAGGATATCCACGCGAGTCAAGGACTTCATACGCGTATATTTTTTTTATTACTGACATAAATAATTCTTGACTTTAGGCATGGTTTAACTGTCATCCCAGGTCCCGATTACATCGAGGATTCTCGACGAAGTCGGACCAAGTTGCCACATGACCATGGATCTCCTTAACCAAAACTGGATCCCCCGTCTTCGTCTCGATTCTAAAGAATCGGGACTTCGCGAGGGATGACATTATTTCTTTCTAGATGATAATGTTTCTGAATGTTTCTTTTCAATATGATAAATGTTTTCTCGTGTGCGGTCTACCGCATCTGGGTTCACAGATACACTCGTGATTCCTGCCTTAACCAGTTTTTCAACAAGTTCAGGATAATCGGATGCTGCCTGTCCACAAATGGAGCAGGTAACGCCGTACTCTACACAGGTATTCACGATGTACTCAAGTACCTGTACGATAACCGGGTTGCGTTCATCATATATATTTGCCACTTCCTGATTATCGCGGTCAACTCCCATGAGCATCATGGTCAGATCATTTGTGCCGATAGAAACACCATCAACACCGACTTTCAGGAACTCTTCGAGCTGGAGTGCACAGGCTGGGACTTCTACCATAATCCATAGCTTGAATCCTGGCATCGAAAGAAGGCCGTGTTCACGTACCATTTCTTTGATCTTGATGAGTTCCCAAGGTGCACGCACAAACGGAATCATGAGTTGCAGATTTGTGTATCCTTTATCCCAGATATTTTTGAGAGCATCGAGTTCGAGCTTAAAGACATCTGGATTTGCTATATAGCGTGAGGCACCTCGGAAACCTATCATTGGATTCTCTTCCTTGGGCTCATACTGTTTGCCTCCGACTAAATGACTATATTCATTTGTTTTAAAATCTGTTGCGCGATAGACAATCTGGCGCGGACTGAATGCCTTTACAAATGTTTCAAGATCACGTGTAAGTCTGTTTACGAAAACCTTTTCTTTATGCTGTCTGATAAATTCTTTTGGATGCACGCCGATTTCTGCAATCATAAACTCTGCACGAAGAAGTCCGATACCATCAACATCAAGCTTTGCTACTTTTGCTGCCTGTTCGGGTTCTGCAAGGTTTACATACACTTTAGTAAGCGTTTTGTAATGGTGTACTTCTTTCGCTGCTTTATTATGTTCTGCCATTTTGCCAGAAAGAATACTCCCGTGGAATACTTCGCCGGTTTCACCGTTCACCGATACGACATGCTCATTTTTGAGTACTTTTGTGGCACCTTCGGCTCCAACTACTGCAGGAATACCAAGTTCGCGTGACACAATGGCTGCATGCGATGTGCGACCTCCTTTTTCAGTGACTATTGCCGATGCTTTTTTCATTGCTGGTACATAGTCTGGATTGGTCTGAGGTGCGACAAGTACATCACCTTTTTTTACTTTATCGATTTCAGTCGGGGAGTGGATGATTTTTACAGGACCGACTGCAATACCAGGAGAGGCTGGTGCGCCGGTCAGAATAGGTCTGTTGCCTTCGATAGTGGCTTTTGTTGCACCCGATGCCATGTGTGAGGCAGTTTCTTTCATAGTGGTAATCGGTCGTGACTGCACGATAAAAGCGCGATCACCTTCTATTGCCCATTCGATATCCTGTGGAAAATAGTAGTGATTTTCAATATCTTTGACAAGAATGGCGATTTTGATGATCTCATCATCGGTAAGCTTCTGATCTGATCCTTCTTTCTTACCTAGTTTGACTTCGATGTTTTTTCCACCAGATTTAATATATTTCAGATTCTGATATTTCATCTCTTTTTTGAGAAGAACGAAAGAGCGTTTATCTACTTCATAATGATCAGGAGTGACTTTACCTTGAACGATATATTCACCTAGTCCATAGATCGCTTCAATTACCATCTTATTCTTATCATTAGTTACGGGATCAATACTAAAAGCGATTCCCGATTTATCTGACTGGACCATACGCTGAATGACAGCGGCTAGCCCTACTTTAAAATGATCGAATCCCTGCTGATGACGATAGTAGATAGCTCGCTGTGTAAACAGAGATGCCCAGCATTCGCGTACTTTGGTAAGCAGATGTGCTTCGCCCATGACATTCAGATAGGTTTCCTGCTGACCAGCAAATGAAGCAGTAGGAAGATCTTCTGCTGTGGCTGATGATCGTACAGCTACAAGTGGAGGCTTAAATGCTGATTTAAGACGTTTTGCGCCTTCTTTTACCATGTCCACTGATGCATTAAAATACTGCTCTTCCTTAAGGGGCATGTCTTCGTAGTAGCCTATTATTTCTTTTGCGAGTGATTCGGGCATTTCGGATTTCAGGATAAGTTCCTGAGCGTGATTCGATGCCTGTGCGAGTTCATGCTGATTATCGAAATTTACAATGGAAAGTGTCTGTTTTATTTTTTCCTGCAGATTTGCTTCTTTTATAAAACTAAAATAGGCGTTAGAAGTGACGATAAACCCATAGGGGATAGGAAGCCGGGCATTCGTCATTTCGCCTAAGTTAGCTCCTTTGCCGCCTACAAGGCCGACATCATCTTTAAACACCTCTTCAAACCATACGATATTCTTTTTGTGTTTCATATACATATTATAATAGA
>CAYMIY010000063.1:4124-6002 GCA_964390735.1 uncultured Gammaproteobacteria bacterium
TTGACATATCAAAGCTCATTTGTTATCATACCCATACATGATTATTTTCCTTTCATAACGGCATTTGGAAGCGTTCTCCCGCTCTCCTAACAGCCTCACACAAAACGGAATAATCTCATTTTTCGCGAGGTTGATTAGGGTAACTCATTCATGTGAAATATTCACTTGACTATTGAATGAAATCCAGTAGAATGTAAATTCTGTGGTTTGAGCACTTTTTCATTTTTGCGCATGTACGGACGGGCATATGGGCCTGTAGTTCAGCTGGCTAGAACGTCCGCCTTGCACGCGGAAGATCACCGGTTCGAATCCGGTCAGGTCCACCATGAAGCAGAACGAAGTTCGCTTCATGGCCATGTAGTGATCGTAGATCTACTACATGGCTCTGATGTCTCTTTAAGAGCCAAGATCTGCATACAAACAATTTATAAATCTATAACAGATAATACTTTTGTTATAGATTTTATATTTTTTGTATTTGCACATTAACAATACGGTGTATGGTGTTATTATTCCAAACCGACATTTGGAATATAACAATAGTCGGAGCGCAATAAATTTTGTATCCCAAAATTTAAGCGTTCCAAAAGTAGCAACAACATCTTTACAAAAGTTTAAGAAATTTGTGTTTAACAAATCGGAAGAGATGGAAGAAACTCAAGTTAATAGCGGATGCCATGGCAGTTTGAGCCGAAGAAGGACGCGTGTATGAGCGCGATAACAACGATGAGCCCTCTAACAGGCATTATCAATCGTTGGTTTCCGAATGGGGAAACCCCCCTCTTAGAAATATGAGGGTCCTAATCGCAAGATTATGGAGGGAACCCGGGGAACTGAAACATCTCAGTACCCGGAGGAAAAGAAATCATATGAGATTCCGTGAGTAGCGGCGAGCGAAACCGGAAGAGTCTAAACCCCGATTTATCGGGGGTATGCGGGACCTGCAATATGCATTATTCTTCATAAAAAAATGTTCTGGAAAGTACAGCCAAAGAAGGTGATAGCCCTGTATTTTAAATGAAAAATAATTCTAGCGGGATTCCCAAGTACCACGAGGCACGGCAAACCTTGTGGGAAGCTGGGTCGGTCACGATCCAAGACTAAATACTCAAACTGACCGATAGTGGACTAGTACCGTGAGGGAAAGGTGAAAAGTCCCCCGTTGAGGGGAGTGAAATAGAACCTGAAACTATTAACTAACAAACAGACAGAGTCTGTGCTTCGCACGAAGGTCACAAAGTCGAAAGTCAATAAAGTGAAAAGTCGAGCTTTAAGGACCTTATGACTTTACAGATTTTATGACTTGCGTGCGAAGTATGGATGATGTCGTGCCTATTGAAGAATGAGTCAGCGAGTGTACGCTCATCGTGTCGTTTAAGCCATAATATGGCGTAGACAAAGGGAAACCGAGTCCAAATAGGGCGATTTATGATACGGAGCGGACGACCCGAAACCAGGTGAGCTAACCATGAGCAGGTTGAAGTTTGGCGAGAGCCAGATGGAGGACCGAACCCGTTGTCGGTGAAATGACTTGGGACGACTTGTGGTTAGTGGTAATATGCCTATCGAACCTGGAGATAGCTGGTTCTCCTCGAAATATATTTAGGTATAGCCTCCATTAATTAATATCCAGGGGTAGAGCTACTGGATGGTTTACGGGGTCTTCGGATCACGTAAATCAACCAAACTCCTAATACTGGGTAATTTATATGGGGAGTCAGACGTGCCCGGATAAGCGGGTGGCGTCGAAAGGGAAACAACCCGCACTTTCGTCTAAGGTTCCTAAATGAATATTAAGTGGTAAAGGCCGTTGCGTTTCCAACACAGCAGGGAGGTTGGCTCAGAAGCAGCCATCCTTTAAAGAGTGCGTAACAGCTC
>CAYMIY010000064.1:0-2351 GCA_964390735.1 uncultured Gammaproteobacteria bacterium
AGTTGGCCGATAACACGATTTATGCGCGAATCTATTGAATCCATAGCGAATGTTTATAACTTTTAATTAATGTGGATAGATACTCCCTACCCCTATACAGTACATAGATACTACATAAGTAAAAAGGAGTTGTCAAGATAATATGACGAAAAGTTCTACATGACACAAAAATAACCACTTTGAACCTACTAACGTTTAATATTTAGTGATTTCATATATACATACAAACATCCATAACATTAGTAAAAATGGAGTTTATCTTCTTTGTTATAATGTGTTATATGGTAGAAGATATGGGTATAGACAGTCACATAAAACCACTACGCGCACACATTGCTGAGACAGCCCTTGTGGTAGATCCTATGCAAAAAGCTCTAACAGGAAGAACTCCAGAAAGAATCAGTGACGAGACGGGTATTCCTCGTGAGGTTATGTTTCCTGATACAGGACGTATTCTCTATGTGGGTGATCCATGGCAGAGAATGGGTAAAGAAATAGATGATCAAAGACTTACGTTAATAGATTATGAATACGGTGAAACTGCATCTTTCGTAAGAGACATAGATAGATTCAAACATGATATCGCTATTAAAACAGGTAATACCTTAAAAAAATTGGATTATTTAAAACATAATGAAATATTGATTGATAGTGACCGTGAATGGATACGCACATTTGAAGAACTGTTTCGTACTGCTGCAGAAACAATTGCAAACACAGATGATATCTTGCTCTATCCTCAAGCAGCTGACAGATGGCATGCCGCAAAAAAATGCATTGAGGATGCATATAGACAAGAGCAAGAACGGGGTGATGCAGGAGATGCATATATGGCACATAATGAATTATCCTATCTTCGGACCGATGCATGGTATGCATGTGTCGCTGGTGAACGAGGTTTTCGTGATCTATATGACTGGGAACATATAATATTACCAAAAATCAAGCAGAAAGAAGAAGAACTTACCAAAAAGCCCGATATAACAGATGAAGAGCGAAAGACTATAATAACAAGCTGGATTCAAACTTGGATAAATGAGATTAGACTGAAAAAAAAACCAGAAAAAGCTCATGTGGTTGTTGGCGTATTCCCTCAACTCCCATTTAAAGACCATACATTTAACCGATTAGTTGCTTCATGGTCAATATCTGCACATTTATTCGCGTATCTCAATGAGGATGAATTTGGCGCTTGTTGGAGAGAAATTAACAGAGTGCTAGACGATAAGGGCGAAGCATATATATTTCCTTTAACGTATTCTGATATTGACGAACTGAGCATAATGAATTCGCTA
The DNA here is from genome assembly GCA_964390735.1 of uncultured Gammaproteobacteria bacterium. Lineage (GTDB taxonomy): Bacteria > Patescibacteriota > Microgenomatia > UBA1406 > GWC2-37-13 > JBDKFK01. The sequence continues at coordinate 1,296 of CAYMIY010000064.1, forward strand.
GAACAGGCAAGGAATACAATAGGTATGGATTATGAGTTATTGGATAATACTGGTGCACTGGTTCCTGATACAGATTTTTATTCTGCAACTACACTTCATATCAAAAGAATACCATCGCTATGATCCCCAGGATCAAATGCCAGTCAATCCCCTTCCAAGGGAACGCATGATTCAGCATGATCGTGATTGCCGTTACAAAAACAATCATATCCACGACCGCCATGAACTTGTGTTTCTTCATTGCCGTTCCCTTTTTATAAGTATCAGATACATTCCGATGCCCAAAAATATACATATGTATATATACTTCTGGCCATCAGTTATCGTTGTTAAGTGCAGGTGTCTGGCAATGCCAGGCACCTGCACTATTTAGAATTTGCGATCCATATAGCCAAAGACTCGGGCAATCACATAGCCCGAGACAAAAAGCATATACGATGCAAATCCTACGAGACGGACTATCTCCTTATCCCGGAGAATGATATAGCTGATGCCAATCATTCCTCCTAGGACAATGAGACTCAATCCGGCCACCGCCAGAACCTCACCCAGAATTTCCCGGATGAGGCTACCTCGGAGGTAGTGTCCCACCCCGAAGGCTGCTAGTCCTAAGACCATCATCCCTATAAGAAAATTCACAACTTATCCTTTCTGTTACAAATTACCTCCGACGGATATAATTAAAGAACTCCAGGATGCCATACCCCCACATGGCAATCATGGCGAAGGTGTATGCTGCCTCGGCATTATGAAATGCGAGGTACCACACGACCATCGCCAAAACATAGATAGTCATAGAACGGCTCACCCTAGTGAGCAATGCCCCTATATTAGTTCTTTTTAACCTCTGGCCTACGGCCAGTAGGCACAGGGCAACTACCAGGATCAGTATCCCTGCTATAGTCAATTCGTCCATGATACACCCCTTTTAGATAGTTGCATCGGGTACATCCCGATGCTTATCAACACACCTGCATAGGTGCGCTCATAAGCACAGATGACCTCACACTTCAATCAACAACATATTGCTGACTAAAGTACGGGGGGTACCATTCG
>CAYMIY010000064.1:2451-5844 GCA_964390735.1 uncultured Gammaproteobacteria bacterium
CCTCACACTTCAATCAACAACATATTGCTGACTAAAGTACGGGGGGTACCATTCGCCAGTTGGCGAAGGTACCCCCATTTTAGACCGCGAAGCTCTGCACCTGCGACATCTGCCCTTATCGGGCAGTGTTACAAACACTAAGCGTTCGCGATCAGCAGTACACTAATGATCGTGCCATACGTCCGCACTAATGCGGGCGTAGCCTTGGCACGACTCCTCGAGCGGGTTTTCGGTCCCGCCCGTGTCCCACCGCGCCTCTTTGGCGCGGCCATCGCGGTCAAAGAAAATGTTAAGGTGCGAGACGTACTCGCGCCCGTCCATTTCCTCGACCACATGGAAATGGTCAACCATGAATCCGCTTTCGCGGAGGTGGAAGACCAATTCCCCCCAGGTTGCGGCCTGGGGTACTGTGATCACCATCCGCAGCCGCTCAGGCGGCTGCTCCGCTCCCCATTGGCTTTTGCTCGCCTCGTAGGCGAGCGTCGACAGAAAACCGTCGAGCTCGTGCGAATATTTGAACATCGTGATGTCGTCCATAAAGGACGACCACAATGTATCGACAAGCCGCGGCGTGGGTCCATCCCATCCATGCCGACGGCATTGATCCTGCGCATTCAGGATGAATTTCAGCTGTTTGCCCAGCTGAACGGCTTTCGGGTCACTGCTGGCGGACTTGGTGAACAAACAATCGTAGGTAAACATGGGAATTCCCCTTTCAAAGGTAACCGCCCTGACTAGGCGGTGCGTTCCTCGCGGTAGGACAATTCCTCCGCACAAGAACACAGAAGATACTATGTCATTCTGGCTTGGCCAGAATCTGGATCCCCCGTCGTGTTGAGTCTCGCGAGGGATGACAATACTATTATTAGTACGCTCTGTGCTCCTGTGTGGAGGTGCTTGTGTACTGCTTTGTAAAAGAACATATATCATATCATTTCAGTGATATGATATAGCCTATAGTATACACTTTTCAAACCTGTCTGTCAAGTATGTATTACAAATAAAATACCATATAAACATGTACCGTAAGGGGCGATTAACAGCTTTAAATTAAGTTAAATTCATAGCTAAGATATAGATCTAGATATGATTTTGTTTATTTATATTGACAAATATCATGCATATAGTTATAATAATCATATTTGCAGATTCCCGCCTTCGCGGGAATGACACTATTACTAACGATTTAAACTCATATGTCAAACACACTTCTCACCTCAATCGGTCTCTCAGAAAAAGAGTCTCTCTTGTATGAATTACTTCTCAAAATGGGTGAAAAATCGGTCACTCAGCTGGCAAAACAGGCTGGAGTCAAGCGTGCAACCGCCTACCATATTCTCTACGAGCTTGAGAAAAAAGGACTGGTGAAAAAGCGGGATATTGGCAAAAAGATCCATTTTCAGCTTGAACCTCCCGATAAACTGCTTCAGGTAGCCGATACAAAGCTAAAAGATTACGAAAGAGCTCGTAAAGAGCTTTCCGACTTTATTCCCGATCTGACAGCTTCTTATATCCTTACCGTGGAAAAGCCTGTTGTTACTACATTTGAAGGCGTACGCGGGCTCAAAGAGATATATATGGATACCTTACGAGATAAACAGCCTGTGTATGCCGTGCTTACAACGGCGACAGTTGAACCTGAGCTGTTTAAATGGCTTACAACATACTATGGAAAAGCACGCGCTAAGGCAGGGATACCTGCGAAAGTAATTGTATCTTCGGGTACGTGGGCTGAAGAATATGAACGAAAAGATGAGGAAGAACTCAGGGAAACAATACAGGTCCCCCATCAGCTATTTCCGTTTAAGCATGAAGTTGATATATATGGAAATAAAGTAGCTTTTATTAATTACAAGAAAGGTGATCCTCTGGTAGGTGTAGTTATCCACAACGCCGATATCGCAAAAACAATGAAAGCATGGTTTGATCTAGCATGGAAAGGAGCCGCAACACTCTCAGGCAGTTGATATTCGTTGCAGGTAGTACTGGAACTGATCAGGTGTTATATGTTTTTTTTCTTCTGCGGTTCTTTTTCTTAACCTCCAGTACCAGTTCGTATTTACACGTTTTTCGTGTCCTTCATAATCTTTTGCATCTACAAGCTCCGCATCAAATCCGTTTACAAAAGCCCACGCGATGAACTGTTCCTTCATAGGTGCCAAACGATCAAAATAATGAACACCATCGGGGCTATCTACAATAGCGCCGTCTTCATAATAATCTATACTGCGTTCGCGTGCTATTTTCTGGTATCTCTCGCGTTCATAGGCATAATCGCCTTTTTCCGGATCGGGAATATCGATATATAGGTACCCACCTTCTTTCAACACACGGTTCGCCTCTGACATAAATTTCATTGCCTGAGCGATAGTTGCATTATGCAGTTCAGATCTACCGAGACAATAGACATCAGTGAAACTTTCATCTGCAAAAGGCATCCGGTGCCAGGAGCCCACTACAATGGGAGCACCCGTTTCAGGGGCAAGAAGCTTTGATTCGGCCAACACATTCTGCGTAACTTCTGCATGTCGTTGAACGGCATCTATACCAACTACCGGTATCCCCATTTCCATAAGTCGTTTCATATGTCGGCCTGTCCCAAAGCCTATATCCAGAACTTTCTTTTGACCACCTGCTTCATTTTTATGTTCTGCGGTTTTTCTAAGCAGTCCCTCCAATTTCTGACGTTCTTTAGCTGATATATTCTGAAGGAATTTTTCATCAGGGAGATGGTGATACATTAATACATAAAGGAGTGCTCCTTCATAATCGATAAGCGCTTCGTTAGGTTTGTATTTTTCAAACTGCGTCTTGTTATATACTTCCGCTATTTCGGCGAGAGCTTCATCACTCGGAATGATATCCATCCATCCTTCTATTTTTTCAAACTGCGTGCGGAACTCAGGATGTAATGCAGTATATTCCTGCAGAATCTGCCGTACACGCTCTAATCGTATATGGCTTGCGAATATGGTGGCTATACGCTGCGCCTGTTCCTGATTCGTTGCCTGTGCGAATACATCGATACACCATTGTGGCATATCTGCGTTAAAATCAGCATGAACCACTGTCACCATATGTCGCGTTATGCGAAGTTCCTGTGGATCACTGTATCTGTTTTCTGGATCAAGCAATCGGGCAATCAGATCATCATGAAAGCGACGTGCCAGATTCAAATGCTGCTCGCCCTTATTTCGATTATCGAGAAAAATCACATTCGATATCTGCTCTATCGCATCATTACGCACCTGTCTATTCTGATTTTGTGTAAACGAATATAATTTCTCAAGAAGTTTCGGTTCTACGGTAATGCCACGCTGGTTTGCTCTGGTTCCGGCAAGCCGCCATAATAATAAGTCCGTAGCCTGTGCTATCTCGCCGGCAGCAATATGA
>CAYMIY010000065.1:0-5482 GCA_964390735.1 uncultured Gammaproteobacteria bacterium
CGCTTATATCCGATAATGTTAGCTACAACTAGAATTTCAAGGTCACCAGCAAATTTTTTCTCTACGAGTCGTGGAAGTATGCGCTCCAGTACATTTTTTCTGAAAATTTTGATTCCTGCCTGTGTGTCATGTACCGTAATGCCGAATAACAGTTTTACTACATAGTAATATCCATAACTTAAGATCTTTCTGAGGAGAGAATAATGAATCTGTGAGGCAGGATGTCTTTTCGATCCTACTATAATATCTGCGTTATACCATTCCATGTGTTCCAGGAGCATCGAAATACCGTTTGGATCAATCTCCATACCTGAGTCCAGAAACATCACATAATCCCCTTTCGCGATACTCATACCCACGCGAATGGCATAGCTTTTCCCCTGATTTTCCTGATAACTCACGCATGTTACTTTGGGTATATGTGCACTGATTACTTTTTCGTAAGATTTGTCGACCATGCCATCAACAACGACAATGATTTCATAGTCATAACGTATACTATCAAGTACTTCTTTTATCAGAAGTATATTTTTGTGAATGATATGCTCCTGACGATATACAGGGACTATTAGACTGAGGAAGTGTGAATAATTTTTCTGTTCCATCATTTAGATGTTTTAATTTGCTGCCAGATATATGTAATTATATACAAAACCGCCATGATGATTGCGAAGATATTATCGATAGTAGTGATTGAGGCTATATTTCGCGCAGATGTATACAGGAAAAACGCATAAAAGGGAATGCCGATAAGAAGTATAAGAGACGCCAGTTTTCCCTTTGCGATAAAATAGCTGTTTATGAAATAAATCATCGAATACAACGTTCCGAATATCGCAGCTGAACCCAGATGTGTTGCTACATCGTCAAATGCATGACCGAAGAATACGGCTATAACCTGGGGAGCAAAATAGGTATAAAAGATGTACCCTGAAATGCCTATTACGGCGAGCACGGCAGTGTACCCAATAAACGCCTTTTTCTGTTCATGTTTAGAGCCGCCTCCCGCAAATAATACAAACGTAATAGTGGTAATAGGTCCTACAAAATAAAAGATTATTTTTGCAAACAAAGACCATGACGCATAAATACCTGCGTCATGTGCGCTCAGAAACTTTTTAACAATAACAACATCAAGATTATTAAGGAGAGTGAGCGCAAACAATGACCAGAAAGTGATCAAAAACTGTTTACTGCGAAACAACGTTCCAAGTGTTGTTTTGAACGGAATAAAGACATGGCCATGTGCAGCCTTTATGTGTTTGTGCACGTACCAGAAACTTGCAGTACTAGCCAACGCGAGCGATAAAGCCAAAAAGCTGATAACAACGAATGTACTTCCCCATCCGCTATATGCAATTACAGCTCCCATTAATTTAATAAGCGCGCCGGCAAGTGAAATAAATGAATAGAAAAGAAACAGTTTTAATCCTTGAAGGTAAGAGGCATATAATGACGAAGTGATCGTGAGCAAAATGAGAGGTATAAGCCAGACTGACGATAATAACGTCAAATTAGTCCATGCCGGAAGCCATGGGACAATCACAATGAAGGGTATAATCACAAACCACCAGCGGCGTACCATTTTCCATATGTACTCTTCAAGTGCGAGCGTATATTCGGCTTTGTTTTTTGCGCCGCTGACTTTCTGCACCACAAGTGTAGAAAGGATCAGAGCAGGTACTGTCGTAATAGACATATAAGAAAATAAAGCTGTGATATCACCGTATCCGACAGTTCCTAAACTTCTTCCAGCGAGCAGGTTAAATACGTAGTTGATGATGTTAATACCCATTGAGGCTGAAGTAAAAAAAACGCCTCCTTTAAAAAATTCATTCGACCATAAAGCTCTAATCCGTTTTTTCATTGGTGTAAGTATACTATAAAACAGCTTGCATAAAAAATGTTTATTTGATATTGTTTATTTCTGGAATCTTTATGAAAACATATAACAGTATCATAGTAACTGGATCCGTGGCTTACGATGAAATAATGGACTTTCCAGGTCAGTTTGTCGATCACTTTCATCCTGAAAAACTTCATCAGATTAATATTTCCTTTGTCGTAGACAGGCTCGAAAAGCAGCTTGGTGGTATTGCGACAAACATATCATACAACGCTTCGTTATTTGTGCCAGGTAAAGTAAAGATATTATCAGGTGTTGGTAAAGACGGCGATCAGTTCATGCAGTTTTATAAAAAGCATGGTATTGATTCCTCAGGCATGATTGTCGATACAGAACTCTATACATCTACAGGTAAAGTCATTACCGATAAAAAAGATAATCAGATCTGGGGATTTTATTATGGTGCTTTAGCAAAAACAAAAGATATCCAATGGAACAAGTATATTGCTTCTGACGATCTCATAATCATCTCCCCCACTCACGTCGATGCATTCATGTCGGTTCAAAACTTTGCCATCGATAATCATATCGATTATATTTACGATCCTGGGATGGCTCTCACATGGATAACAGAAAAAGATCTGGCGAAAGGAATAGAACATTGTACGTATCTCATTGGAAATGATTACGAAATTGCTCAGATTCAAAAGCGTCTTGGTATTACGATAATTGATCTTCTTAATAAAGGTATCGCGATTATTACGACACTAGGTGCCGAAGGTGCTCAATACGTTCAAGGCAAAGAAACCATAACAGTCGGATCATATAAAAAAACAAATGTTGTAGACCCGACAGGAGCCGGCGATGCGTGGCGTGGTGCTTTTGCTTCTGGTCTTGTCAACGGAGATTCTATCGAATTATGCATGAAGAAAGCGAACGCAACGGCGAGCTTTGCAGTTGAGCATTATGGAACTGTCAATCATACGCCAACGATGAAGCAGATTGAAGAACGAGTGAATACTCTATGATAACTGTCATGCTGAACTTGTTTCAGCATCCCAATATATAAATTTAGATCCCGAAACAAGTTCGGGATGACACACAAGTATGAACTACGACGTAAAGGATATCAAACTTGCAGGTGAAGGAAAGAAATTAATCGATTGGGCTCAGCGTGATATGCCCGTACTTCGACTCATCCGAGATCGTTTCTCAAAACAGAAACCATTAAAGGGTGTGACATTATCTGCATGTCTTCATGTGACCTCTGAAACAGCAAATCTCGCTATTACGCTCAAAGAAGGAGGCGCAGATGTATTTTTATGTGCAAGTAATCCCCTCTCCACAAATGACGCAGTTGCAGCATCGCTTGTCAAAGATTTTAAAATTCCGGTATTTGCTATCAAGGGTGAAGATAATAAAACATATTACAAACATTTAAATGCTGTACTTGATGCAAAACCAAATCAGACAATGGATGACGGAGCAGATATCGTCAGTATGCTCCACAGTGAACGCACAGCACAGCTTAAAAATATTTCAGGGTCGACTGAAGAAACAACCACAGGAGTGATCAGACTTCGTGCAATGGAGGCGGAGGGAAGACTGAAAATTCCGGTCATGGCAGTGAATGATAATCTCACCAAACATTTATTTGACAACCGCTATGGGACAGGTCAATCAACAATAGACGGAATCATACGTGCAACAAATGTTCTTATCGCTGGTCGTACGTTTGTGGTATGCGGCTATGGATGGTGTGGACGTGGCGTCGCAATGCGCGCACACGGTATGGGTGCACATGTCATCGTATGTGAAGTCGATCCAGTAAAAGCACTCGAAGCTTCGATGGATGGATACACAGTCATGCCGTTAAAAGAAGCAGTCAAAATTGCTCACATTGTTCTATCAACTACAGGTAATAAACATGTTATAGATGAAGCTCATCTCAAAATTGCCCGTGATGGCGTAATTCTTGCACAGTCAGGACATTTCGATGTAGAGATAAACAAAGAGGCACTGACAAAGATGGCAAAAAAAATAACACGCGTCAGACCATTTGTTGACGAATATGATATGGGTACAAAGAAGATCTATCTTCTCGCAGAAGGACGACTCGTGAATCTTGCAGCAGCAGAAGGGCATCCTGCCTCAGTCATGGATATGAGTTTTGCAGGTCAGGCAATCTGCGCTGAATATATGTGGAAAAATAAGTCGAAGTTGGAACCAAAAGTATATTCACTGCCAATCGAACTTGATCGCAATATTGCTCAGTTAAAACTAAAAGCAGAAGGAATCGCAATAGATACGCTTACCAAAGAACAGGAGAAATACCTGTCTTCATGGCAGGAAGGAACATGATATATTTATTATATGGCGATTAAACCGCATCATTTTATTACGAAGCAATTTATTTTTCAGCTTCTGACAGTCGGTTTTATTCTTGCGGTTGCCGTTATCGGTGTCTATTTCTATAGCCAATCACTTCTTCTTACTCAAAAAGTCCATACACTCACGACCCGTGCATCTGGTTTGGATACGAAAATGGTCCAGATAAAGAATAAACTCGCAAGCACTTCAGGCGAACTGAATAAATTAAAGCTTGAAGATCAGTATGTGCGAAATAATAGACTCGAAGATGAACTTTCTAACATTAAAAAGACATATTCAGCAGCAGTAAAAGTGTATGAAAATCTTGTAAAGCTCCGTGAAAAAACTGCAAAGATTCCGGAATTCGATAAAAAATTTGCGCAGATACTCACCTATCTTGATGATCGGAATTTTGCATCAGGATCTGCACATCTCACAGAATTACAAAAAGATATCACTGCAAAGGAAGCAGAAATTGCTGCAGCTTTCGCCATTCCTGCGAATGTGCCGGTAAATAATAATGCTCCAGGTTCCGGATACCAGCGTCAATCTGTAGAAGCAGCAGGGCAGCAATTTATGGTTGATATTATTGCTGCAGATCTTAACTCAACAAAAGTCATAGTGGATACAGCCTCTGATGGGACATGTACCGATAACTGCCCGGTAACATCACTAGGTGATTATGCAGCACGCAGTGGTGCGTTTGCGGCAATAAACGGTCCATACTTCTGCCCAGATAGTTACCCGAGCTGTGCAGGTAAAAAAAATTCATTTGATACTCTTCTCATGAATAAAAATAAGGTTTATTTTAATTCTGATAATAACGTATACAGTACCGTTCCCGCAGTCATTTTTTCTGGTTCATCTGCACGTTTTGTCGGACGATCACTCGAATGGGGACGTGATACGGGCGTAGACTCGGTGATAGCAGCGCAACCAATGCTCTTGTCTGGCGGCAATGTCACCTTTGGTGGTGACGGTGAAATAAAACGTGGTGGGAAAGGCTCGCGTAGTTTCATCGGGAATAAAGGAAGTACCGTATATATCGGTGTTGTTTATAACGCCAACGTTGCTGAAGTCGCGCAGGTATTGAAAGTACTCGGGCTCGAGAATGCCCTGAATCTAGACTCCGGAGGATCAACTGCACTCTGGAGTAACGGCCGCTACCTGGCAGGCCCTGGCCGCAACCTGCCTTTCGGTATCCTCTTTGTGAGAAAGTAAACGCTTTCATCATCCCACGAATGTGGTAATCTGCATTGTCATCCC
>CAYMIY010000066.1:0-1351 GCA_964390735.1 uncultured Gammaproteobacteria bacterium
CAGCTTTCGTTTGATATACTACAGGATACTATTTATTCCCAATATACCCCTCGTAGTCTTTATGACGAAGTGGGGCGGGACAATAGTCAGAACTTTAACAAATGGGTTCAGAGATTATCACTTTCTATCCGCTTTTTCCTTTTGTATGCATCAATGGGAATACCACTCTGGAATAAATAATTGTTCCATTGCTCCATTGTTTCATTGCTGAAAACAATGGAACCATGAAACCATGGAACAATGATATTTATGTCAGAGTAATATTCCCACTTGTATCGTGTACTTAATGAGAGGAGTTGGAAAGGAGGTGTAACCACTTTTTAGACGACGTTGGACAAAACTTTCGTAAGTGTATCAAGCTTATCGCCTAAGGAGGCAAAGACTATGACTGCTTTCAACCGTCACGTACGCTGGGCACTGCTGCCCTTGCTCACGCTGCTCGCCATGCTGATCTTCCCGATCCCGCAGGCAGCCGCCGCAGGCTCGTTCCCGAACGTCGCTGTGGGCATTCCCGCCCATGTGGATCCGGCTTCCGTCGACAAGGCGGATCACAAGCCGTTCAGCCACACCATCGGCCTCGGCCTCGAGCAGACCTTCGGCGAGCCGGGCAAGTTGCTCGTGGGGCCAGAAGTTCCGCAGTCAGAGATTGACCGCGGCAATGGAGCCATCGAGCGATTCAACCCGACCAACCAGATCGTGCTCAGCGCCGACGCGCCGACCGGCGTCAACGTTCCCGAGGGCGGCTTCACGCTGTTCAGCCTTGGCGTGGGCGCCTTCCAGGTCGGTGACTACTACTTCGAGCTCTGGGGCGAACCGGGCAACAACTACCTGCTGGCCATTCGCGGGCACTATGCCGACGGCAAGCAAGATAGCGATCTCAACTCGACCGCGATGGTGACGAGCTTCGTCCCCGGCCACGCGATCGCGATGATCTACCCCGGCCAGCCGAATGGCGGCTTCATCTCAGAGGGTCAGCTGCTGCAGATGGTCAAGACCGCGCACACCGGCGGCACGAACTGCGGCGCAGAGGGCTGCTCGTCAGTTACCGTCGTCACGCTCGACCTCAATACCGGCGCGTTCAGTGCGGCCAAGCAGGTCGGCGTCGACGGCCCGTGGTCGCCGATCACCTCGAACTGGCGGTAGCACCATCGCGGCGCTGATCTGTGGTTTATCATGGGGGCGCTCACGACATTGTCGTGGGCGCCTCTATAGAAAGGAATCTCAAAAAATGAAGTAATAATTGTCGGACAAAAGCTGTCCGACTATTTAGCAAAATGATTTGAAGAATTCTTCATCTCTGAACCCGCTAAGTATATATCGATAAACGAAAGTTTGTAGATAGGTACTTGGC
>CAYMIY010000066.1:1451-5414 GCA_964390735.1 uncultured Gammaproteobacteria bacterium
TCTGAACCCGCTAAGTATATATCGATAAACGAAAGTTTGTAGATAGGTACTTGGCTCAACATATATCATGGTTTCATTGTTACATTGATCCATTGCTCCATTGGTTTACTACTTAAGAAGCTTTTCATTCGTATATTGTATTAGTTGGTTTATTTCTTGTGGTAATAACTGTAACTCTTTAAAAATACTGCAATAATCTTCATTTGTTATTAAGTTTCTTACTTTTGCTTTCTCATTCCAATCTAGAGATTCTTTTAAAGATCCATATGCGTATCTGTAAAAGTGTATTTTATCTTTCTTTGCATATCTCCCAAAACCTTCGGCAATGTTTGCAGAAATAGAATCAACTGCTCGGACGTATTGAGTACCAATAGTACTTTTAGCAAACCACTCCCACTTTAATATAATCCACCAGACTTTATTAGATAATATAAAAGAACGTTTATAACAATCAATATTATTAAGAGTTAAATATCTCACAACACATATTCACATAGATTATTTATTGAATCAATAGATTATAAGCAACAATGGAACCATGAAGCCATGGAACAATGGAGCAATTATCTATTTCTCACATGAATAAGTACCTTCGTTCCATCCTGAAGTGGAATTGTTCGAACCAATCTGAAATTAGTTGCTTTTCCCTGCAAAAAATACTGTTGTATCTGTGACCTGACCGGGAAATCGTACATTGCCTGTTTTGGTCCGATATTATCTGTCACATTCACGACAAAATCTGCCTTATTAATATAATTCTTAAATGATGATTCATCTTCAAAGATAGGTTTTCCTTTTAAAAGGACTGCAAATCCTGTATCGAGTTCCTCCAGATTTATCGGCACTCCTTTATTGGCTTCATACATTGCTAAGTTCACTGTTGCTGGACTGATGTAATTGCGATCGATATTGACCAGTATGAGTCGCTGATCAAATACGGGAAGTTCCTGCAGAATAGTTTCGGCGATCTCACGATTTCTCCAATCTGCATTATCGTACAAAATTCTGACGGGATAGGTATTCAGATAATAGACATCTACGTAGCCAAAAATGGGAAGTTTGATAGCATACTGATACTGCGGATAGATCGGAATGCCAAATGACACCACAAAAAAGGTAAACACATACCAGATCATAATTCCTGCTCCAAACAATGCAGGCACAATATGCTTATGCGCTTTATCTATCAGGAAATTCAATCCATAGGCCATGATGATAGCGATAAACGGCATGAACGGAATGACATATCGGGCTGTCTTATTAGTTATCATCGTGAATACTGCGTAATAGAAGAAAATCGCAAGAAGGACCCATAACCGATGTTTATTGGTTTTATCCTTGAAAAAGATGACTGCGCTCATGAGAAAGAATAACGTTCCAATCAGAGTAAGATGAAAGATCATGATAAGTTTCGGATAGAAAATAAGATTCGCCAGAGAAAAATGACCACCTACCTGACTGTACTCTTCTCCACCTGCATAATACACACTATATGTAAGAAGTCGCTGGATATTTACCAGATACCATGGTGCATTCAGCGCAAGTCCCAGACTTACGCCAATAACGCTGTTTGATACCGCACCTCTAAATAATCTTTGTCTGGATTTTAGTTTGTCATCCTGAATTCCGATTTCATCGTGAATGCTCGACGAAGCCGGGAGTTGTTTCAGGATCTCATTATGAGTGGATCCCCCGTCCTGCTGTAACTGGCGAGGGATGACAAGCTGTCGTACCCAATAGATAACTTCGACAAGGAGCGGCAGAAAAAAATAAATCACTGCGATCCATTTTATGAGGAATGAAAGTGCAACGATTCCGAAAAAGATCAAGGTATATTTTCTGCTTGTCAGATGTTTCGACCTACCAATGACAAATAACGATGCCATAAATAACGCTGTAGTTGGCATATCGAGCATGTGGTCACGCGACTCTTTAAACGAATAGAGAAAGAAACTGAAAAAGAATGCCGATAAAAATGCGACACGTCCATTTTTATATAAATCGCGAACATAGAGAAAAATGAAGATGAGTGCAGCGGCAAAAAACATCGTACCGCTCAACTGTATGGCCTTATGATTCATTCCTCCTATGGCAGCAAGTAAAGCCCCAACCCAGTACATGAACGGTGGATAAAACGACGACAAGGAAAGGAATGTAGGGAAATAAAACGAATCAAAATGATTTGCGAGATAATCATAATACTTCATACTCATAACGGTATGAAAAGCAGCGTCCCAGTAAGGAAAAACGTTATTCAGAAATATCCAGGTAATATTAGAAATCGTGTGAAAGATAATCAGAATGACTGTATACAGAGCGTATCTATCGATTTTTTTATTATAATGATTTACAGTCATATGTACGCTAAATTAAGACGCATTAAGATAGATATATTCTACATTTTTCTCATCATTTCCGTCCTCTTTTTGATCTCCAATAATTATACTCCAAACACGATTCTGTCGGGCTGGGATACATTACATCCGGAGTTCAATATGGGACAGTATTTCCAACGGATAACATCTGTATGGCAGGAACATCAGGGCTTAGGAGCGCCCCCTTCACAAGCGCATCTTGCAGAGTTGCCGCGTATGATTATTCTTTATCCGCTGACCTTACTCCTTCCGATGAACATGATCAGGTATAGTTACTTTTTCCTGATGATGTTACTCGGACCAACCGGTGTGTATTTTTTTATTCTTCATATTCTCAAAAAACTACGGACCGACCCGGTTATTGATCGTCTTGCAGCTCTCATGGGAAGTCTCTTTTATATATTGAATGTAGGCACCATGCAGCATTTCGTCGTGCCTCTTGAAATGTTCGCGACAAAATTTGGCTACCTCGGATTCATTTATCTTTTTTTGCTGAAGTATCTCGAGAATGGCAGAAAGAAAGATTTAAGTCTATTGGCTTTCATGATCTTTTTTGCAATGCCAATGGCTCATACGGCAACCCTCTGGTATGTATTCTTTGCAGGAGTCTGTTTATTTCTTTTGACCTATTTTCTCCTTCAGCGAACTCACGTTACTTTTAAACGCTGTCTTATCTCATTCCTTCTCATACTCGGACTGAATCTCTTCTGGATTATGCCGAATCTGTACTACTCTATTTATTATAGTAACGGTGTCATTAACTCGAAGATACACAGATTATTCAGTGAAGAAGCTTTTTATCATAATAAAGACTACGGACATATAGACGATCTTCTTCTCATGAAAAATTTCCTGTTCAACTGGAAAGTCCCTGTGAACGGCGTGGAGGGATACGAATTTTCGACATCGCTTCTTGCTGCGTGGAAAAAACATCTGAGTAGTCCGTATATTCAAACAATAGGGTTTGCTATTACGTTTATTTCATTTGGCGGGATGATTTATGCGTCATTGCGTAAGCGAAAAGATCTCATCGCTCTTCTCCCGGTTACAGGCATTGCCATATTTTTTCTGCTTGGCGGACTTCCGTTTATATCGAATATATTTGAATATTTACGAAGTTCAAGCGTAACATTCAAAGAGGCACTTAGGTTTCCGTTCACCAAACTATCATTGCAACTCATCTTTGCGTATGCCGTATTCCTGGGATATGGACAGGCTGCGCTCATGGATAAGTTTAAGAAGCACTTTACTATCTATATATATACCGTTCTTGTTATCGGGGGCATTTTCCTTCTCAATCTGCCGGCTTTCCAGGGCAGTTTTATCTCATCTACCATGCGCGTACATATTCCATCAGAATATGATGCTCTTTTCAAATGGTCTCAGAAACAGAATGATGGCCGCATTCTCCAACTGCCTCTTCATAGTCTATATGGATGGATTTACTATAACTGGGACACTCCGTATGGGAAACAGCTGTATCAAGGCGCAGGGTTTACTTGGTTCGGACTTAAACAGCCGTTGCTGAATCGCGAATTTGATAGATGGTACCCGTATAACGAAGAAAATTATCGTGAACTGGCATATG
>CAYMIY010000067.1:0-5362 GCA_964390735.1 uncultured Gammaproteobacteria bacterium
AACAACGTATAAATGCTAATGTTGTCATCCCCTCGAAGGAGGGGATCTGCGCAGATTCCCGCCTACGCGGGAATGACATTAATTGTCATCCCTGCGAAAGCGGGGATCCATGTTTTTTTAATTCACATTCAGTATATCACGAATCTAAAGTTATGTTAAAATAAAGCAATTCCCCTCTGCCGATATAGCTCAGCTGGTAGAGCAATGCTTTCGTAAAGCAGAGGTCGGCGGTTCGATCCCGCCTATCGGCTCATATGACACGACTAGAGGAACATCAAAAAAAACAATTTCGAAACAAAGTAATTCTGTACATCGCACTCATCGTGGTGCTCGGCGTATTTATGATTACTGCCGGGCTTAAACTGCTCATTAATAGTACTGTATACCTTTCTAATCTCACATCAGGTAAAAGTGCCACAACACCATCAAAATATAAAAGTACCATATACGGTACACTCGATATAGATACGATTGTCGACGCTACAAACAGCGCAAAGATAATAGTCAGTGGTACAGTCGTGAACTATGACAAACTTGAATTCTATATCAATGACGATAAGATAAAGGATTATGACGTATCTTCCGAGCAGTTTGAACAGGAAATCGGCGATCTTAAAAAGGGAGATAATAAGGTCTATATAAAAGCCATTAACAGTGAAACGAAGGATGAAAGAAAGTCTCAGGTATACGGTGTTTCGTATGTTAACGAGAAACCAAAGCTCGATATTTCACAGCCTCAGGATAATGCAAGAGTAAATAATAATGACCTCAAAATTGCAGGATCTACCAATAAAGACGTACTTATCAAAGTAAATGATTTTCCTGTGGTCGTTGATGCAGGAGGAAATTTCCAGACTTCTATCAGGCTTAAAGATGGAGATAATAAAATTGTTATCACTGCTCAGGATAACGCAGGAAATACTGAATCGAAGTCGCTTACCGTAAACTACTCGAAAGATAACTGATCTTCGTAAAGTAAAAAGCGCCGACAGGATATCCCATCGACGCTATTGGTTGTGCCTTGCGGCACGTTACAGGCCAAACGATCGTTTGTGAGCTGACTGCGCCCAACCTACAGCAAACAATGTGCTTTTCTGGTGACGTCGCCGCCACTCGGCCTTTGCGCTCTTGCGTGCTGTTGATGGGATTACCAGCGATTGAGTCGACCCTAATACGGGCAGTTGCGTGCTATTAATAATAGCTGCAAGCTGCTCGACTGTCATAGATCCATACTTCTCCTTTCTGGTCAGATCAACCTTGGGGTGAGGTGTCAGCGGATGTACAATCCGGTAAAACGTATCCATCTTAACGCTCCTTTTCTCATTTGGCATGTTCACCGGCATTATAGCAAATAGTGAGTATCAGAAACAGAAGAACAAACGGATACAAAAATACATTGTCAGTAAGAGAAAGAATTCCAACAAACGTAATTGCATACTGAGCATATTCAGACATCCGTCCCCATGAATAGATAAGTGCTGCGAATAAAAGTAAGCCGATAATTCCTTCTGTTGCTAAAATAGTAACATAACTGGAATGAAACGATGCACCTGCATGACTATAACTATATCCATTCGCACTGATATCATCTGCCGTTTTCTTTACTGCACGTATATGGTTGTATCCGACACCTAGAAGCGGGTTAGCCATTCCGATCTCTATACCCTCACCCGCATCAGCAAAACGCGCATAAACGGTCGAAATACGCATAAGATTAACGCCTTCACCAAACTTCTTAGGGAGCAAAATAACACCGAGTACCATAATGACTACGAGTGGAATAATAAATAGGGGCTTTTTGGTACGTAGTAAAAACAGTACCATAACGATAATGGTAGCGAGATACGTACCACGTGAATAGGTAAACAACATGCAGACCGCGAGTAAGATAAAGCAAAATAAATAAAACCAGTTTATTTTTTGTTTGTAGAGAGAACTGAAAAAAATGTAGAGCGCCATCAGCCCATAAATAGCTCCTGAAAAAACAGGGTCAAAAAATAGCCCAAACATTCGATACAGGTGCGGATCCCAGCCTTCATAATACAAATTCCTGAGATCCTGATAGAAAAAGTACTGAACAATAGACGTAACAAGAGTGATACATATCGCGGTCACTATCGCCCGGTGCACGTGTATCTTAAGATGATGATTTTTTTTGACTGCAGTCTGGAACACGATAAAAAACCAGAGCATATAGAGAAGCCGAACTAGATATAATGCGGCAACCGCATTTTCAAGCATACTAAATCTACCTAACGAAAGAATAAGCGTGAATATGCTGAACACTGCAAACAGAACTGTAGACCTATTTCGCTTTATTGCTCCTGCAAGTTCGCCTCTATATCTAAAGGTATATACGAGCATGAGTAACACAACAGGTATCTCAAAAATGTAGCCATTAATACGCTGCAAAAGAAACGAAAGTCTGCCTATCTGTCCCAGTGAAAAAAGAAGAACGATAGCCCAAATCCCTGCTGTTTCAACCTTCTTAAAGAGATTCATATCAGATCTGCCTCTGGTACAGTTTCGCTCGTACAAGGAACGAGTGAAAACTCATAAAAAATGAATAGACAAATCCGGCAGGTCCATCAGCAAAACCTAACAAGATTATATAGGTATACCAGAATTTAAAAAATGGATTTCCGAATGTTTCAATAAACGATGGTTTATGTTTTGCTTCTGCGAGCTCCTGTGCGCGCAAACTACTGTAATAATTGACATCCTGCAGGAATGATGTAATCGACTGATGAGGATAATGATCGATAAACCCATGGAGTTGCGCGGTTCTCTGATCTGTATGGAATTCCTCATGAACTTTACCCCTCCATACTCCTGCATCTTTGCGCATAAATCGAATTAGGCCATCTCGACGGACTTTCATGGTCTCACCATACAACATTTCATGATTCCAGAAGAAATCACGGCGTTTAAGGTAATAGGCTGTCGGATTGGCATTTTTATACTCTTTCATGACATCCTGCATTTCCTTTTTCAGTTGAGGACTCAGGATTTCATCTGCATCCAGAAATATCATCCAATCACTTTTAGCCTGTTCCATCGCGTAGTTACGCTGTGCAGCAAAATCACTATTCAGGTTTCTTTCATGTACTTTTGCATTCATTTTTTTTGCTAATTCGACTGTTT
The DNA here is from genome assembly GCA_964390735.1 of uncultured Gammaproteobacteria bacterium. Taxonomy (GTDB): domain Bacteria; phylum Patescibacteriota; class Microgenomatia; order UBA1406; family GWC2-37-13; genus JBDKFK01. Next base: position 3,145 of record CAYMIY010000067.1, read on the forward strand.
TGTCCGTGGAGTGATCATCTATAACAAGGATTTCGTCACAGAAAGAAAGAGACTGCAGGCAGTGTGTTATATGTGCTTCTTCGTTTTTAGTAAGAACTATAGCGCTTATCATGATAATATCTTTCGGTATATTGTACCAATTTGCTCGGCGGTTTTCCGGGAATCAAAAATATTTCCAGCGTACCATATACTTCTCGCACTGAATTCACTACGCTTTTTTGGATTGGTAAATTCATCGAGAACTTCGTATAGACTGTCAGGATTACCTGGATTGTATATTCGTGCAAATGAACCTGCTACTTCACCTATCGCCCCTGTACCGGCGGCAATTACCGAAAGTCCGGTTGATGCCGCTTCTGCGAGTACCATGCCATATTGCTCTTCCCAAGTAGTTGTTTTCTGTGATGGTAGAATAAAAACATCAGCCTGACGATACACATCAGGCATCGTATCATAAGAAGGTGACATAATCGATATATTGTCTTCCAGATGATCTTTTTGAATAGATTCAGTGAGAAATTCCTTCAGTTCACCGGCTCCCGCAAAAATAAGTTTAATATCTTTCGTTTTTGCGAGCTTAGAAAATGACTCATAGAGCTCAACAACTCCTTTTTCAGGTACCAGTCGTCCGGCGTATAAATACGTGAGTGATCCGGACAGTTCTTCATTCGGATAAAACCGTTTCTGATCAACACCAAGGGGTACGAGATGGATCTTCTTTTCGGTAACTCCTTCTTCAATGAGTGTCTGTTTTGCTCGAACGGTATAACAGATAAATGCGTCTGCGGCTTCGAGAACCTGGTGTTTAATATATTTTTTTCTGGCAACCGTTTCATTATTAAACGGGATTGTTTCCCACGAAGTAACAACCATTTTGCGTATCGCACCTGTTTTTCTCAGCTTCGCTATCTGGTAGCTATAGTAATAATGAGGGTCGGCCGTATGGACAATATCAAATGATGAAAGTCTATTTTCAAGCCCGAATAAAATCTGTGCATCGCCAAGTGTTCTATTTGCAAGATATGAGATACCTTTTGAAATGAGTCGGTTATTTCCGGCAAAATGAGATAAATCAGTGAGAGACCAAAGTTTTGTGACAGGAAAATGAACCTGGGAATCTAGCGGATACCGTGAGCTGAACCCCGTCACCTCAACATCGGGTATCGATTCATAATTCTGTCCTTCAAACCTGTTGAGATAGGCACCGCGCACCCATGCTACCTGTATCATATGAGTTTTTTGTAGAGCTCGGTTAATGACTCTACGTATGCTTGCCATGAAAATTGCTCATGAAGTGATTTCTGCGGTATAGCTTTTGCTTTATGGTCTGCGGCTTTTGTCATCATCTCAATAAACTGCTCATCGGTATTCGCATTGAGCGTATAGGGTGCGAGCTCGGGAATGATGGCGCTTTCCATGGTTACTACCTGGCAGTTCTGACTGAGTGCCTCAAGTGCCGGGAGATTAAAACTCTCATAGTGTGACGTGCTCAAGTATCCTGCTGCCTTCTGATACAACTGCTTCAGTTCCTCTCGCTTTAATTTTGCAAACGTTCTGACATTTTTATTCGAACGTTTAAATCCGGTAAATGGTCCTACCAGATATAATCTGTATGAGTTATATTCTTTTTTCTGGAGTCTGAACTGGTCAAATAGCTCAACCATTTTCTTGACATTTTTGATCGGGTGGTTCATGCCTACATACAGGAAGAATTTTTCACGACGCTTCACAGCGGTATCCTGAAAATCAAACGGGATTCCAAATGGGATGACCTTAATTTTCTTAGCATATGATGCATAATATTTTGCCATTTCGTCTTTGACCCGTTGAGACGAGACAATAACAAACCCGGATTTTTTCACCATCCTGTTTAATTGTCTGTTCATCTTCTTATACGAATCAGGATAGTAATGAGGCATGAGTTTGAATGACAGTCCGTGTGAAAAACTGATTATGCTAGCTGGTGTTATGCCAGGAATAGCCTGATTTAGCGCAAGAAATATTTTTTTAGGAACGATGAGCTCATCAAGCGAAACACGCGCAGTCATCCACATGAACTTAGGGAACAGTTTATGGAAGAATACATTTTCCCGCAATACCAGGTCATTTGGCCTGTTACAGAAGGAATATACATGATACGAGTTATTACGATCATACTCGGAAAGCGCCCTCATGATATTCAGGCTGAATGTGTAGTTTCCAAAGCGTTTATACGAAG
>CAYMIY010000068.1:0-5345 GCA_964390735.1 uncultured Gammaproteobacteria bacterium
GGTCGGAGCCTCCGCCTTACTAAGGTGTTTTTGTATTATCAAGTCGGAATCCGAAGCTCCTTCTCATAGCAGTATCTTCGTCTTATATTATGCATTGCTGATCAGTATGGTACATAGAAAGATCCCCTTGGAAATTAAATAAAACAATATTACAATGGATATGTGAAGCGTAAAAATCAATGGTATCTGTTGCCGCTCTTAATACTAATGCTTGGTGCTCTTTTTTCAGCACGCAATGCTAGTCTGAGTCATAATCCACGGGCTGCTGCACCGGCTGTTAATATTGTGATGCTTCCTAAAACAGGTACACTCGCTTCAGGTGAACTGAAACAGATATCGGTTCTTCTTCAGACAGGCGATCAGAATAATAAAATTTCAGGCTTTGACCTTACTTTTAATACTGCAGGAGGAATGCAGATTGTGGATGTAACTTCTCCCGTTAACTTCGCAACGAATGATGGATCATCAATAACCCAGTTACTTAAGCAGGTAACAGGAACACAAGCCAGATTATCATATGTACTGCTGTCCGCAAACGATGCTCTACCTTCTACCATCAGATTTACTATCACTGTATCAGGTAGTGGCACATCTGGCCAGACCTTAACATTGAATCAATCGGTAAGTCAGGCAGTAGGTTCTATTGCTGAAAATACATACTCATGGGGAACCATAGATCAGGCCACATTTACCGGCGCAAGTACGGGAACAACCATAACACCAACAGGTACAACAGGATGTAGTACACCAACTTCACCCGTAGGTTTGACGCCTAATGGTCCTATTACATCATCTTCATCAGTAATGTTAAGTTGGAACGCTGTTTCAGGTGCAGATACTTATACGGGTACTATAAGTGATATCGGCTATGGATGGGTCGGAGGCAATACGGGACAGCTTGCAGCACCCGTAAACTTCACCACTAATCAGACATCATATGCATATAATGTACTGCCTGGTCATATATATAAATGGTCTGTCGCAGCTAAAAATACATCATGCGGACAGCAGAGTTCACCGAACGAAGCATATATCTATGTGCCATCAGGAAATATAACACCAACAACAAATCCGAACGCTACGGTTACACCTTCTCCGACAGCAACTGCAAACGGAACACCCTCACCAACACCGACATTGCCTGATATCAAATTCACCTTCAATATCAGATTCCAGGGTATCACAACACAGCCTGCAGAAAATGCACCAAAAATTCCCGGCAAAATTACATTTGTCAGAAATAATAACTGGAATAAACGCATTGAAGTTCCAACTAACTTTATTTACCAGAGTCGAGGGATCTGGCAATCTGTCGAGTCAGTACCGGTCCCACCAGGCGATCATTACAAAATACTCATTCGTGGAGAGAAACATTTACAGAGAGCTATATGCGAACGTAAACCGGCAGATCAGTACCCCGGATCATATAAATGCGGTAATCCAAACGGAGATATCGTCATACCTGCACTAGAGGATACGTTTGATTTTACAGCGATATTCCTGTTCGCAGGCGATATACCATTCAAAGGAGAGAATGATGGTGTTATCGACGCGTTTGATATTTCATATATCAGAACTCATCTAGGTACTACTGAAGCAATCGGTGATCTCAATTACGATGGTGTTATAGATTCGCAAGACTATACCATTGCAATTGGCGCCATGCAGATACAGCGACAGGATGAATACTAAAAAGTTAAGCACTGACCCGTACAAATTCTTCTTCAATCCGTTTTACCAGATCAGTAACACCTTCATTTTTTGATGCAGAAATCACGACAGGGTTCAGGTTGCTGTTTCGACTACGGAGTACCGGGCATGATGTAACACACTGATCTGCTTTGTTAAACACATAAATAACTTTCGTATGATCGAGACCAAGTTCTGAAAGTATCTGTTCAACGGTTTCGATTTTTGTATTCATTTCAGGATCAGACATATCGATGACATGAAGGATGATATCTGCATAAATCGTCTCCATGAGTGTCGATTTGAAAGCATCCACCAGATTCGAGGGAAGGTTTTTAATAAATCCAATGGTATCGGTTACGAGTACTTCCTTCTGCATGTCAGGGAGATAGAGTTTACCGACTGCACTATCAAGCGTTGCAAACAGTGCATTTGCAGCTAGTTTTTTCTTGCCGGAAATAAGATTAAACAGTGTTGATTTGCCTGCATTCGTATAACCTACAATAGATATTGTTTTAAAACCGAGCTCACGACGTCGTTCGCGCTGATGCATACGCTCCTTATCAAGTTTTGCAAGACGTTCCTGCACTTCTTTCACACGATCGCGCCAGTGTCGTTTCATGAGTTCTGTATTTGTTTCACCCAATCCTCTCGTACCGATACCGCCTCCCTGACGTGACATGATCATTCCCATACCGAACATACGGGGGCCCATGTGGCGCATCTTGGCGAGCTCAATCTGCAGTTTTGCCTGAGCGGTATTTGCATGCTTTGCAAAAATATTGAGAATGAGATCCATACGATCCCATATTTTGATATTTGGATTTCTCGGCCAGAATAATTCTTCAAGTTTATGAAGCTGTGTTGGTTTCACGATAGCATCGATCACTACGATATCTATCTGATCTTTTACGATAAGATCGGCAATCTCATATGCTTTTCCGAGTCCGATAAAGGTACCCGGATCAGGGCTTCTCCTATGCTGAAACACTTTCACGATTGAGGCACCACCATAGGTTGAGACAAGCGACATCAGTTCAGCAACTTCTTTGTCGGCAGCGTCTTTCGGAAGTGAAGGAGAGACCAGATTGATCAGAATAAATCGTTCGCGTTCATTCATTGATAAATTATACCATCTATGGTTCCATTGTTTCATAGCTCCATGGTTACAGCGAGCCAACAGTGGAACAATGGAACAATGAAGCAATGACTTTAACAATGCATTTTGGCCTCAATTTATGGTACGATATGCATACTATGTCTTTTGTTCACCTTCATGTCCATTCCGAATATTCACTGCTCGATGGTATGTGCCGTATCCCGGCTCTTGTCAAGAAAGCCAAAGATATGGGAATGCCCGCAGTTGCAATAACCGATCACGGTGCGCTGTATGGTGCATTCAAGTTTTTTATCAAAGCTAAAGATACCGGTATAAAACCAATCATAGGATGTGAGGTATACAAAGTCGATGATATGAATAATAAGACAGGTGATAAGCGAGAGCCATATCATCTTGTTCTCCTTGCTAAGAATTTACAGGGATATAAAAACCTTCTCCAGATCGTCAGTGCATCGAACCTTGATGGATTTCTTGATAAACCACGTGTTGATTTTGCGCTTCTTGAAAAATATAACGAAGGAATAATTGCATTGTCGGGGTGTATTCGTGGAGAACTGCCTACGCTTCTTCTTGAAAACCAGACACAGGCAGTAGAGAAAGCAGTCACAAGATATGCAGAAATATTTAAGGACAGATTTTATCTTGAGATCCAGCGCCATCCATCAATAGAAGATCAGGAGCGCGCAAACGAAGGACTTATAGCACTTTCACGAAGGCATGGACTGCCTCTGGTTGCTTCAAATGACGTTCATTACATCGATAAGGAAGATGCGTATGCTCAAGAAATTGTGTTGTGTATTCAGACAGGGAGAACAATCTTTGAGAAAAACAGACCGTTAAGTATGCTTGATTCGCCTGACTACTTTCTGAAATCAGCAGAGGAAATGAAAGCACTCTTTTCCGATTATCCGGAGGCAGTTGAAAATACTCTCAAAATAGCAGAGGAATGCAATGTCGAAATACCATATGGAAAAATGATTCTGCCAAAATATGGTATACCCGATGGTACGACACATGCAGAGTATTTAAGAAAACTTTCATATGATCATGTTGACCGCATAAAAGGTTTTCCCATGGGGGAAATCACTAAACGAATAGATTACGAGCTCGACGTTATCGGACAGAAAGGTTATGATAATTACTTTTTGTTTACGCAGGACTTCGTAAACTGGGCAAAGAATAACGGGATTGCCGTAGGACCAGGAAGAGGATCGGCTGCAGGTTCACTCGTTTCATATGTATTGAATATCACAGACATCAATCCACTCGAATATAATCTGCCGTTCGAACGCTTTCTGAATCCGGAGCGACCATCGCCACCTGATATCGATATCGATTTCGCCGACGTACGTCGCGAAGAAGTTCTCCAGTATGTAAAAAGAAGATATGGCGAAGATAAAGTATCACAGATCATTACATTCGGAACGATGGAATCGCGTTCGGCCATCCGTGACGTAGCACGAGCGCTGGGTATGACATATTCGCAGGGTGATCGTATCGCCAAAATGGTACCACCGCCTGTGCAGGGACATCACGTAAGTCTCACCACTGCACTCGAGGAAACACCACCACTTAAAATCGCATATGACACAGAACCCGAAACAAAAAAACTCGTTGATGTCGCAATGCGCGTAGAAGGTTTACCTCGCCACTCATCAGTACACGCTGCAGGCGTAATCATCTCAGATAAACCGCTCACGGAATACGTGCCACTTCAGCGTGATCCAAAAGAAGGAAGAATCACGACCCAGTACGACATGTACAGTCTCGATCTGAACGCTGTGTCTGAGAACAAAGCAGTTGGACTTCTGAAGATGGACTTTCTTGGTCTTCGAAACTTGACCATTCTTGAAGATGCACTGAACCTCATCAAAGAAAATCAGGGAAAAAGTATCAAGACCGGTGACTTTCCACTCGATGATGCAAAAACATATGAGCTCATTGCACGTGGAGAGACAGTCGGTGTATTTCAGCTCGAATCTGCAGGCATGCGAAGGCTCGCGAAAGATTTGATACCTACAAAAATTACCGATGTTACGGCCATGGTGGCCTTATATCGCCCGGGACCAATGGATCTTATCCCGATGTTTATTGAGGGTAAAAAAAATCCAGCAACTATTCAGTATCTCGACCAGTCACTTGAACCGATTCTCGGTGAGACATACGGTGTTCTGGTCTACCAGGAGCAGGTTATGGAAATCGCACACCGGCTTGCTGGCTACACCCTCGGAGAAGCAGACAATCTACGCCGTGCCATGGGTAAAAAGAAAAAAGAGATCATGGAAAAAGAACGTGCTAAATTCGTTGCTGGTGCCAGCGTGAACGGCATATCGAAAAAAGTAGCAAATAATATCTATGGATTCGTCGAAAAATTCGCAGCATACGGGTTCAACAAACCTCACTCGGCATGTTATGCTCTCATCGCATATTGGACGGCCTATCTTAAAGCGAATTATCCAGTCGAGTTTATGACATCGCTTTTATCGGCAGAACTTCAGGGTGTTGCAGGTCCGATGCGTGAAACGAAAATGGCGAC
>CAYMIY010000069.1:0-1373 GCA_964390735.1 uncultured Gammaproteobacteria bacterium
ATACAAAACGTCTTGCATATATATTATACACCTGAAATATGTAAAGTTGTAAGAAAGTGACAACATAAGTAGATCATTAGTGCAGATTGATGAGCGGGTGAGTGCATCGAGCTGAGCTCGATGCACTCATGATAGTTAGCGCTTCGGCTTAGTACAATCCGGACAGTAGCGCTTGCTGTTTGACCAATGGTTCTGTAACCCTTTCGGGTTATATGAATACCATCGGCCGCAGTTCGAGCAGTTCCTCCTCTCGCTTTAGCGCCATACCGATAGTACATTACACACCTTAAAGGTGTAAAACAGAGCATAAAGACAGTCTGGGGCAGATATGTTATGACTTTATTTCTGTCCGTACTCAGGGCAGAGATCGCCGAGTGGACAGTTTTCACATGTATGAGGCCGAGCCACACATTTGTACCTCCCGTGTAGGGTGAGTAGATTCCCGAAATCAATCCATTTTTCTTTAGGTACTAGCTGCATCAGATCCTGCTCAATCTTTACCGGATCTTTTGAATCAGATAACCCAAGTTTATTTGATAGTCTGATTCCATGTGTATCGATCGTGATTCCTTCGGCAATACCAAATGCGTTTCCGAGCACGACGTTTGCCGTTTTGCGCGCGACACCAGGCAACTCATCGAGTTCTTCCATTGTTTTTGGTACATTTCCACCGTGTTTATCAACGATCATCTGTGCTGCTGCTTTTATATTTTTTGCTTTGTTCGCATGAAACGTTACTTTACTGATAAGCGCATCAATATCTTCTACCGATGCCTTAGCCATGTTCTGAACGGTTGGAAATTTCTTAAACAGAGCAGGTGTCACGGTATTGACGAGTTTATCGGTACATTGAGCAGCCATAATGGTAGCGATGAGTAGCTCAAATGGAGTGGTGTAATTCAGTTCGACTTTAGGATGAGGAATGTCTTTATATAACCGGTTCATTATTTCGATGGCTTTTTCCTTTTTTGTCATATACCATCTATTTTATCATATCTCGATGATATGAATCTTTTAGGAGTTTAGTAATATCGCGAAGATATGCCCTCTCTAAATCCGTTTAGCGATTCCTCCGTTGTATCAATTCTCCAGTTCACTTTTTCTGTTTTGGTACGATCCTCGTTATATATAATAACCATTTTTATTTTGGGAAAGTTATAGGGAAGTTGTTTGGTAAACATTTCTATGTACCATGCGCCTTTGTTACCCCCTTGGTCAGTTGTGTTAACTTCGGCTAGCATAAATGGTTTTTCCGGAGCCACGTTGACCAACTGGTTGTACGACGCCGTAAATACTTCAGCAAAGCTTTGCCAGTGGCTCCATGACTGTGTAGTTCCCCAGTTATACCCGTCCAATCCTATCCAGTCTACGTA
>CAYMIY010000069.1:1473-4112 GCA_964390735.1 uncultured Gammaproteobacteria bacterium
GCAAGTGCCTCCCAGCCTCTATAGTAATGCGCTATTGTTACTTTCTTATGAGCAAGGTCTTCAAACTGTTCTAATTTTTCTACCTGCAATCGTTTAGTTGTAGGATCATACAGGCCTTCTGTCCAGGCACCCAAAATAATATGGCGCTGGTAATAATACCTGTACGCTATAAATCCGATGAGTAGAACTGCAGTGAAGCACAGAATAGTGAATTTATTCATGTTATATATTTAGAAAATTGATACGCCAGCGCCCGTCTTAGAAGGAGGACACCCATTCGATAGGTCAGGGTTATGTTCCTTAAAATAACTACGAGCCGACTGCTCGTTGATTATAGTGTATGACTTCTTCGTTTGATAGTTATAAATCACGATATGATCATACTGGTATTGCGAAGGAAAGCTATATATAGATGTGTGTAGTCCGTCAGACTCTATTTTCAGCGATGGCGTTACTACGTCGGCGACAATACTCGGGTCTTGATACATAACCTGCATGGCTCCTCTGAGGTCCCACTGTGATTCAAATACAGTTGCAGGTCCAATATAAGGGCATATGCCGTCCAGAATGATCACTTTTCCTTTTGGTAAAGTATTATTATGCGTTGTTATGTCAGTAAGAATTTTGTTATTTTCCTGTGCTGCCGCGATCCAGAATAGCGAGAGCGTATTAATGATTATATAGCCACTTACGCATAATACGGTTAATGAGGTGCAGAAAAACAGTCTTGATAATCTTTCGGAAGGTATGATCCGACTTAACCAACCGATCATTCCTATGAGTGAAAAGGCGAATCCTATAGATGCTGCGATTGCTACACGATTTTCTATACCCGTTGGTGAAAATCCTACATTCTGATTTGTGAAGAATATACTGTATCCGAATATAAACAGAATAAACCCGATACCTGTGGCATATGCCATCCATGACCGATTAGGATACTGACTGTCACGGCTATGAAAAAGCATATAGTAGACATATCCGAATATGGCGATACCAAGAATAGTTCCCGAAATGATAATTGGCATATTTGCATACTGAGTTGCGATTGAATACCATATAAGAGGCAGTTTAGCGAGCCATACGCCATAGTTTACTGAGAGTGCAGAGAATATTGTTTTACTGATGAGCTGAATGTGGTGTGTTGGTGTTGCAGGAGTATCTAATCGGATAGATGTAGTGGCTTTGAATATGATGATATAAAACAGTGCGATACAATTGAAAATAATAAACATGGTCTTTTTCTGCAGAAGCCAGGTAGCCTGCGCGCCAGTTTGTTTTATTTTTGATAATGGATTCCAATAAAAAACAAGATTTAAAAAGAATAACGGAAGTACGACTTCATAACTCAGAACACTGATAAAAAGTGCACATATACTTATTACTTTCCACATTTTTGGTTGTTTCGTATGAATAGAAAGAGCGCGTAGACCCGCATATAAACTTAAGAAATACATTGCCATGCTTACATTTGCCTGGAAAGCAGCATACCAGAAGCGATCTGCAGAGTAATTAGGGAGCAATGCAAATAATAGAACCGCCGAAAACGCTATAACGCGTGGTAACTGCAGTCTTTTTAAGACTAAGTAAAAGAATAGTGTCATGGTTATAAGTATCGCGCCATTTACGAGATGATATCCAAACGGTTGTAATCCAAACATGAAATAGAGAAATGCGTCGAGAATATTCTGTCCTGGTCTCATAAATGTATTTGGAGTGGTTGCGACTGCAATAAGTCCGGATAACGATTTATCAGTAGATAGCGTGAAGTTACCTAAAAATGACCAGTCATCACTATAGAATCCGAGACGATTAACATATCCGGTAAACGACAACAATACGGCAAACGCCAGAAATATACAATCAATTACAGTGGATATAAGAGAGTTGGAAGGTTTTCTTTCCTCATGCAGTTTATATATCGTATGTTCACTTGTACTATGTATGTGTGTAAGATGATTTTTTATGAACGTACGAACCGCTACATAATATGTATGGAGATGCTGTGTAAAAGGAACGACAAGCATAAGTATGGCAGTGCTCGTTGCCCAGATCATCATATCTGTGCTTTGTCTACGGGTAAAAAATGATGACAGAAGTCCTAATACAGCGATGAATCCAAATATTAAATGGGGAATGAAAATAGATAATGAACTGGATCCCATATATCCATGATCACCTTTCGGAGTTACTTTATAGGTTAAACGTTTGCCTCTCAGTACACTAATAAAGGCCATAAAATAGATAGGCCATGCAGATATGCTGATTATTTTGCCTGCGAGGAGGAGTTCGTCATCAAAAACAGTTCTTTTATCGTATCGCTGGAGCCATAATGACATAAACCAGCAAACTATCAAAATAATTGGGTAAAACGTAAAAAATGTTACGAAGCTGACATTAGCAGCATGTAAACCGAAAGCGAAATAGAGACTGATGAGTACGATACTCAAGGCCATAGCTATTCCTGAAAAATAATGTTGCTGTAGAAAGAAATAATACAGCGCGCGACGAAGATTCATCTTTTTTAATAGATGAGGACTATGATGAAATAGTATATCTATACATCCATATGCCCAGCGCATCTGCTGATTAAAATAAGCTTCCCATGTTGTAGGACCTTCCCCTACTGCAAGTGGTGT
>CAYMIY010000069.1:4212-5269 GCA_964390735.1 uncultured Gammaproteobacteria bacterium
TATCGGTATTGCCATATACTTGAGGGGTGACAACGAATGCGATTTTCGGATCATTGAAATATCCAAGTGTTTTGGTAAGAAATGTTGGCTTCGGGACGAAATCGGTGTCTATTTGAGCTACAATATCATAGTTTTTGCCATATTCGTCATACCAGGAGTTATGATTTCCTCCCTTTGTTTTTGCGGCAAATTTACCATGAGGTGTGTTATAGTGTGTTTTTCCATTGCGGCTAAAATGCTTTACTCCGTAGCGCTTGCAGATATTTTTTACGAGATCACTATTTTCTTCATCCAATATCCATGTATCGTGTTTGTAATCAGCGTTTACCATGGCAGGTAAACATCTATGAAGTAAATCAAGTGACTCATTGGTAGGAACGATGGTAGTTATGAATGCGACACGAAGGCCTTCTGGAGGAGTATGTTCTTTTTCTGTTTGAATATTTGAAGAAAGTATCCATGTCAGTACTTCCATGAAAATAGGATGCCAGATAACATAACTCACGAGTAAATACAGGATAATATCGATTATTTTGGCTTGGCCAGTAAAATTATGGGGTATATGTTGAGGGTTAAACCACCAAAAGCCGAACAACTCGACAAATGAGAGTGCTATAAGAGATATGATAAGCTGAATGTAGAATGGCTTTCGTGACATAATGTATCATATGATATCATAATGATACGCTTATGTCAATGCTATAGGTCACATAGTACATGCTTTTAAAATTAGGTTCTTCCTGTATTAACCTAATATAAACTATGAGCAACTTACAAAGCATATAGCTTAATATGTTCTGATAGCGAAGGGCATCCGTACATATTATATGTAGACCTTTGCAATCCGGAGATTGCATTGGAAAGAACATATGTTAAGATATAGTATATGTCAGAAACACAAAGAGTAATTGATCAACCCCCAAAGAAAGAGCTTAAAAAATATGGTTTAGCGGCAAGTGGCCATACTATTGTCGGAACACCTCAGGATCATGTGAGCAATCATATGGATGTTTTTACATTTGTTGAGCCACTTTTGTCAAAATTCTATTTTATTCCA
>CAYMIY010000070.1:0-5087 GCA_964390735.1 uncultured Gammaproteobacteria bacterium
TAGGGGCAGGCCACGCGAACTCCAATCCGGTTTTTTTCTTTTGCTGCAGCTATAACTCTCGCAAATTCAGGTTCTAGTGTGCTTATGTGTTTGATGCCACTTGAAGTTAGTACATATGGATCGACATAGCGAAATTTTTTAGGTATACGTTCTTTACTTCGTTTTAACTGTTTTAATGATTTCGATCTGAGTATCTTTAAATGTGACTGAATCAATTTATCTGATGATTTTTTCAGTATATCGGTAATGTAATCATCTGTTTTCCAGAAATCTGAAGTATGTATGAGTTTAAGCTCTAATGCTCTACGCAGAATCCCCGAGAAAATATAATATCTTGATGTTGATTGAAATCCACCCCAATGCTTAATCTGTCGATCCAGAAAGTAATACGCAAATGTCAATGCAGTATCCGGATCTGTAAATACAATTCTCTTATCATGCACTGACAGATTTGCAACAAATCGTTTTGCCAGGTAAAGAGGAAACTGTCTTACTGAATAATCTATTCTATCAGCACATAAATCAGGCACTTCGCGATCAAGGAGTGAAAATGACGTGTGGTATGAAATATGCTCCGGGTCATATCCATGTTTCTTAAGTATTGTTGGTATCTCACTTTTCATGACATATGACGCCTGCTCGTTATCCTGACTGTCTTCAGTACCTGTTTTATGATAGAGCCAATCAATGACGTGAGAAAATGTAGTGTGAGCAACATCGTGGAGCAAACCGGCAATCTGTTCTTCTTCAGAAGCACCCAGTTTCTTAAGAAGCAGCATGACGCCGATACTATGTTCGTAACGACTATAACTATTTATATAATAAAATTCGTCAGGTACGCCATATTGTGAAATGTGTTTAAGTCTTTGAACAGTCGGAGAGTTGATCAGTTCAATAACAGCGGGAGAAGTTATTTCGAAAGAGCCGTAAATTTTATCTGTTATTTGCATAGTACATTACGCGGCAGATTCTGCCCCGGGTTTCCTTCCCAAAAAAACAAAAATACTACCGCTTTGATATTTGTATTATTGTCATTCCCGCGAAGGCGGGAATCTGCGATAATTATTTCGCGTAGATTCGATACATGTTACTTCCGATTTTCTCGAATTTAAAGATTTCGATTTTTCCTATCTGACTGGTGTTTGTTACGTGAGGTCCGCCGCAGAATTCTTTCGAATAGGCAGTCTCTGGCTTATCATCTTCACCTCCGATATAATACACTTTTACCATATCCGGATATTTTTCCTTAAAAAAAGACTTAGCACCTATTTTCTGAGCATCTTCTTTTGGCATGATCTTAAAACGCATCGGAAGACTTTCCTTAATTTTTTCGTTTATAGTTCCGGTTACTTTTTCAAGATCCTCTTTTTCAGGTTTCTTCATCGATGAAAAATCAAATCGGAGTCGTTCACCTGTGATATTAGACCCTTCCTGTCGTACATCATTTCCTACAATATCGGTAAGTGCCTGATTGAGTAAGTGAGTTGCTGTATGGTATTTGAGTGTCTGTTCTCCCTGGTCAGCAAGTCCGCCTTTAAACATGCCGGCAGAAGAGGTACGTGAAAGTTTTTTATGTTTCTCAAATTCGGCATAAAAATCGGCTCTGTTAATATCCTGACCTTTTTCACGGAATAATTCTTCAGTTATTTCTAAGGGAAATCCGTAAGTCTGGTACAGATCAAAAGCCTTTTGACCGTTAATCTGTTCGATCTTGTGAATTTCTTTAATCCCTTTATCGAGCGTTTTACTGAATCTGTTTATCTCATCAATAATAACGGGCGTTACTACTCCAAGATCCTTTACTTCGTCTATGCCATTTACGCCGTTATAGGTGTGAAGAAACGATTGCACAATGGAAACAAAAAATGTTGGATCAAGCGGTGATCCAAGTTGATGTACTTTTACTGCAGACCGTCTGATTAGTCTGCGTAATATGTACCCTCTTTCCTTATTTGAAGGAATGACGCCACTTAACATGAGAAATGTCGCCCCCTTCATGTGATCAGCAATTACGCGTATAGCGGGCTTAATTGATTCATCGGCATACGACTTACCCGTATGCTTTTCAACTATCGAAATAGTCGGGGTATATAAATCTGTCATGAAAATATCAGGCACATTATTTGCAGCTGCAAGTAATCGTTCAAATCCTCCACCGAAATCAACATTCTTTTTAGGTAGATCTTTAAATGTGCCATCCGCCTGTTTGAGATACTGCATGAATACGTTATTTCCTATTTCAATAAATCTTCCGCAATCGCAGTTAGGATGACACTCTTCATTTTTATATGCAGAGTTTTCATGCGTCTTGAGATCTGCACCAAAGTCATAAAACACTTCACTATCAGGTCCCCCTGGTTCTCCCGCAGGCATCTGTTCAGGCGTTCCCGCTCGTGACCACCAGTTTTTCTTGACGCCATACGGATAGATTCGTGATCCTACTTCGGCAGTCATGTTATATTTTTTAAAAATTGATTTCCATATTTCTACAGATTCATTATCTCGTTCTATACCATCACCGCCATCAAATACTGAAATATAAAGATGTTCTGGATTGAGTTTCAGTCGTTCAACAAGAAACGTAAAAAACCATTCAAGTTGTTCCTGTTTAAAATAATCTCCGAGTGACCAGTTTCCGATCATTTCAAAACATGTTGTATGTCTGTTATCACCAATTTCTTCAATATCCATAGATCGCAGACAAGTCTGGATATTATAGAGTCGCGTACCTTGTGGATGAGGTTCGCCTAATAAGTTAGGAACAAACTGCTGCATACCTGACCCGGTAAATAAGGTAGTAGGATCATTCTGAGGTACAAGCGGGATAGGAGGAACAGCTTTATGATTACGAGGGGACTCCTCCATAAAAGTCGCAAAAGCAGAACGTAATGTTTTATGTGATAGTGACATGCAGTTATTATATCATGATCAGAATATAGTTCCTGCAATACCAGCAATCACGAGAGCAAGAGGAAGCCAGTATACAATCCATACAGGAGTACTCCCTGTGCGAGGCAATGTTACGGGAGGTGTCATAGTATCCCCAGTTGTAGTTGCTGTCGAATCAGTTATGGTAGTGGGCGTGGCAGTTACTCCACTGCCTGCTGTGACCACAGGTGTAGAAGTAGCCGTTCGTACAGGTGTGGCAGTGGGCTGAGATGATGACGATGATTGGGTTGGTGCCGGTGTGTTTGTCGCAGCAGGCACAGGAGTATTTGTTGCTGCAGGGACTGGTGTATTGGTAGCTGCCGGCTGCTGGACAGCGCAGATATCTCCGCGATAATTTGGATCAAGATAAGTTGCGGGCGTATCGGTGTGAAATGAAGGGATTATCGAAGTTACATCAGTGCCGCACGGTGTCGCTTTATGTGGTGAGCTTTTCGTACCTTTTTCATACACTTTTCCATTTAATATATACAAACATCTGCTGTCTGATGCAACAGTCTGTGTAGAAAAACAGGTCTGTGCTTTCGTGAAATACTGAAAAGTAAAATACGTGCCTGTAATACCGGTGAGCACTATAAAGGTAAGCGCCACAACAAGGATAATCGATTGGCGAGGAGTGATCTTATTCTTCTTAAAACTATCTATTAATACCTGAAATGGTTTCATACTAAACATGTGACATAAAGTAACCGTATATCAATATAATACCGGCAATAAGCCAGAAAATACAGAGTGCGATCAATGTAATACGTTTAAGTTTCATAATATCTGAAATTCTTCCGAATGTATATGATCATTTATAACACCCTTTGCTTTTAATTGTTTGCGCATTGAGAGCATCATAGGTGGCGGTCCGCATAGAAAAATTTCTTTATCAGTAACACCTGCACACATCTTATCGATGATATCTGCACTAATACGACCATATCTTACCGATTCATATGGGTATACTTTAAAGTTTGGGTTGTTATGGCTTATAAATGCAAGTTCATTAATAAATACTGCCTCAGCTATGTCATGTACTACATATATAAGATCGACACGATAATCAAGATTATAAAATGTGCGAGCCATACTTAAAAATGGAGTAATACCTATTCCGCCAGCAATCCATATCTGATTTCTATTCTTAAAATGTTGATTTGAGAATCTGCCGTAGGGGCCTTCAATAAACGCTTTCGTCCCTGGACGCAGTCGAGGAAGTAGTTTCGTATAATCACCCAATGATTTTACTGTGATACGCAGTTCGCGCTGTGAAGGTGACGAACTGATTGAAAACGGATGCTGCTCGTGTGAAAATCCGCTGCCAAAATGAATAAACATGAACTGTCCTGCATTAAAGTCGATAGTCTCGCCAACTGGAACGAGTTCAACTTCAACTACATCAGAAGATACCTGAAAAACGGCCTTCACAAGATAAGGAGTCTTCTTAACAAGAAACTGACCGAGTAGACTACGATATACATAGGCAGATAGGCCCAGAATAGTTAAGATATATAGGTAGTATTTTATAGGTGCATAAAACATCACATCGCTTTTTGTTAGATAAAAATGAACTGCACCGAAGAAAAAGGCAACGCCAAGAAGTTTATGCGTATAACGCCATAAGTTATAAGGAAGGTTCACATAATAGGTAATGATGAGCATACCCATCATTACTAATAATCCAATAACGCCAAATAAAACAGTCCAGTCGCTCAGGGGCAGCAAAAACATAGCCGCAGCACGAAGAGATATCGTCATGTAAGGAATAGCCAGCATCAGCGGGTGAGACATGAGAATGAGAAATGCAGTCCCTCCGATAATATGATGTGCAACGTATGCCTTGTTCATCCCATCAAAAAGATAATCATAGATCTTAAGACGGGCACTCAGTATGAGTGATATCGCAAATAGTGTTACGCCTGTAATTCCATCAAGTTGACCTATACTAGTGGCAATCATAGGAAGGGATGAGATTCGAGGAAGTATGGGCCGCATAGATGCCCACAATACGGTAGGTATGAGTGCTAATATCCATACAATGATCCATCCGAGGCTTATACGCTTCATATATTTAAGTATCCTTTTCTGAATATCTCGAAATCAGTAATAGTTACGAGGCCATTATTATCGAAGTCTGACTGTTTAGTGCTGAGTTG
>CAYMIY010000071.1:0-3160 GCA_964390735.1 uncultured Gammaproteobacteria bacterium
CGACCAGATTAGATGCAATACACGACGGTGTACCGGAAAATGAGTTGCGAAAAATACAGCTTGATAAAGAGCAGTTTATAGATCTTTCTTCCTTTAACAAACAAAACCCAAGCCCTCATCATTTGAATGCAATGCAGGAAGCCCAAAAAGCCGGCAAGAGTATAGATTACGGCTATGTTAAAAGGTCGAGCCCGCCATATAAAGTCAAAAACTTTCTTGAACTCACAAAGGAACGTAATGAGGCGCTGGGTATACAAGGAGTTGTCGTTCAGAGGCATGGATTACAAAGCAGCGACACTATTATCAGGTTGTATACGACAAAAAAATATGAAAGCTGTACGCATTTATAAAGACGATATCAGAACCAGTATCCTGAGAAGTCTATTTTTCACCGATACCGTACTCGCGGTAGGAGGAGGACTATTGATTGGCGGCATAGTATACATTTTCTTTCAAACCGTTCTCCACTATTTTATCTGGGGACATTTTCTTGCGGTACTTGTGATCAGCGAAGTATTTTTTATTGGACTCATCACTCAACGGATACATAACCAACCTATATATAAAATCATACCCAGAGCTATCACGCATATGATCCGTAGAAAACAGATGAGATACAAAGACCTCGATTCGTACTTCACGGATTTTATTATTCAAGACAACTTACTTATCAGAAAAGATTCTCTTGTTCGTATGTATCATATAGAGCCCTTTGATATAGCACTTCTCAACGATGAGGATCGTGAACATTTTTTTGTAAAGTTGAAGCAAATGATCCATATACTACCGGCACAAGTACAATTTATTGTCAGAAAGGAAGCTGCAACAACGGCAGATTACTCAAAACATTTCTTTTCTCTCTTTAATCAGGCAGATAATAAGCGTGAACCGGTGATTGCCGAGTATGTAGAAGATATGACAGATCTACTCATCAAACATACGTTTTTCACCGTTCGTCATTATGCTATTTTTTCCGTACATGCAAACCCTGAAAAAATACAATCCAAAATGAACGGTATACAAAAATTAAATGATATAGGACTTCGTTTCGCAGGAGCATTACAAGCATGCAATATTGAGGCGAAGTCGTTAACAAATGAAGAGTTAGCAAACTTTATGCAAACAACACTACGATGATAAAACAGTTACAAAGAACTCTAACACATAAGGTAGATGCTATTTATCAAAGTGCGAAGCATTTTAGATTAGGCCGGAAACTACAAGAACGGGTAGAAGAGTTATTATACGAAAAACAGAAAGTGGAACATGAGCTTACTAATATAATCAGACAATACGAATTCAATAAGACAAAAAGTGAAGGTATAGAGCAGATAGAAAAGCATTTTTTTAATGGTGAATCTAAACTGCCTAAAAATGCGGCTGTAAAATCACTAAAAGAGGAAGTCGGTCGGTTAATGGCTATTATTACCAGCCAACGGGAAATCATCGCAAAAACGCCGTTTATGACCGATATATTACCTTCAATCAGAAAACCGAAGCTGCGCACAAGTAAAAATCCAATAAAACTTCTGAAGTATTTTATCATCTACCGGAGAGAACGAAAAGAATATAGCAAGCAGATCAGGACAAAAAACGTCTCAGGTTATCATTTCACAATTGAAAAAAAAGAACAGGGAATTAACATAACTCGAGACGGGACACGACACTATAAGAGTGAACATATGAAGGTATATGACTCGTCCATTCAGGTAGGAGAACGATTAAAGCGCATGTATTATCTTGCGGATATACCTGCGTATTTAAGCCCTTATGTATTTTTTAGACTTCTAACATCGTCATTACCGTTTACGGTAAGTGTATTTGCAGAACCGGCGCAAAGCTCGGAATTACTTAAAAAAGCACGACAGCGGGTGTCCGTATTGGAGATGCAGCAGAATGAAAGGTTAAAACAGGGAAAAATCAGAGATCAACAAATAGATAAAAATATGGAGGAGGTTATGAGTTTTATAGATGAGCTAGTGCGGGAGTCCGAAAAAGGAATAATCTACTCCCTCTATCTCCAGTTGGAAGCTACTGATAAAAAGGAACTCGATGAGCTTCATAAACAGTTGCAAAATATAGCCGGAACAATGGATATAACCTTTAATCAGTATACATTTGGTCACAAACAGGCTTTTAAAAACATGCTACCGTTCAACCATGACGCTATTCGTGAAAATAGAATATTGCAGTCAACCGCAGCTTCATATTTAATGCCTTTTGTCTCAAAACAACTGAACGATCCTGACGGGATATGTATGGGTGTAAACTCATATAACAACAGTCTTGTATTTATCAATCCGTTTACTTCACGCAATAACAATATTAATATTTTTGGTGTCTCCGGATCGGGTAAAAGCGTAACTGCAAAAATGCTTATTCATCGGTTGTATGCAAGAGGTATACAGATTATTGTGATCGATCCTGAACGTGAATATGTAACGTTAGCCCGAAAGCTGGGAGGAGAAGTAATACAGTTCTCACGCGAAAACGGCATAAATCCTTTCTACGTGAACAGTTCGCGTGAAAGCGATATATTGGATCATATTTCTACTCTCAAAACATTTTTTAAGTTTTTTATACCGGACACTCACTATGACGGTGCGGTGCTGGATGAAAAACTGATTGCACTATACGATAAAGGATCACCAAACTTTGATAATCTGCTTAAGCTTTTGGAAGGTCATCCGATGCAACAGGATTTGAGTGTGCTTGCAACGGGGAGTTTGCGCGGAGTGTTCAGCTCTACAAGAAGGCTGGAGTTGAATAATGACATCATCGTACTTGATTTGTACGATCTTAAGAAAGACGAAAAGAGAGATCCTGCAATGTATTTATTAACCTCTCTTATCTGGAGTTTGCTGAACAAAAATAATGATAAAAAACGAATGTTATTTATAGATGAAGCGCATAAATTGCTCGTTGATAAGGATGTGGCCATATTCTACCGTGAACTGGTAAAACAGGCGCGAAAGCGGAATGTAGGTGTTGTTTCCATTACTCAAGACGTAGAGGACTTTTTACTCAATGAGTACGGAAAAGCTATCATTACCAACTCGGAGACGAAAGTCCTTCTTAAGCAGTCATACGCAACGCTACACGACATCGGTACGATTTACCCTATGACGGATGAAGAAAAACAACAATTGGGACATTTAGG
>CAYMIY010000071.1:3260-4896 GCA_964390735.1 uncultured Gammaproteobacteria bacterium
ACCGGTTTTACAAGACGCATCTTTTATCCAGACGGCAGTGCCTATGCAGATTCCTTTTGGAGGGAAGGGATTGGAGTTTGCCGTTATAACCGCAGGTTTTATGGATCCGAGCTATCTTCTCAAGTTTGGAAAAAATCATACTGGAATTGATTTAGTGCCGAATGAGAATTATTATAAGGACAATCAGGTATATAAAGAAACTAAAAAAGTGATTATTTTTGCTACCCACAGCGGGAAAGCCACTTATTATGTAGACTCAAATGGCGGAGAGACAGTTGAAGTCCTTAGTGGTGACAGTGGGTTAAAAACTATATATATCCATATGAAAAAAGTTTATGTGAGTACCGGCAATCCGATAAAAGCCGGTACACCGCTGGGAGAAATGGGCGGCACAGGTTTTGCGACAGGTGAGCATGTACACTATGAAGTAAGAATTAATAGTAGCGGTACGTGGATGCCGGTCAATCCGTTAACGTATATACGATAAGCCTATGAAAAATAAAGAAATAAATACATTAGATGTAAATCAGCGAAAGCTACTCCGTCTGGGAGTAGCTTTAATATTGATTATTTTTTTAGTAGGATACTTCCTTGTTCAAGACAGAATGAATAAACAACAGATAGATAATACAGTTATGTTGCAAGAGTCGAAGCTACAGGTCTTTAACGACAAATTTAACCTCAAACAATATCCTGACAAAGTATTCATCCACTACCCATATTTTTTGGTCATACAGGCAGATAAACCACTCACGACTATATACAATCTCACTACCAAAGAGAAAGTAAAAGAAATAAAAGACGTATTGTTGGACTACTACGACGGTAACATCGTGTATAACAAACAGGAAACGTATTTTAATGATAAGAGTCTGGGCGTATACTGTGAAGGCGCATTTATAAAGACTAAAGAGGTATTATGTATAACTAGAGTAAGCAGAGATAGCGTTGACAACAGGCTAATAAGTATTAACTTGAAAAACGGTTTAGAAAAATCTGTTTATCAATCCGAAAATGTATTAACTACCGTATCGGTGATTAATAATGATCTATATGTGGGTGAGATCAATATAAGAACGAAGCAGAACTACCTTTCAATAAACAAAAAGTTGATGCCTGTGAGTGATATAGTCAGTGTGATCTATCCGTTAAACAGTCAACCATACTTTGCATCATTTCAGAGTGCTCTGAATAATCAAAAGGAAAATTACTATATAATTAAAGACGATAGTGCCGATAAAGTACAGAATGACAAAATTATCTTTTATAAAGATTAACTATGGAGTATAAAACAGTAACATTAAAGGAATTTAAGCTCGTAGGGATTACTATACGAACAACAAACGAGGATGACAAGGCAATGAAAGATATAGGTGCGCTATGGAATAAGTTTTACTTTGATAACATAATGGGAAAAATCCCTCAAAAAGTTAATGAAGAGATTATTTCTCTTTATACCGATTATGAAAAAGATTTCACAAAGCCATATTCGGTTATTCTCGGCCATAAAGTAACTAATAATAACTTTGTGCCGGATGGGATGGCCTCTAAAACTGTGCCTGCCGCAAAGTACGCCGTGTTTCATGTTGAAGGTCAGTTACCGCAGGAGTTGATAAAAGTGTGGAAGTGGATATGG
>CAYMIY010000072.1:0-4828 GCA_964390735.1 uncultured Gammaproteobacteria bacterium
GCAGGGGCGGAAGGAATCGAACCCTCATTAGCGGTTTTGGAGACCGCGGTCCTGCCGTTGAACGACGCCCCTAAATTTGCTGCGCGGTTTTTAGTGCACCTACCCCGAATCGAACGGGGATCGGAGGCTCCGCAAGCCCCTGCTCTATCCGATTAAGCTATAGGTGCGATATTGTATTTTACCATCCCGTTATTGAAATCTCTACAGAATCATATAATTCTACTTATTTCCACTTGACGGTGACTATTATCACAGATATGATATAATTTGGTGTATGAAAGTAATATTTACAGCTTCTCTCCGAGGAAAAAAATATTTCGAAAGTCAATACAAAGCTCTTTTCCAGGAAATTGAAAAGCTCGGTTATGAACATATGGCCGATGATCTGGTAAACCCTTCTTCAAATCAGGTCTACGTTGATATAAAACAAGGTGGTCGCGAGTCTAATATTGCCCTTTATAAAAAGAAAATCGAAGATATTCAACGGGCTGATATATGCGTATTTGAATGCAGCACGCATAGTTTATCTGTAGGATTTATTGTTCAGAAAGCTCTTGCATTAAATAAACCAACAATTGTTCTTTACTATAAAGAAAATGCTCCAGACTTTCTCGCCGGAGTAGATGATGATAAGCTTATCGTAAAAAGTTATAACGACGATAATATTCACGATGCACTGAAACAGGCATTTGAAGAAGCACAGAGTCAGCGTGATAAACGTTTTAACTTCTTTATTAGTCCTTCTCTCCTCACCTATCTTGAAGATGCAAGTAAAAAAACAGGAGTCACAAAGTCAACTTTTATCAGGAATCTTATATTAGAATTCAAACGCAGATCAAAATAATATGAAAGTCATTTTTACAGCTTCGCTTCGAGGTAAAAAATACTTCGAGGACCAGTACAAACAGTTATTTCAGGCAATTGACGAGCTTGGTTATGAACATATTGCCGATGATCTGATGAAGCCTTCTACAAATAAGGTGTATATGGATCTTCTCGAGGGTGGCCGTGAAGCTAATATTGCACTCTACAAGAAAAAGATTGAAGATATTCAGAAAGCTGATATCTGTGTGTTTGAGTGCAGCGCTCATAGCCTGTCAGTCGGATTTGTCGTTCAGAAATCACTCGAATTAAGTAAGCCAACAGTCGTACTGTATTATAAGGATAACGATCCTGAATTCCTTGAAGGTGTTGATGATGAAAAACTTATCATCAGAAGTTATGACGAGACAAATTATAAAGAAGTGATAAGAGAAGCTCTTACCGAGGCTGAAAATCAGCGCGATAAACGCTTTAATTTTTTTATTAGCCCATACCTTTTGAACTTTCTAAATAGAGCTTCAAAAGACCAGGGAGTAACCAAATCGACATTTATCCGTAATCTCATTCTCGAGCATAAACGCCGATCACCAGGATCCGCCGCCTCCTCCCCCACCTCCACCACCTGAGAACCCACCGGACATCCCAGAGGAAAATCCGCTGCTTGAAGTTTCAGGTTTTGCAGCTGAAGTCAGCGTGTTCATTGATGAGTGAAGACTACTTGCAAATACTGCTGTATTAAAGTTAGTTCCATAATAGCCGCTATACCAGTCGGGTTGTTTCAGATCGACACTCTCGAACCGCTTAAACCATACTTTTTCGACACCAAATGCGATCGCATAAGGTAACAATTTCTCAAAGAACATCTGTTTATCTGCCTGAAATTCGAGCTGTCTTTCCTGACTATTTAAAAAATTACGTAATGACTTTGCCATATTCGACTGCTCCGCACCAAGAACTGTTTTACGCGGCATATTCATACCAAAAATCCATGAGGTGATAAAGAGCGGCAGATTAAACGTGAAGATAGCGAGAACGAGCATAATAGAATAAAATCTTCTGATACTATCGGGATTTCCGTCGAAAAACTTATCAGATACCATCTGATCATAGATCATATCCTTCACTTTTTCGATATCATCAGATATATGCAGATCTTTAACCCGTTTACGATCACTATTACCAAGTATGGCATCAAGTAATTTCATCTCATAAGGCATGAGGGAAGTATGCTTCTTCGATGTACGAACAAAATAAAAGTCTCCTTTTTTCGGTTCCTCTATCTGTATATAGCCATTTCGCGCAAGATGGATGACGGCTGCGAGAATATCACGGAGATCAGCCTTCTCATCGACCAGTGTTCCCGTTTCTCCGGGGGTTAATTGCCTTCCTTTTGCCGTTTTCGGGGGATCAAACCATGCCTTGGCTACACCTATACTACCCTTTGGATCTCTCCCTTGTTTCCACCATTTAAATGGCAGATAAAAGGGATATAGGATATACCATACTAGTGCCAGCAAAATCATGCCTGCAATCGTTATTTTTCCCAAGAGTGTCGCAAAGAATGAAACTACTTCTGTCGGTTCAAGCACTGCAACAAATCCTTTAGGAAATGAAACAACCGTGCTCAGTCCCTGATTAGACCCAAGAGGACCTTTAGTAGTAAATACGAATCTGTTTATATCTGCCTTTGCATTACATCCGGTTAACGTACTCCCATAGCTTCCTGTGTAGCATGCAGTATTTGTCTGTCCGGCATTAATCGTGTCAGGCAATGTGATCATGGCGGTTGCCGAACTGATCGGCACGTTCCACTTATCGCCGGTTACATTCCAGTAAAATTCATCATGATCTTTAAAATAACTAAGCGCGCCACCTACTCGATATGAAATGACGTATGTATTGACTCCCGTAACGGTTCGGTCAGGATCACCAATTTTTATAGTCACATTCGTCTGATCAAGACTCATGCTGTACAAATACTTTTTCCCGTTTTCATCTGTTACGGATATATTGGTCAGTGAAAATTTAAATTTTCTGTCAGTTTCTGCTTTCTTTACATAAGGAATAGTTCTGAAAATACCGTGTCGGTAGGCATCGCCAAAATCATAGGCGATCTTTTCTGATATATCGACAGTTCCATCCTTGTTCACTACAGAAGTCTGGTCAAAACTCACGATATGTTCACCGGTAATATCATCTGCATGAACAATAACGAAGGGTGTACATAGAAGAAACCCGGCAATAATAAAAGCAAATAATCTTCTCACGAAACAATACTACACCAACTGTAGAATAGCTGCAAGATGTCTATTTGCTTAATATATATATCTCATCACCTGAGCGAATAATACCTTCCCTGAGAACGACAGCATAGATACCGGCATTACCCTCGTGCTGTTTCACAATTGTGGAAAGAATGGCCGGATCTTTCTTGCCTGTTTCCGGGTCAATAGTGACAATGCTGCAACGTGCGTCTTTTTTTGATATCGTTAATTGACATCTGTCTCCGATCTGTATATTCTTTCCCATCAAACTATCTTCATAAAACGGAGTGGTATCATCAAACTGCACATAACAGTTCGCACGAAACCTTCGGTGGTCAAGATCAATCTTTGTTTCCTCTGATAATGCGTGTAGCGTATCCATGCCAAACAAAGAAACAGGTCGGCTGTCCTGCATTCCTTTTTCTGAAAAACGGACATGTAATTTCTTCCCGAATTTTTCACATATATATTTATGGAATAATTCTGATGTAACGGGAAACTCATCTCCTTCGGGTACGGTTACTTTCACCCGGTAAGTGTCAATTTCCGGGAACGCTGTTTCATTAGGAAGGTTATTCACGAATCGTGGAGTAAAAGACAGAAGTTCAGATTTCTGTCGGGCTGTAAGCCACGGAAAATTAGTTTTATTTTCTTCATCGACGATCGCGTACAATCTGTCACCACGCACACCCGTGTATGATACAAACACTTCACTCAGATCTTCCCCCTTCATACTTTTGACGGGATATCGGCGTAACACGCGTAACGTTCCAATTCTTTTTTTCATACAAATCCATGAATCACTGATAATATAATCTGCTGCACAATAACGGCAAGAGTTATGAGTCCTGCTATGACAATGATCACAATGCCATTATTCGAAATCCCCTGTTTTAACATCGTGATTCGTTCTATCAGGGCAACAATAAATTCATCATCAAATACTTGTTTATCTGTTATAATTCTGTCCTGTAACTTATGATCAGGCGGCATATCTCCCATTGTACCATCATTGCTTTTATAACAGCACTCGGTTTTTACCCCACTTCGCGGGCTGAGTTGGCGGGCTTCGTTAGGGGCACGTCCTATGGTAAACCATTTTATTATTCAGGTAATCGATTTTATATTGCTCCCCCACCTGAAACAGTTACTACCAGTGAAGCCATGGATCAATGGAACAATGAAACTGTTGTATCTCATGGTTCACGCGATAGAAAGATGATTGCTCTCACGTTCGACGCAGATATGAATCCATACATGAAACATTTGCATGATGAGGGTAAAGTGAAGTCATGGTATAACAAAGATGTTATTACCGCTCTTGAGGAAACACAAACACCAGCAACTCTCTTTTTAGCTGGCATGTGGATAGAAATGTATCCTGAAGTCATCAAAGAACTAGCTGCCAATCCCCTCTTTGAACTTGCTAATCATTCATACTCACACCCCTCTTTTGATGGAACCTGTTATGGTCTTAAACAGCTAGCGGACAAAGACGATGAAACTGAAATTCAAAAAACACAGGTACTGTTGAAAGAATACGCCGGCGTTGATAATAGATACTTTCGATTCCCGGGAGGATGTTACGGTAAAAAGGATCTTGAAGTGATTTCTCAGCTGGGTTTACGCACGGTTCACTGGGATGTTGTCGGCAACGATGGATTTAATAAAAGCCCTGAAAAAATAGAGCATAATATACTTTCAAGAGTACAGAATGGATCAATTATTGTGCTCCATATGCA
>CAYMIY010000073.1:0-4750 GCA_964390735.1 uncultured Gammaproteobacteria bacterium
TATCATCGGACACATGATCTTTTCTGTATAACTCATCAATTTTATTTTTGTATTTTTCGTATACGTGATCTTCTGCTTTTTTATCAAATAATCCGCGTATTCTAGTTTCAAGTGCGATTTTATCCCAGAACATATTTGTCTCCTTTGATATGTAGTAGGAGTATTTGGTCACTTTCATGCTATGTTTTGCGAGTCTTCTCGTCCATTCCTCATGTCCATAGGTATGAAAATGATTGAGCATATTATTTCTTTTTTCTTTATAGATATTTCCCAAAAATCCCAGTCCAATAGATGAAAGAACATTTGATAAATACAGATATTCTTTAAATTTATCGCTCGGTGATGTGAACACAAAACTTCCTCCCTTTTTGAGAGTGCGGCCAACTTCATGTAACACTGCTTCATTATCAGGAATATGTTCGATTACTGAATTGCAGAATACAAAGTTCAGTGATTCGTCCGGGAGTGACATTTTCTCTGCACTTTCAATAAGAACTTTGTCATAGAGCTTTTTTTCGATTGCGACATGTACATCATTTGCTTCTCCATTATCAATACCATAAGTAAAATGTTCATCAAAAAGTATGGAGGAAAGATACCCGTCACCACAACCCAAGTCCATTGATGGCTGTTTGAAATCATGACCCTTGGTGTTATTGTATACTGCCATGAGTTCGATAATACGGAAAAGTTTTGATGCGGGATGCGGGTGGCCTTTAAAATCGTCGAATGTGACTGGTTTTGTTTTCATAGAATATTATATTGTAACTTATTTGTCATTATTATTATGTCATGCTGAACTTGTTTCAGCATCTCTTTAAATTATGGGATCCCGAACCAAGTTCGGGATGACATGATGGATCCCCGGTCATGTTGAGACTTGCCAGGGAATACACTAGATATCTAAAACTTCTTTGTTTTTCTTCCTGATATAATCTCTGTTTCGTGAAATCGCAAAAACAAAGCCGTGCCACATGCCGGACAATGCGTACTGTCTGTCTTCTGTCTTTATTGTCGGCAGATAATACACGAATATCAATGGATTAAATACAAACAGGAATAGGATAAACTGCCAGATTGAAGAATACAGTGACATATAAATAATTCTGTTTCTGAAAAACAGATATGCTTTCGGTTTATTTGAATATAATCTATCCTGTCTGATGCTTATTTTTTTAACTTCTTCTTTTTTCTTTTCGAGTTCGATCGGATGCCAGATATTAGATTTCATGGAACATCGCACGTCATATCCGTGTTTTCTTATTCGTTCACCGATATCAGGTTCCTCAAAAATCATGGGAAATAATATATGGTCAAAGCCTTTCACTCTGTTAAAAGCCTCCGTACGAATCATGTACATACTGTGAAAGTGATTCATACGATACTCCGGCTTATCATCCATAAAATTCACGAGTAAACTCGTTATCGGATGTATCGTAAGTCCCCGGGAGCGTGCTATTTTTGAGTTCCATTCATAGTGTACAGGGCCCGTTACACCGACATCTTTGTGTGCTTCCAGAAACAGTACCATCTCACAGAACGTTCTATTATCAACCATTGCATCATTGCCCATGAACACGGCATATTTGTGCGTTTTGCCAATATTGAATTCTTCGTATAGTTCATTCAGTGCACGAGATACATAGACATTTTTGTCGAGTCGCAGATAATGTGCACCATACTTATCAGTTATCGGTTTGATATGTTCAATAGATCCATTATCCACGACATATATATCAAAGAAGTTCTTAAAATCACTATGCGAGATCGCTTCAAGGCACTTATCTAGGATGGCTCCTTTATTGTATGCGGCCATGAGTACTGCAGTTTTAGGTAAACGCGTATTATCCATACATCTGATGTAATTCGATAAATGCCTGTCTTAATTTCTCAATAAATTGTATACAATCCGGTCGGCTAATCAAGTAATCCGGAAGTATACGAAATGTTCTTCCTCTTCTGATAGCCTGTATGATAACGCCGTTATTTTCGAGGATTGTTATGAGATCGGCGCCAGGGTTTCTGCCGTTTGCAAATAACCTCTGAGGAACATCAAACCCAAGCATCAGTCCCATGCCTCGTGGATGTTCCAGCCATGGTTCTGACTTTTGCAATTTTTTGAGCTCTCGTAATATCAAGTTCCCGCGATCATTTATTTTCTTAAGAATATGTTTCTCTTTCATGTATCGTATTACGAACGCAAGAATAGCGCCTGAGAGCGGATCATTCTGATGTGAACTGAAGTGAATAAATTTTCCTTCGACAGCATCTGCAATTTCAGTCGACATGACTACTGCTGAAGCCGGAAAACCTGCTCCTGAAATCTTTGCAAGGACCAGAATATCAGGAATTATGCCGTAATGTTCATATCCAAACCATGTACCTGTTCGGCCAAGGCCTGTCTGGCATTCATCAAAAATAAGAAGTGCATTATGTTCTTTTGCTAAATCACGTATTCCTTCAAAATATTCTTTTGGTGGATAGATCATTCCGCCGACCGATATAACCGGTTCAACAACAAATGCGGCAACTTTTCCTTTGTATTGTTCGAGTCTTTGTCGCGATTCCTGAAGAATCTGTGTGATGAATGTCTCTACACTCAGTCCCTGAGGCCTATCGAGCCAATCTGGTGAAGGAATAGAAAAAGAATCCTGCACTTTTGGCATGGCATACATACCTTTACTTGAGATGCTTTGCGTTGCGAGTGTGAGTCCGTGATATCCGCTGTCTATGCCTACGATGCCATCCTTTTTTGTATAGAATTTTGCGTATCGAAGTGCGCATTCGACAGCTTCTGCGCCTGTTGAAAGCAAGATTGTTTTTTTAAGATTGCCTCCAGTGATTGACGCGAGTTCACGAGCCGCATCAAACATTTCTTCGGTGAGCGATAGCGTATTTGTGTGGGTTAGTTTCGTGAGTTGTTTGGTGATAATGCGATTAAGGGGTGTGTATGAATGTCCGAATGCCAGGCAGAACTGTCCAGACATCATGTCAAGATATTCATTGCCATCTGCATCCCATACTTTATTTCCTTTGCCTTTTACAAGTACCGGTGTTCGAAAGGGAGTTACCTGCAAAATAACATCTTTATTCTGGTTATAGAGTTCCTGACTTTTAGTTGTGTTCATATGATGAAATGACTTGTGAAATGCTATCTTTAAATAAGGTTTTTGCTTCAAACTTCAATTCTTTTTTTGCGAGATCAGTTGAAGGTGTTAAATGCACCATCGGACTGTCTGCATTTTTATGTTCAACGATCATTTTCTTGCCTGTCACCTGTTCTACTGTTTCCACGATCTGATGTATCGTGATTTCTTCGGGACCTGCGATCTGAAATATACCATTTTTATCGTATTTCAGTCCAGCGATAATGGAAGCTGCTGCGTCTGCAGCATACAAAAATTTACGTTTATTCTGTGGATTTCCCCACATGTTAAATTGTTTGTTATGTATTGCTGCGTCAATTACAAAAGGAATCACGCGGACAAATGGCTCGTTTTCTCCGTATACCTGTGAGAAACGTAGAATGGTGTATGAAGTTTTGCTCATTTTTGCGTAGTATTTCAGGTATTCTTCGCTTGCTACTTTAGCAAGTGCATATGGGCTTGGCGGATTTATCGGTGTAGTCTCATCAAACTGTTCTTTGTCAGGATACCCGTAGATATCTATGGTGCTTGTGAACACAATTTTACTTACGTGCTGTCCGTAGAGTTCCATGACATACAGAAATGGATCGAGAGTATTTTCTTTTGCATCGAGGACTGTTTCTTTTTTTTCGTGAGCCTGTGGGATACTTGCTGCGACATAGATAAGATAATCAATCGTATCTAATTTTGGTTCTTTATCTTTTGACTTCAGTTGTTTCAGATCTTTTAAATCACAGGTAATGTATTTTGCGGCAGGGACGAACACTGTTCGTCCCCTACTATCACTATTACTATCTATTTTCTTTCTCGTAAAACAGGTCACACGAGCGCCTTCATCAAGAAGCAGCTTAACTACATGTTTTCCGACGAGTCCGGTGCCACCAGTAACTAGAATATGTTTATCTTTGAGTGTCATAATGTCATCCTGGCTTGTCCAGGATCCGGATTCTGGACCTGTCTGCCGACAGGCAGGTGCGTCATCGACTTTGTCGAGACTTACCAGAATGACGGAATAATCATTTTATCAATTTTCCACCATCATAAAATACTTCTTCCCAGTATCGTGTCATATAGATGTTGTCCTTGTACGTATGTTGCCCTCCCGTTTGACGTTTGCCCGAAAAAGCATTGATGGTCAGTTCTGCGATGTTAACGCCGGCAATGGCCGATAAAATCGAACCTGCCGATAACCGTGGATTTATTTCAATCAAGCTTATTTTCTCTCCGTCAGAAAACACTTCTACATTGGCCGCACCCTGTATTTTAAGTTTTTGCGCAATCATGACTGCGTATGCTCTTATTTTTTCTTCGTATACGGTTACTGCTTTCACGCCAAGTCCTGATTTAGCGCTGATCTCATGTCGTATAACTGCGGCAATATTGTTTCCATGGGTGTCGTTCACAATGTCTATAACATATTGTTTTCCATGTAACTGCTCCTGGATAATCGGTTCTTCAATGCGCTTAACGAGCACTTCATATTCCTCGATGTTTGATACGACATAACAGTCTTTGCTACTCACGCCGTGGCGTGGTTTCATAAAGAGAGGAAATCGCAGTGAGAACATCTGTTTTTCTTTGGGTAAATACACACGAGGCGTATC
>CAYMIY010000074.1:0-4708 GCA_964390735.1 uncultured Gammaproteobacteria bacterium
TTTCTACCGAATGGGCAATGTCTATACTTCATCTACAGAATATAAAAAACTCTCCTATCACAGAGGAGGAAATAAAAGTACTTATCCGCGAAGGAACGCGTGCTGGTATTTTCGAGGAGGCTGAAGAGGATATCGTACGAAGAGTGCTCAGGTTAGGTGATCGAAGAGTAAATGCACTCATGACACAACGCAAGGAAATGGATTTTTTTGATATAAAAGATCCGATGTCAGAAATAAGCAGGAAAATAATTGAATCACATCATTCTCGTTTTCCTGTGTGCCGGGGAAGTGTTGATCATGTCCTTGGCATTGTGCATATTAAAGATATTATTCGTAAATGTATGGCGGATCAGCCTATTCATCTGAAAGAACTTATGAGGGAACCATTTTATATGCCTGAATCGATGAGAGCTTTAAACGCACTCAAACTATTTAAGGACAGTGGGATTCATGATGCTCTCATTACTGATGAGTATGGGAATGTGCAGGGCATGCTCACGCTTCACGATATCCTGCAGGCGATGGTAGGAGATATACATTCAGTAAACGATACGCTTGAGCCACTGTATGTGAAACGAAATGCTGATTCATATATTATCGACGGCATGATTTCTATAGAAAGCCTTAAAGACCTTCTGCATATAAAACATATGCATAAAGAAAAAGATGGTGCATATGAAACATTAGGAGGATATATTATCGATTATCTCGATAGAATTCCTGCAATAGGAGATAAATTTGAAAATGATGGATATGTTTTCGAGGTTGTAGATATTGATCATAATCGCGTCGATAAGGTTCTGGTTACGAAACTTTCCTCATGAGTTTGAGCGATGCGATCCATATGACAAACATTACCAGCTGACATGTCAGACATACAGGACAGTATACTTTTATCTGCACGATCTCGATAAACGTAATACGAAGGCAAAATAAAACGCCAAATGTTGCCATTCCTAATATGAGCTTTCTGTTTTTTGTAATGGACCCTATAAGTATACAGATATAACCGATTAAACCGTATAAAGCAGTTGGAATGCCAAAGAGAGTAGAGACGGTTCCTTTAATTACAGCATCGCAGTTAATGTATGAATTGATGCTACATGGCTGAAATGAAGGATGAAATATATAGCTATATAATAAATAAGACGCTAATCCGATCCCGAATAGAGAGAGAACGTAGATGAGTTTATATGTTTTCATTCTTTCAATCTAGCTCACTATTGTTATTTATACGGTGACAGTCATCACTCGGGAAATTCCATCTCTTCATGAAGTTTTCTGATGTCAGGGATATTTATCAGATGATGATCATAGGTTATCAGGTTTCTTTTCTGTAATTTCTCCCATTCACGGCTTACTGTTTCACGCGTGATTCCAGCTAGAGATGCGATATCACGATGAGTGAAAGGTTGGTTTATCTGCACACTGTTACCGGTCTGGTGGCCAAAATGGCGAGATAAGTAGAGAAGCATAGAAATAAGTTTCGTGTGTGCTTTACTGAATACGAGAAATTCGACTCGCATACTCAATTTATCGAGACCCTGTAGGAGTCGGGTCGTAAGATCCATAAGTGCTTGTGGCTCACGCTCGAGGAAACTGTAAAGATCGTCTTTGGGTGCAGTGTATCCTTCAATGGAAGTTAAGGCTTCATAGTAATAGCGTACGGGAACTCCGCCTATGATAGTAGTCATTGGAAAGAAAGACTTTGGTCCATATATATGAAGTGTTAGCTCAACACCATCTGGAGAAACGGTATATTCTCTGACATATCCGCTTTCAATATATATAGCATTGCGAAGTCTATCTTCCGGATGAATTATGATTTCGTTTTTTTCGTAATGTATCTGATTATAAAGTTTGAAGAAATCAAACACTTTCTTTTTTGTATCTACAACCATGCGAGAATTATACTATTTTTCTTATGGATTTGTTATATTATCGTGATAATGATGTACAATAAGTACAGTGATATGCATCATGGCTAAATAGGCGATTATCACTCAGAATGAATGTTATGACAATAAAATTCTTAATTTCAGTTATTTTACCTATATTTATTACCGTCGTATTAAGTACAGTCGCAGTCGTATTTAGTACCTATATACCGTGATTATGAAAATTGTATTTTTTGAAGTACAGGAGTGGGAAAAAGACATTCTGTCCAAACAATATCCTGATGCACTTTATACATCCGATACCGTCACCGCAGAAATGGCGAACTTATACGCCGATGCAGAAATAATCTCTACATTTATATATTCAGATTGTTCTGCATCTGTTCTTTCACGGCTTCCGAATCTTAAAATTATTGCAACCAGATCTACCGGATATGATCATATAGACCTCGCATATTGTAAAGAACATGGAATTATCGTCTGTAGCGTTCCCGAATATGGATCGAGAACTGTGGCAGAGTATACGTTTGCACTGCTGCTGACTGTTTCAAGACGCATGCATGATGGAATTGAGCAATCCAAGAAATGTGATTTTGACCATACAAAAATACAGGGTATTGATTTATTTGGTAAAACTCTTGGGGTAATTGGACTTGGAAAAATTGGTGTCGAAGTGGTGAAGATAGCCAATGGCTTTGGCATGAAGGTGCTTGTAAACGCACGGAAAGTGGACAAAACATTGTCAGACGCATTAGGTTTTACGTACACCTCTCTAGAAGAGCTTTTGAAACAATCTGATGTAATTACTCTTCACTTACCAGATGTCGAAAGTACACATCATACAATCAATACAAATAATATAATGTTCTGTAAACCGGGGACCATACTTATTAACACTGCGCGAGGAGGCCTTATTCAAACTGAAGCCATTCTGCTAGGCCTCGAGAGAAATATATTGAGAGGAGTGGGTATAGATGTCCTCGAAGAAGAAAAAGATCTCAGTGAAGAAGCTGAGATTATTGCTGCACATCCGAAACATAGCATGGATTTTAAAACACTCTGTATCGATCATGTGCTTATTCATCATCCGAAGGTTGTGGTGACACCTCATAATGCATTTAATAGTCATGAAGCATTGGTGAGAATAGTACAGACAACAATGGAGAATATTGAGGCATTCAGGAAAGGACAGCCAATACATACGGTTTCTTCGTAACTATTACTCTGTTATTACTTACTTCTTATAATAATGTAGAATAATAGTGTATTATCCGTTTACATTAATTGTATGTCAGAAAGAAAATCGAACCTCGGACTTGGTATTATCATTGGCGCAGCAATCGGTGCTGTAACAGCTCTTTTTATGTCTCCTAAGACGGGAAAAGAAATGAGAAAAGTAGCGGGAAAGAAGATGAAGAAACTGAAAAAAATGCTAGATGATGGCGAACTGCAGGACAGAATTAAATACATGTATGGAGAAGTAACTGACGAAAGTATGCGTATATACAGAGAGGCCCGAACTGAGCTTATAAAAAAAATTGATGCAGTCAGAGAAGAAATAGATGATAAAAAATATGCAGAACTTGTAGATGAAGTCATTGAGCAGCTGAAGACACAGGCATCAATCGCAAAAGATAAACTCGTTACACTCAAAGGTCAACTTATGGATGAATGGAATGAAGATGCAGAAGACATAGAAGATATGCCAAAGGTTAAAAAGTCGCCAAAGTCAAAAGTTAGCAGTTCATAACACGTATGGATTTACAAAGTATTTTTTATATCGTTGCAATTTTATTTATGCTCATACTCATAGGTATGGCAGTAAGTGTTATCATAGCTGTCTGGATTATTCAGAAACAGGTATCTGAGCTTAAAACTACAACAGTAGATAAGGTCCAGAACTTCATGTCTGAAGCTGGTCCAGGTATGCTTACAACAGCTGGACTTTCCGTAGCGGGATTTGTTTTCAGAAGTATTATGTCACGCTTCACAAATAAAAAAGACGCTTAATTCTTTTGAGTATCTGAAGGTCGTATTGTTCCCTGAAGGGGTAGTGAAGAAATTTTTGGTACTCCTTGTGATGGGGCAGATATATGACTCTGCTTCTCAGGTTGCTGCTGAGTATCTGCTTTTGGTTGTGAGGGTTGCTGGTTTTGTAGTCTAGGCTGTTGTTTCGGTGGTCTGTTATCATCACCTTGATGAGGTCTTGAAGCTCTGTTTTTATCTCCCAGATACTGACCCTGATGTTTTTGACCTTGAGGATTTCGGGGTTTATTGGGTTGTTGCTGTGGGGGACGGGAGCCACTATAGGATGGGGCAGGGGACTGCTGCCGTGGTAATGGAGTAAATGATTTTTGCTCCTGTTTCTTTTCGCCGATAACCGCTGCTTTTAGCTGTTCTTCAGCTCTCTTTAAGGCATCGGCATCTGACAATTTCTTTGGCTTGAGAGTATTTTTCTGTCTTTCTTCTTCATATGGATGCTCTGGTTCATTATTTTCGACCGGTGTA
The DNA here is from genome assembly GCA_964390735.1 of uncultured Gammaproteobacteria bacterium. Classification (GTDB taxonomy): domain Bacteria; phylum Patescibacteriota; class Microgenomatia; order UBA1406; family GWC2-37-13; genus JBDKFK01. The sequence goes on from CAYMIY010000074.1 coordinate 4,407, forward strand.
GGTGTATCATCTTTTACATTACGTCCATATTTCTCTTTAGAAAGACGTACGATTTTTTCGCGGTTATCATTTTTAAGAGATGGTAATGGTAGTGTTTTTGCCGGGAATGGTGATGATGTGAAAAAGTCGATCGACAACTTCACTATGATTTCATGTTTACCGAGCGAGACTAAATCATTATCAGAATAGAGTCCTGCAAACTCCTTACTGAGCACAGTAGCATCACGTGCACCGACTACGAAAGCCGCAAGTGTCCCTACGTTTCCGAAAATAGCTCTCTGTATTTCTTCTTCAAGCTGATC
>CAYMIY010000075.1:0-4698 GCA_964390735.1 uncultured Gammaproteobacteria bacterium
TCATTCAACTTAGCCAGTTTCTTTGCACGGGCGATTTTCTGCGATGGAAGTGGCTCCCGCAGCCGTTTTGCCAGATAAAAAGCAGCAGTCTGCTGGCGTTTGGAAAAACGGAATATATGGAACTTACTGATAGGTGTCTGTTCCAGGAATGTATACGTATCTTCAAAATCCTTATCTGTTTCTTCCAGGAAGCCGACAATAATGTCGCTCCCGATAAATGCCATCGGTTCGATTGCACCTAGCTTATTCAGTTTTTCCATAAATTCATCACGGGTATATCCCCTTTTCATAAGTCCAAGCATTTTGTCCGAACCTGACTGCACAGGGATATGGAAAAACGGAACAATGCGTTTTGATTCTCGCGCTTTCGTATAGAAATCAAAAAATGTGTCGTTTATACTCCACGGGTGTATCGATCCGAAGCTGATTCGAGGAACAGCGGTTCTATCGATTACCGCCTGCACAAGGTCAACAAAGCGTTCTTTTGTATCATAGCCGAAAGCTTCGGTATTTATAGCTGTAAGGACCACTTCCTGTGTTTTCTGATCAAGGCTGTTGATCTTTTCAACAATACTATCTATAGAATGTGACTTGGGAAGGCCTCTCAGGTAAGGTACAATGCAGAACGAACAGAATCGCTGACATCCATCCTGAATCTTTATTATGAGCCGTCCGGAGTCCAGGTACTTATCTGAAGCTGCCTTAGGTAATGCGGCTGTGTGTGCTACAGGGCCCGTATTTCGGCTTATAAGGGTTGCCAGGAACTCTTTACTGGCATTATCTACCAGGTAATCAACATCGGGCACTTTTATGTCGTTTTTAAGCCAATTAGTGGCTGCGCAACCGGTAACTACGATCTTCGTATCAGGGTATTTACGCTTGATCTGGTACACAAGCTGTTTAGCTTCACGCTCGGCTTTATGAGTGACTGAGCAGGAGTTAATAATGTATATATCCGGATTTTCTTCTGAGTAGGTATACCCCAGGTTTACCATCTGGCGATCGAGTTCTTCGCGCTCTGCCTGATTCACACGGCACCCAAAAGAGAAACTGGAAAATTTGTTACTCATAGTTGCACTGTCCTGATAGGACAAAAACGACTTTAAACTAATATAATTAAGTTGCTATGACAACCTATTTTACCATATGAGCATCTAAATAGCCGGGAAAGTTATACGTATCAGTTACGTATCCTATAATACTATACGGCTATAATAAATTTCTTGTTGACAGACCTATAATTGTTTGTTATAATCTTAATAGGTCATAGCAGTTTTTTTACCAATACTAAAAAAGCTCTATGACTTTTTTTTTGGCTCATATGACAAACAGTCGTTTGTTCTGGTCCATAATTATCTGCATTAGTATTACCTTAACTTCATTACCAATCGCCCGTGCAGAAAGCACAGCAGGGCACTCAGCCATTCTTATGCATGAATCGCTAGCCGAGAGTTCAGACTCTGCCTTTATGAAAGATATAGACTATGCACAGAAACGTGCAGCTATCAAACAGATACTACAGTCTTATGATTCACCAATGGTAGACTATACCGATTCTTTCATTACAGCCTGTAAGACATATAATATTGACTGTTATTTACTCCCCTCTATCGCGGGGCTAGAGTCTACATTCGGACAATATATCTATCCGTCCTCATACAATCCATTCGGTTGGGGTCGTGGATATATAATGTTCAATGACTGGGATGAATCAATCCAGACAGTTGCAAAAGGGCTTCGTAGTCATTATGTTAAGACTGGCGAGATTAACGTATACAGCATTGGTCCTATCTATTCAGAAAGTCCTACATGGGCAGTTCGTGTTGATAAACTGATGCAGAGATTTGTTGATCAGGAAAACAGGAACAGATTGTATTTCTCACAAAATATTGTAGAATTGTAATGCTTAAGCATACCGTCATATTACTAGTGGTACAGCAAGCACATACATGACAACACACACAATCGAAAGACTTCCTAAAAATACTATTGTATTAAACGTAAAAATCCCCTGGACAGACATTCAGAATGAATATGGCTCAGCATTTGATGTCATCCACAAAGAGTTTGTGTTTGAAGGATTCCGCAAAGGAAAAGTCCCAAAGGAAATTGCAGAAAAACACATAGGCAAAGACACCGTATATCAGCAGCTCATAAGAACCATTCTTCCAACTATTTACGATGATATCGTCAAAAAAGAGGAGTTAAAACCTATAATATCTCCAAAGATTGATCTCGTCCAGGCAAAAGAGAATGAAGACTGGGAAGTGAAAATAACTCTTGCTGAAAAACCACTCATCGAACTGGGCGATTATAAAACATATGTCAAAGAAGCAAAAGCTGAAACCAAGAAAGATGAAATCTGGGTACCTGGTAAAGAGCCACAAAAGGAAGAAACCACAGATCAGAAATATCAGAAGACATTAAACGCCGTTCTTTCAGCACTCATGGAAAAATCTAAAGTTGAGATTTCCGATGTCATTCTTGAAGAAGAAGTAACACAGCGTCTCAGTAGACTACTCGATGATATCCGCAAGATCGGTCTTACGGTTGAAGGATACCTCAAGTCTAAAAACCAGACCATGGACGATCTTCGTTCACTGGTCGCAAAAGACGTCGAAGAAACATACAAAATGGAATTCATTCTTATGGATATTGCAGACAAAGAGTCAATCCAGATTGGTCAGGAAGATATGGATAAACTCTTCGGTGCAATCACCGATGAAAAAGATAAAAAGGCTGCTCAGGAGAATGCATATTTCTATGCATCGGTCTTAAGAAAACAGAAGACGCTTGACTATTTAACAAGCCTATAATATACTGACAACCATGTCATCTTCATTTAGTTCACACAAATCGGGCATGTATGGCAAAAAAAGCACACTCGAATCGCTCAGCGATATGGGTACTTCTATGGTTAATAAAACCGCAAACGGCATGAAAGATATGGGCCTCAGCATGTTTGACCAGCTTCTGGGTAAGTACGAGGCAGAACGTCAGGAAAAACAGAAATCGGCCGAAATAGTAAAACCTAAAGCTGAAAAAAAAGCCCCCGTTGAGATCTTTAATTTTAAGCAGGAGCAGGATAATCGCACGATAGAAAAACTCTTAAACGAAGTAAAACAGGAGATGAAAATGCTTGAAAAAGCAGATAAATCGTTCATGAATGAAGTAAAAGACATCGAAAAACTTACCATCACCACCTCAACAGAGCAGACAGGTTTATATAATATACGATTTCTTGAAGTAGTCATCAAAATGATACGCATGCTTCGTGTAAAAGTCAGTGAATCGCGAAGTTGGCTGCATACCTACAATGCCAAACGAGCGCGCGGATCTGCGTTTTCTACCCGAAAAGCAAAAAGTGGTACAAGCTACTCTCAGTCACAGGAACTCAGCATGGGCCATCCATCAATGTAACATAGGAGGCATACATTGGCACAGTCAAAAAAACAGCTAAAAGAACTACAGGCTATCAATTTAGCACAAAAATACTTTGGCGGTAATATACAGTCAATCATTGTACTAGGGTCAAAAGAACATACATGGGGGTGGAAAGTCAAACTGAAAATCCGAAAGCATCATGTGGCTAAAGACACAATCGAAGAAATACATATTCTAAACTCCTAACATACCAGGTTGAACACCGTTCAACCTGGTACCCACTCTTTCTTCCCATTGGTCACCCCGGAGGTGACCTGATCCATTTTTTATCCCATTCATACGTATGCTTACTATATTCTAGCCTTTGCTGATAATCTGCACAATCCATTAATGCGAGCGCATTACACCTTAAAGGTGTCAAGAACCGCCTACTGACAATACATATTACACCTTTAAGGTGTACTCGTGAAATGCTAGATTCTCTTTTCCCACTTATAAGCGTGTTTACAATACTCAATCATCCTCTGATAATCAGCATGATCTAGTAGAAACTTCTTGTACTTTTCAGAGTTATTCTGAAAGCAACTAAGTATAAGAGAAGGATTTGATATTAAAAAAGTCTGCTCGCTATTTACATACTCTCTACATGATGACCACTCGTAAGATAAAACTTCGTTTTTTGTTTTGACCAGCTTACCTGAGTACGGGTTTAGATGTATATATCGACTTACATGTTTAAATTGATCTTCAGATGAAATATGAACAGCCTTAAAGCTATGAATAAATATATGACCGCTTCGTTTATGTCTCGTGTTGTGGTATCGCGTAAATGAATTCTGAACCTGTGATAAATAACGTGAAATACCATAGTCTGTCCGTTGACGTAGCAATAAGTGATAGTGAGTTGGCATAATGCAATAAGCAAGAATGTTAATCAGTCGATTATCTGTCTGAAAAACCATATCGTCATACATTTCTTTTCTAGCAGAGGGTAATTTTTTATACAAAGAAAATCGCAGATACGTGTCTTTATACGAATAATATCTTATTACGTTTAGAAACTCTATTTTGTCAGTTGTATTGTGAAAAATCTTTTTATGATCAATACTTTTATTAAATATATGATATGTTTCATCTGTTATAAGATCTGTTTCCCGTCCTGGCATAATACCAGATTAATAGTTCATGAAAACTGCAACAACGGTATATAATCCATATTTGACGAAGTTTAATTATCCTGGCAATCCCTTTTACACCTTTAAGGTGTAAAGTATGTGATCATTTGATATTATGTATAATCACACACTTCTAAAT
>CAYMIY010000076.1:0-3036 GCA_964390735.1 uncultured Gammaproteobacteria bacterium
TACTGGCCAGGATGTATACAAAGTACTGCATACAGTGAGTATAAAAGAAGATCTGGCAAGAAAATTGACATCTATATACTGATATTTGTTGATAATTTTATTTTTTTGATTGCATTTATTGTAGATACTTTTGCTTTTAAGGCTTGGCTATAACTTACTTTATATTTATCACCATGAACTATTTTATTTCTTGTATCCTTTACATTAGTTTTCCAGCTACTATATTCCTTTGTTTTACTGAAATCAAAACCCGTGGCATCCTTAATACTATTTCTTACTAAAGAATCGATAGACTTTGGAACATAGTATCCATTACGTTTGTCTAGAAATTTTTGTTTGATTTCTGATTCATTAAGGCCTTTTTTTTTGTAGCTTTTTTTAAGCATTTTAGTTAACCACGTTTCAAATAATACAGCTGATTCAATTACTACTAACCTCCATTCGTGCAAATCCATTCTGTCGTCTATATCGATACAAAGAGTATCTATAATTGAGGGACTCTCACTTGATATAATTTTTTTTCTTAACTCCATATCTATTTTATCGTTAACTGACCCACCTAAACCCACTAAAGGTCCGCTACTACTACCATACTCTTGTCGATTTGTACTACAGTCATCATATTCTGTAGTAATAATAAAGGTTTGTATCAATTGTTTTGTTATAGTCCTAATATAAAACCGAGAAGCTAATATTCTATAGTATTCCAAAAATTTATTTACACCATCAACTGCTATTGTACATATAGATTCCATATCTTCTAAAACACTAGAATCAATATATTCAGGGTTAAAGATTACTTGTACTGATGAAAATGTAGCTCGACCGGTTCTATCACCAATTATTTCTCCGGCTGCAATCATACTTGAAAGTCTGTTATTGTTTATCCTTCTTAAGAACTTAAGACCTACATACGTACCATCAATTTTTACAATATATGGCTCAGCTAAAGGACCTGGTGGTGGCAAATATACTGGAAAACCACCTCCTATAATAAAGTAATCAGGTTTATTCATTCGTGGTGCATATGGAGAATAAGGAAAATCTTTTGAACCTGATTTATAAGCATCTATCCATTTTTCAAGATCTATATCAGTGAGACCATCTTTTACTAAGATTAAGTAAGGCAAATCAAAATATACATATTTCCATTTAATTTTTTTAGTTGTACTACTCATATTACTACAAAACTATAGAAAACAACATTACCTGCTTGATCTCACTCCGTTCGCCAAGGATAACACTATTAATCACACCTATTATAGTACTGGATCCCCGCTTTCGCAGGGATGACTTCTACCTGCCAGTTTACAAAATACAGAATAATTGTCAATAGAAGGCATACTGGATCCCCGCTTTCCTGCCTGCCGGCAGGCATGGCGCAGGGATGACGTAAGGGATTGGATCCCCGGTCTCGTTTCACTCGCCAGGGATGACAGTGCCCTATTATAATACCGGATCCCCGCTTTCCTGCCTGCCGGCAGGCATGGCGCCGAGTTGACAGGCTAGTTCAATTCATCTTGCTCGTCTCAGGTGCTTTTGCGATATCTTCTCTAGATACCGGTGGGAACTTTACCTTCTTATCCGGAAATGCTAAAGCTACCTTCAGCACATCATCCAGATGAGAAACGGGTATAAAGTTAAGTCCTTTGAGTACGTTATTCGGGATATCTGCCAGATCTTTTTTGTTATCTTTTGGAATAAGAACTGTTTTAATCTGTGCACGGTGGGCTGCCACTACCTTTTCTTTCAAGCCACCTATTTCGAGTGCTCGTCCACGAAGCGTAATTTCACCGGTCATGGCTACGTCGCGACGTACTGGAATATTAGTAAGTGCCGAGATCATCGCAGTTGCTATTGCGAGTCCTGCAGATGGGCCATCTTTAGGCACAGCACCTTCTGGAACGTGTACATGAATATCAATGGTATTGAAAAAGTCACGACTTAATCCGAATGTTTCCCAGCGAGCACGGATATATGAAAGTGCTGCCTGACATGATTCTTTCATAACATCACCGAGATGACCAGTGAGGGTTAATCCACCCTTGCCTGGCATGGTCGCGACTTCGATAAAGAGTATCTCACCGCCTACCTGTGTCCAGGCTAAACCTGTACTTATACCGACAGTGTCTCGCTCTTCGATCATGGAATTTGAATATTTAAACGGACCAAGATATTTGTTTACATCTGAAAGTCCGATTGAGATGGTTTCATATTTTTTCTCTACAATCTCGCGTGCAACTTTTCGGCAGATTGATGCAATTTGACGTTCGAGTTCACGGACTCCTGCTTCACGCGTATATCTTCTAATGATTGTTTTTAACGCAACATCCGTTACTTTAATATCTGCTTTTGTAAGGCTATGTGCTTCCATCTGCTTTTCAACCAGATATTCTTTCGAAATATTGAATTTCTCATCTTCGGTATATCCAGGGAAATGAATCACTTCTAAACGATCAAGAAGCGCTTCTGGAATGGTATCCAGGATATTTGCCGTCGTGATGTAGAATACATCTGACATATCAAATGGTGCTTCAAGATAGTTATCTGAGAACGCATGATTCTGTTCCGGATCGAGGGCCTCAAGAAGTGCAGCCGATGGATCACCGCGATAATCACGACCGATCTTATCAATTTCATCGAGCATAAATACCGGATTCTTCGTGCCTGCCTGCTTGATACCCTGTATCATACGTCCGGGCATGGCGCCCACATAGGTGCGTCTGTGTCCTCGAATCTCTGCTTCATCGCGAATGCCTCCGAGTGAGATCTTGATAAATTTGCGTCCCAATGATCGTGCGATAGATTTTCCAAGAGATGTTTTACCAACACCAGGTGGTCCGACAAAACATAATATGGTTGGCAATTTATCCTTCAATTCTTTTCCTTTTTTGTCCTGCGACTCACGCTGTTTGCGAAGTTCAATGACCGCAAGGAATTCGACGATACGCTCTTTAATCTTCTTCAAACCGTAATGGTCTTCATCAAGAATTTTCTGTGCCTGTTCTATATTGATGTTACTTTTTGATGATACAG
>CAYMIY010000076.1:3136-4510 GCA_964390735.1 uncultured Gammaproteobacteria bacterium
TCATCAAGAATTTTCTGTGCCTGTTCTATATTGATGTTACTTTTTGATGATACAGACCAGGGAAGTTCGACGAGCCAATCGAGATAGGTACGAATATAGGATGCTTCAGGATTAAACTGAGACATCTGATTGAGTCTTTTAAGTTCCTTAATAGCTTTCTGCTCTACTTCCTTGGGCATTTTTGCCTTGCGAATTTTCTCACGATATTCGTCTATTTCTTTATCTTCGCTTTTACCGCCGAGTTCTTCTTCGATTGTCTTCATTTTTTCACGGAGAAAGGTCTCACGCATGCCGCGTTCAAATTTCTGCTGTGTTTTCGAAGAAATATTCTGTTCAATCTCAAGAATCTTGATCTCACGGTTTATATATTCAACTTCTTTCTGAAGACGGACTTTCAGATCCTGCTCTTCAAGAAGCTGCTGTCTTTCATCGCTCTTTAAATCAAGCACCATCGCAACCTGGTATGAAAAATCCTGTGAATTTGTGATGTTCAGGATATTCATGAGGAAAACGAAATCGATCGTTTTACCCAGATTGATTGCGCGCTTCACTTGAGTTGAGATGTGTTTTACGAGCGCATGCACTTCTTCATCGTCAAGGATTTCCTCGGCAACGATTTCGATCTTACCTTCGAGGTACGGTCCTTCTTTTGTATATTCAGTGATACGGACTTTTGCCTTTCCTTTGGCTAAAGCGGTGATTTCTCCCTTTTCACCTACAACGGTCTTTTCGACAGTTGCCAGCACACCGGTTTCGAATAAGTCAGCAGGTGATGGATCGTCCTGTGAGGAGTTTTTCTGCATGACGAGAATTAATTGTTTATCTTTTTTTAAGGCTTCGTTTATAGCCTCAATACTTTTCGCACGCCCAAATACAAGAACGTTCTCTGTATTAGGAAATACTATCCCATCACGGACAGCAACGATAGGAAAAGTAGGTTGTTCGGAAGCCCCAGCTAGGTATGCCATAATATTTAGCAGTATAACAAAACCAGTGCTAATTGTCAACTATTAATGAGTTTATTTTGCCACATAAACCTAAATAACCCGGATGACTAAAACTATTATAACAGTTTTATACAAATTCATCCATCAGTAGCTCTAAATCTTTGAAGGGAGGGTTCCTATATAATGGTACATCTGCTTTTATCTGCGGTAACATTTCATGAAAAGCAGGTCTGTCGTTTTTATAAATAATGCCTAATGGGTATTTTTCCTCATTAACTTCCATCGTTTTTTCGAGTGCCGACTTAAAATCGGTACTATTATAGTCAGATGGGAGCTTATACACTCTTTTCATGTAGTATTGATAGGTGTTTACTTTGTTAAACGTAACGCATGGTTGCAGTACATTGACCAGAGAAAAGCCTTTGTG
>CAYMIY010000077.1:0-4352 GCA_964390735.1 uncultured Gammaproteobacteria bacterium
TGACGCTTACCCTGTTTTGCATCACATTTCAGCGATCGCCTCTCGATGTACTTGGACCAATCGCGGGATATCGGGGTGTATATGGTGTGTTTGGATTAGGATATCTACTGCCATTTATTACAAAAAGTGCAACTATTGGAAAACTATGTTCAACCCTGTTTCTGCTTGCATTTGCCGTATATGCCGTTAAAACAAAGAGTTCAAATATCTATCGTGAAACATTCAAGCACATGCTATTTTTCTTTTCGTTTAGCGTGACCTTCGGCATCCAGTGGCTTATGTGGCCGGTTGCATTTATGCTCCTCAACTATCGTAAAAGTATATGGGTGTACATGAGTTCAGCCACACTCTACTTAGGTATCGCAAATGTTATGTGGTGGGGGATATTTAAGCAGATACATTACCTGCCTATGATTCATGAATTAACTGGTCTCATTGTTTGGTTTTCTGTGTTATTTTTGTTTTATGTAGAGTCTGCCAAGGTCAAAAAGAGTGAATAATACCTTTTTAAGTGTCACTTTAGATTCTCCATTTGCTCTAGGATAGTGATTCACACCCAATTCAGTGATCCGATAGCCTTTTTTACGAGCTCTGGTCATGAGTTCGACGCTTACAAAGAAGCTATCTGAGCTAAAACCCGTTTCTTTCACAGCTGATGTACGCATGAGCTTAAATGCGCAGTCTACATCGCGGAGTGCTAAACCAAATAACATTCTATTTAGCTTGTTATATATGTCTGAAATGATTATTCTTTTGAGCGAATCGGCGCGTTTTTGCCTGAATCCGACTATAAAATCAAAATCATTGTTTAGACCTATAAAACGATCTAAATCCTCAATATTAAACTGTCTGTCGGCGTCTGTAAAAAAAATCCAGTCATGCTTAGCTTCGTTCAGGCCGGTACGAAGAGCCGCACCATAACCTTTATTATAGGTATGGTCTAAAATACGCATCCGCGGGTACTTTTCTGCCAGTTTTGAGAGCTTTTGAGCCGTATAATCGGTTGATCCATCGTTTACGGCAAGAATTTCATACTGATCAAAGAGTTTGTCAGCAGCTTTGATCTGCGCATGAATTGTGTCTTCAATTACTGCATCCTCGTTAAAAATTGGTAGAATAATAGAAACGTTCATAACATTAAAAAATCGTGACCAACTCATTGTATCAGAAACCAACACTCATGAAGGAAACTCATTCGACATTATCGCTTCTGATTATAACCCGCAACTGTGACGACGTCTTGGAAGATACACTTAAAAGCGTCGTAGATGTAGTTGATCACATAATCGTAATAGACGATTATTCGAGCGATAATACGGTAGAAATCGCTACACGGTACGGAGCTCATGTCTATCCACATCATGAGTATGATTTAGGAAAGCAACGTGCATATGCACTTACAAAAGCAACAACAGACTGGATACTTACACTGGATTCAGATGAACGGCTCTCAAAAAGTCTTCAGGAGGAAATAAAAGGTATGATGACCAATCCCGATCCTCAGATCGAAGGCTACTATATTCCATTTCATAATCATTTCTTGGGTAAGCCAATACGTCATGGAGGCGAAAATTATCAGATGTTACGCTTATTTAAACGATCGGCTGGATCGATAAGTGATGCTCTTGTTCATGAGCGCTATGCTGTTACCGGTTCGAAAACTGCTCATCTTACTCATGCTATTGATCACTATTCATATCGATCCATTCCACAGCTCTATATCAAATTCACCGGGTATGCGTTACGGGAAGCACATCTGAGGATACAAACAAATGACAAGCTCACACTGACTAAACTCTTTTTATATGGTCCTCATATGTTTTATGCCCGATTTATAAAAGATAAAGGGTATAAAGATGGCTTATTTCGTATGCCCCTTGATCTGGCATTTGGATATATGGAAGGTCTCACATACTGGCTCGTGCTATTATTAAAAGCAGGAATCATTCGTCACAGAATTACTAATGAAACATCATCATAACGTAGCCTTTATTACCGTTCTGTTTCATACGCCAGATAAGGAAGTAAAACGCCTGACAGGTGAAGTCCGCGACCTGGGCCTTGATGCGATTTACACAATAGACAATACCACATCACGCAAAGGATATGCCGCCGGAATAAATGAAGGATTAAGACAGGCTATCGCAGATGGGTATGATACATTTGTCATCGCTAATAACGACATAAGCCTCGAAACTCTCACAAAACAACAACTTCTCGAGCCGTCTGTAGACTTTGATATCTGGGGATTTGCGATGCGACAGAATGGAACTGCCTACTACGGTGGATTTCTTGATAAATGGCGTATGAGTGGAGGACTTTCCCAACACGTCCCTGAGAAAGATTTTACCCCGGTAGACTTTGTTTCAGGATCACTCATGATACTGACTAAAAGGGTAATCGATACCATTGGTATGTTTGATGAATCGTATGGTATGTACTACGAAGAAGTTGATTATTGTCACAGAGCCCGTCTGAACGGCCTCCGTGTCGGTATCGATGCGAGACATGTATATGATCATTTTGATCAATCCGAGCTGTCTCAGGAAAAGAAAATCTGGCTCGCGAAGAATCGACTTACGTTTCTTCTCAGATACGGAACAATTAAGCAGAAACTGTATGAACTTATCAGAAGTCCGAAAACACTATATGAAGAACGCGCAGTTATAGCTAATAGTTTTAAGTTCCATAGTTTCCTCTTTAACTTCCTGACACTCAATGTTTCTTCACTCACCAATAAAGTACTTAATTTTATCCTGTTTATCGTACTCGTACGGTATGTAAGTCCCGCTGAGTATGGTATTTACATACTTGTCTGGGCGCATGTGAACCTCCTTTCTCCGTTACTAGATCTCGGAACAACTTCTTATGGATTGTTCTATGGCTCCGATACATCACCTTCAAAACTAAATGCATTATTTTCAATGAGGTTCTATCTTTCTATACTCGTATGTATTATCACGCTCATACTCGCGCCTCTATTTCGATTTTCAGGGACGATCCAGCTCTATATTCTTCTGACATCTGTAGTAATCTTTTCGAATGCAGCTTCAGGAAGTCTCCTCATTCTGACCTCAATACTGCAGCGCATCATTATTCCGTCGGTATTATCATTCTCTTTTAACTGTCTCCTGATCGGCACACTCATGTATATTCTGATCACGAGCCATAATCTTGGGTACGTGTTTATTGCTATCTGTATCTGGTATGGCATATATATGGCTATGAATTATGGTGTTATGCGCGTGCTGGGGAAGTTTAAGTATTTTCTGTATGAACCTGCCGAATGGAAATCGATAATCAGCAGATCATATGTCTTTGTACTGCTTGGTCTGTTTGCAGGACTCTACTTTAAAACCGATATTTATATTCTGAATTTCATAAAAGGGCAGAACGAAGTAGGCATTTACTCGGCCGGCTATAAATTCCTGGATGCACTTATGTTTGTTGCGGCCAGTTACAATATAACTGCAGCACCAGTGTTTGCTGTCTTAAAAAACAGCAGTCGCCAGGCTGTCATAAACAAGATGCATAAAGACATTATACTGCTCTCGGCAATTGGGTTTTTTATTGCTGGATCAATCTATTTCTTAAGTCCGTACTTATTACCGTTGATCTTAAAAGGCTCATTTACCGGATCAATTGCCGTAACGCGTATTGTGATCTTTGCTTTGCCGTTTATTCTCCTGAGTTCGATATTCTTAAATATACTTCACATCTATGAGCGAAGTTTGCTGGTATTATTACTGTTTATATTTCAGTTTGTAATTAATATAGTGTTGAATGTATTATTTATTCCATCGTTTTCCTATATTGCTTCGGCAAATATAACGGTGGTCTGTGAGATACTGAATTTAGTTGTCCTGTATGTTATAACCATGAAAGTTATTCGATCTTATTAGTATGAAAATATCTGTAGACGGAGGCGGCTTTTGTTTACCTTCGTATAAACGCTTTGGAAACTACACATTCAGCCTGAATATCATGAGGGCGCTCTCGGAATATGATCGTAATAACTCGTATCATGTTTATTCCTTCTGTAACAGGCCAAATGACCTGGTACTGAGGGAAAATGTATTCTTCCATAAACTGTTCCCGAAGTTCATGTGGATGACAGCCCGTGTTTCACTTGATGAGCTCATCGTTCCTAAAAAAATATTTCTAGCCTTAAATCAGGCCATACCAGGAATAACACCAGCTAACATAATCAGTTTTTCCCACGGATTGTCATTCAAACTCATGCCTCATTACTATCCTGATTCGTATAAGAAGATGAATCGACAACTCAACAGGATGGTCAAAAAATCCGGGTTTGTTATTGTCTCGTCTCAACGGGTCAAAGACGAAATGGC
>CAYMIY010000078.1:0-4263 GCA_964390735.1 uncultured Gammaproteobacteria bacterium
ACAAGTTTAAACGCTACCTCAAATCTATCTGGGGCACTTCAACTTAGAATTCAGGAGAGCTTAAGTAGATAAAATAAATAACCCATAGTATAATTATAGTATCGAATCGACTAGTGTAAGGAGGTTTCACATGTCAAAACCACCGGATACCTTGTATACGCTCAAGATGGGTACTCGCACCATGGGTAGCATGACAAAGCTACCTCGTGTGGGAGACATCATCTCAATGAGGGTCGGACAGCGATCCGATCGAGTGAATTACATCGTGACAGCCGTAAATGCGGAGATAGAGATCGTGAACATTCGCTCGGCTCGCTGCGACGAGATGTTCGCGCATCCTGATCATCACATCTAGTATGATATATTCCCACTAAGTCCGGGGTGCAGACGCACCCCGGCAATAACTCATCATTTTATTGCAGATTCCCGCCTTCGCGGGAATGACAGTGCTATACTTACTTCATGATAGGCAAACTAAAAGGGTATCTTACAGAAATTGATGGGAATATAGGCCTCATAGAAACTTCTTCAGGTGTCTATTATCAGGTTTTTCTGCAACCAGGTATGCTCGCGCGCCCCCTTCTTTCAGAAGTAGAAATCTATACATATCTCCAGGTTCGTGATGATGCACTCATTCTGTTTGGTTTTCAGACGAAAGGTGAACTCGAACTTTACAAACTTCTTCTTCTGGTACCGGGGGTTGGGCCAAAATCGGCATTTTCTATTGCCTCTTATGCACCCATGCCCGACATTATCCAGGCTATCAAAGATAACAATGTAGGGTTCTTCACATCGATCCCTGGGCTAGGTAAAAAAACGGCAATGAAAATACTTCTTGAACTTGCATCAAAACTAAGTGGTGACTTTAAAATGGAAAATATGTATGTGAGTGAAGATGAAAAAACGGCAGTTGATGCTCTCATATCCTTAGGTTTTAAAACTCAGGATGCCAAAGATATTATAGCCAAACTTCCTAAAAATCTCACCGTTGAGGAAAAAATAAAAGAAGGTATCAAACTGGGTACGTCTCATAAAAAATAAAGTATAATATCCGCAGGTGTGTATTGTTTAGCCAAAAAGGAGGCAATAATGAGCCTTGATAATAATGGTGTATCTCGTCGGGGAATTTCAAAACCTCGGGCAAGAATTATTGAGATCACTATGTTGGTCGGAACACATCACTCAAGGATGAAGGCATTTTATGCCCAAGTAGATGGGGGTTTTCTAGACAATCACGGTAGTGTAACTAATTTTTTTCAGGTCGCCGCCATTTTCCCAGGAAATGATGGCTATGAGAAAGTACGAGATCTCATTTCTAAGAGCGGGTATCAGCTCTCCTAGTACATCCATCCCGACAATAGAGAGCACTGCTCTACCGTCGTTCAATACCATTGGTCACCTCCGAGGTGACCAATGGTATACATTCCCGCAGACATTCGTAATATTTATGCGTATAATAAATGCATGAGTGAACAATCGTCTACCGATATCAATAATCTTCGTCCTCAAAGTCTTGAGGATTATATCGGGCAGGATAACATCAAAAAAACACTTAAATTATTCATTGATGCTGTGAAGAATCGTGGAACTCCAACAGAGCACGTACTATTTTATGGTCCACCTGGAATCGGTAAAACTACTCTCTCATATATCATCGCAAACGAATTGCAGGGAGAACTAAAGATTACATCAGGAGCAGCTATTCAGAAAAGCGGAGATCTTGCCGCAATTTTAACTAATCTGAAAGAAAATGATGTCCTGTTTATCGATGAAATACACCGCATGCCTAAACCTGTTGAAGAGATGCTCTACCCGGTCATGGAAGAATACGCTCTTGATATTATCATAGGTAAAGGCCCCTCAGCCCGCACCGTAAGATTGTCGCTTCCACCTATCACTATCGTAGGCGCGACTACTAAATTAGCTCTTCTCTCTGCGCCGCTTCGTGACCGCTTCGGATTATTACTCAGACTTGATTATTACACCGATCCAGACATGGTTAAAATAATTCAACGTTCAAGTACTCTTCTTAATCTTAATATCACCGAGGAAGCAGCATCGGAGATTGCTAAAAGAGGAAGGAAAACGCCACGGATCGCAAATAGAATATTAAAACGTGCACGAGATGTGTTAGAGGTCGATAAACACGAAAAAATAGACAATCATGTACTTGATAAATTATTCAAGCTTCTTGGCATAGACAGTGCCGGTTTAACTGACATGGATATTCAGTATCTGTACCTTGTTGGCCGTAAATTTCGCAATGTGCCCACAGGCATTGAAACAATATCATCATCACTCTCTGAAGATCGTCGTACTATCGAAGAATTTATAGAGCCCTATTTATTGCAGATAGGTTTTATTAAAAAGACTCCCAAAGGCCGTATGCTCACGAATGATGCATTTACGCATATGGGGTGGAAAATTCCAAAGAAAGATATAGAGCAGGAAGAACTGTTATAGTTTCTTCTCCTACAGATCCTGATATTCAGTATACTAGTACTAATGAAATACATCTTCGTATTGATCATGTTACTTTGCTTAGCATTTCCAGTAAATGCTGAACTAAAAGCATTTCCGGAAGCACAGGGATTTGGAGCATATGCCAAAGGTGGACGCGGCGGAGCGATCATGTTTGTAACAAATTTAAATGATACAGGATCAGGAAGCTTACGTGCATGTGTTGAAGCAAGTGGACCTCGGATATGTGTGTTTCGAATAGGGGGAACCATCGAATTAAAATCAAGCCTGGATATACGCAATCCATTTGTTACTATTGCCGGTCAAACTGCACCTGGTGGCGGCATCACGCTAAAAACAGCACCTACTAACAATAAAGGGTTAATTGTCATACGTGATACCGCTCATGACACGATAATGAGATATATAAGATCACGTCCTGGAGCCGGAGGACCAGATGGCGACACTCTTGATGCGATTACCATAAATACATCTGATGTTATCCTGGACCATATTTCAGCTAGCTGGGGAGTAGATGAGACGGTTAATACGTGGTATCCAACGGCTGAACGAATCACCGTGCAGTGGAGCATTATTTCTGAAGGGCTAAGCAATAGTATTCACCCACAGGGTGAACATAGTAAAGGTTTTCTCATGGGTGATTACAACAAAAATATATCTGTTCATCACACGTTATTTGCGCATAATATGGATAGACATCCTGAGATAAAGGGAGATCCCGCCGGTGTTATAGAAGCAGTAAATAATGTTGTATACAACTATGGTTGGAGGTCAATTCTCGTTTCAGATAATAATGGAAAGGCGCGAGTTAATATTATTGGTAATTACATAAAGCCGGGACCTGACAGTCCGTCTATATATGAAATCACCTATTACAACTCAATTGGTGCAGGCGTTTCCATGTTTATTAGAGGAAATGTGGGCCCTCATCGACAGCAGGATTCGAATGGCTCATTTACACGGAGTAATGGCGGGGAATGGAGTGTGGTTTCACCGGGAACAGCAGATACAAACCTGGTTACCACTGCTTTTCCTACGTCTCAGGCTGCAGTAACTATTGAACCTGCGCTTAGTGCATATTCCCGAGTGACTGCCGATGCAGGAAATAGTAAAGCACTTCTGTGTGATGGCACGATGCAGTTAAGAAGAGACGCTGTTGACACTCGTATTGTCAATGATACATTACAGGGTACTGGTCACATAATTGACAGTCCAGCTGAAGTGGGTGGATGGCCGGTTCTTGCTGGTGGTAATGCATGTCCAGATACAGATAGCGATGGAATGAGCGATACCTGGGAGCAACAGATGTTTCAGTCACTTTCGCGAGGTAGTAATGTTCAGTCTACTAGTGATTATGATTCAGATGGTTACACGGATGTTGAAGAATTCCTTAATGGTTCTGATCCGACACATAATGGAGGAAGTGTTTCTCCTACTCCAGGCAACTGTAATCGAAAGTTAAAGGGTGATGCTGACTGTAATGATATTATTAATCTAGTTGATTTTGAAATTTTTAGGAATGAGTATATGAGCGCTGATTCTTCTGTAAAAGCTGACTTTAATGGTGATAATAAGATTAATTTAACTGACTTTGAAATCTGGCGCGTAAATTATTTAGGATAATGAGCAGAAAAACGCAATTGTAGTTAGATTATAGGAAGTATGTTATAATTACTTTTTAATATAAGGTTAACAAAAGCCGGGGTGGCGAAATGGCAGACGCGCACGCTTGAGGGGCGTGTGGGAGCAATCCCTTGGAGGTTCAAGTCCTCTCTCCGGCAC
>CAYMIY010000079.1:0-4205 GCA_964390735.1 uncultured Gammaproteobacteria bacterium
TAAAAAAATTCAGTTAGAAGATATTGCCTTGGCAGGTATGGAACTGATGAACGGCATTACATCATTTGAAGGCAACAACTATAACCCTGAAGTAGCAAAAACAAAACGAGTCGTTCCATCAGAACACATGGAAGGTTTTTTTATCGCGAAGATGAGAAAACTATAATCAGAGTGTGGTAGGTGGCACGGCAGGAAGGGGTCCCTGCCTGCCGGCAGGCAGGCCAAAACAAACGGCTAGTTTTTTTGGGAGGGAAAGCCGGGGCAGAATCTGCCGCATTACGATTTTATATTATTCAATCGTAATACTACTCGAATTCTTCCTTAGCCATGCGCGATGTGTTTTATATTCCGGATCAAACTGAGCAACCTGTTCCCAGAACGTTTTCTGATGATGTTTATGTTTTAGGTGACTGATCTCGTGCGCAACAACATAGTCGATTACTTCTGGAGGTGTAAGCATGAGCTTCCAGTTAAATGTCAGTTTCTGATCTCGTGAACAGCTTCCCCATATCGAACTTACTGTTTTGAGAGTAATGCTTTTGTACTCCATATGGATGAGTCCTGAAAAGTAATCTGCGCGATTAATTAAATATACTTTTCCTTCACTCATCAGCCATCGCTGCAACGCTTTTTGAATAAGTTCTTTTTGCTTTGGTTCTGTATGACCTGCGTGAACGTATATATGAAATCTATTATCTTTGAATTCTATTTTTGTTACGAGTTGGTCGAATGAAACATGTTTCTGAATCGGATATTCTTTGCCTAGATAAAGCACTGTTTCACCAGATTGATAAGTTTTTATTGCTTTTTTTTGCACTGCATATCGGGCAATCTGTTTTCTAAACCAAGCTTCTTTCGACTTGAGTATCTGACTCAGCATAAACTGAGGCATCAGCCGAGGCGCGACCACATACACAGTGCCATCTGGTTTTACACGCATTGTTACAGATGCATATCTGCCTTTCTTTCGAGTGACAACATAAGGGATACCATTTATCTCAAGCTGTTCCATACTCTATTATACGCTTTTGCGAATTATACATATTTTTGGCATACTATCCTATAGCAAATTAGCAACTACAGGGAGAAAGAGCCGAGGAAGTATACATATACTTATGTTAGGTTCTCATCAGATCGATCCAATTGCGCACAAACACACTACTTATACTAAAAATATTTATCTATCAGAAAAACGAAATCGGCATGTAAGTATGGTTTATATTCATGTGTGTAGTTATAGAGCTCACGCGTAAGTCTGCTGAAATGCATATAACGCCATCGTGGATGAATGGCCTTTTCAATTTTGTTTGTCATCACTTCTTCTGAATGGACTATTCTGTCAAGAGGCGCACGCTCACGATGATATTCCTCCCACTGGTTATACCACAGACTATCACATGAATAAATAAACATATCATGAGGAACGGAGATACGTTTAAATACCTCCATTAGCATAAGCCCCTCTACGATAACATGATCATGTTTCTGTGCGGTAGACAGAATATCATTTTTTAATCTTTTCTTATCGAGTGAATGAAGATAGGTACCAGTATGAGGAGTGAGATAATGATCGACATGAATAATGTGTTTCGCTTTCAATGCAATTTTCAATGCGGGTGATACAAATGTTGTTTTTCCCGACTGCAATGCACCATCAACGCCAATTATTTTGACATGAAGTTTTTGCACTTTATGAACGAGATCGATTATATCGTCGACTATCTCCATATATGTAGTTTACCTTATAACCACTTAAGATTGTAATTGGTTCACAATTTAGCTATGATAATGAACATGAAAAAAGTCATGCTTATTATCGGTATTTTTATTATTATTATCTCTGCTGGTATTTATGCCGCATATAAATACAGTATTGTTCAGACAGAACCCACTCCTCTCCTTGAGCCCACCCCTGTGATTAGTCTGGTGGAAACGACATCGATGCCAACACCTACCAAGGTGGCTTCAAATTCAGGAGATGTAAGCGCTATAACTCCGATCCATGCAGGGACTGTAAGCTTTGCACGTAATGAAGGTAAGGTAATAATGAGATACAGAGGGAAAATATACGATGATACAAATCAGACTCAACCGGTCGAAATTACCGTAAAAGACAGCGATAAACTGCAATGGTATGGACTCGTGGATGCTCCCGATTTCGTTAAACCCGGTGCATTTATGTATGATGAATTTTTTGGATTTAAACCTACCGACGATACGAAGAAAATTGTATTTATCATGCGCTGGGGAAAGGAGAATGATACCATTGGCTATTATGCGTATCTGTATGATCCCTCTAAACCAAATGCTCCCGTAACACTTATCAAAAAATTTACTCCTGATGCTAGTATTAAATACGGTGTCCCAAAAGTTAGCTTATTAAGTCCAGATGATTCATACGCAGCATTTGATATGTATAGCTGCTGGAACTGTGGAGGAAGTAAACCTGAAACACTGTTGGTCCGTTTTTCTGATTTAGCAATGAGTCGCATTGGACTGACAAGTAGCTTTACCTGGAAAACAGGTGGTGAATATACCTACAAAGCATATATAGAGAAAGAATGTGCTGAGCCCGGTCCTGCTCAGTGTTTTGAGGATCCAGCGAGCCTACCTGCCAAGACTGGTACATTCAAGGCGGACTGATATCACTCCATAAGACCCATTGATTTTAAACTATAACATCGGTCTGATGTAACAATAAGATGATCACGTACTTTGATTCCCATTATGTTTCCTGCGCCCATGAGACGTGTGGTTACCACTATATCTTCATCAGATGGATCAGGATCACCTGACGGGTGATTGTGTGCGATTATTAATGATGCCGCATGACGGCGAATCGCCATATGAAATAATTCGCGTGCATGGATGAGACTCGCATTTAAGCTCCCCACTGATATCGTATCAATCGCAATAACTTTGTCCCGGGTATTGAGCGATATATTCACAAAATGTTCTCTATTCATGTCTGCAATGTGACTACGTATCGCATCTGCAAGAGGGGCTTTGTTTGCTTTTTGACTGTAATAGAGGTCGGCAGCAGCGGGTACCTCTTTGACGCGTTTTGCAATCTCAAAGCACGCCTTGAGCTGGCAGGCTTTCGATTGACCAATCCCATAAAACGTCACAAGATCTTCGATTGATGCTTCTATGATATTTTGTAGCGATCCATATTTGGAAAGTAGTGCATATGATAGTTGCATAACAGATTGGTTCACCGTTCCCTTTCCCAATACAATAGCAAGGAGATCAGTACTGGATAATGAATGTGCTCCCTTATAGACTAGTCTTTCACGTGGTCGCTCGTTTTTGGGAAGATCGCGAATCATATTCATGAAGTGATAATAGCATGACAGTATATACTTCACCACCGCTTATATGCTACATATCGCTACTTAAATCGTATCGAAATCGTTGTCAGAACAGTCTCTGATCCATCTTTTGCCGATACATCATAAAACTGCCATGAGCCATTGGTAAGTGTTGTTGAAATAATAGTGCCAAATTTCACATCTTTTGCAAACTCCGAAAATGTATCGTAATTGTCTCCCTTTGCATGGATTACATCTTTATAAATAACCGTATTCTTGTCATCAAGTAACCTTACATGGAGAACACCTTCAAAGATCCCTTTCATTTTGCCTGCAATATGAACCGAAGCGCCTTTCATTATTTGATTACGAAGAGGTGAATAGATTACCAGTCTATCGGAAACAGTAATGACATCAAACGTAACTGGTACGCTTTGAGTTAAGCGTGATTTATTACCTTCATCTGTAGGATATACCACAACCCTGCCGACAAACGTTGACAATGCTTCGGTAATAGACACCGTCTTAGTCCAGTTCGGCAAAGCTTCAGTGTGCGTGACTGCTAACACTTTATTATTAACATCAAGTACTTCAATGGTAAGATCTCCTATATACTCTGAAGCTTCTCCACTAACGGTAACCGTTCCCTCTATCACGTCATTTGGACGTGGACTTACCACACGTATATACGTATCTGAGCTATGCGGCTTTGAAGATGTTATAAGTATATTATCTTTAAAGAAAAGAGGTTTCCAGATTGACGAAAAAAAGATAGCTATGGTTAAAACAATAAAAAGTAAAAAACCAACAATGAGATATATTTTTGACATATATGTAACGCTTGATTATAATGGTCTCTAATCACCATGAGAGGCCATGCGTAAGACGGGAATG
>CAYMIY010000080.1:0-4192 GCA_964390735.1 uncultured Gammaproteobacteria bacterium
GACTGTTTAGTGCTGAGTTGCCCGACATATTCTTTTCTGAATATTTCAAAATCTGAGAGGTTTATCACTCCGTTACAGTCAGCATCTCCTTTTATATGTAGTGTGCAGGATCCACCGGGGGTAGTTGTAACGATCTGTGTAACAAATGGCGTAGCTGTTGGTGGTGTTGTCGGTCCAAGTGTTGGGGTTCGGGTTGGTGTAGCAGTAGGAACAGCGGCTTGAGTCGGAGTAGCTGTGGGATTCCCGACAGCACAGATATCACCGCGATAATTATTATCCATATATTTAGCCATGTTTCCGAAATGGAATGAAGGAATAATAGCAGTTACATCTGTGCCACATGGATTGCTTTTATGAGGTTTTGATTTGGTACCTTTTTCATATACCTTTCCACTATATATATACAAACAACGGGAATCAGCAGCTACTTGTGAAGTTGTAAAGCAGGTTGCTGCTTTTGTATTTACGTTATTAATATAATAACCAATACTCGTAATACCTAAAATAAATAAAAAGCCAAAAAACATCCTGCCAAATATATAATGTCCTCGTCTTGTTTTCATACGTATATTCTTTATTGTAAACGGAGATAAGAAAAACAACAATGATGAATGTTATAATTCATTCAGAAATGGAAATATTTACATCTGATGCAAAAACGATATCTCTTTTCACATCAAAATTTCAAGTTCCACGTGCCGATTCTCATAAAGGGCAAAACGGTAAACTACTCATTATCGGTGGCTCTGAATTATTTCACGCAGCTTCTTTATGGGCAGCAGAGACTGCAGCATATTATGTAGACATGGTCCATTTTTGTTCTACCGAATCGAATAACGAACTATACCAATCAGCTAAACATAAGTTTCAGAATGGTATAGTTGTGCGTCAGAAAGATCTGGAACGTTATATAATTGAAGATAATACTATTCTGATCGGGCCTGGAATGATCAGATCTGAGATCAAACCTGATCAATATGGTGATGTACCATCTTTCGCTGATATTCTGGCACTTACCGATGAATCGTTATTTGCTGCTCACCTTACTCATTTCATTTTAAAAAACGGAAAAGGAAAAAAAATTGTTATAGACGCTGGAGCGTTACAGATGATAAATCCAGAATGGCTCAAGGAAACAGAAGCCGATGTTATACTTACGCCTCATCTTCATGAGTTTGAGCGTGTGTTTGGCCACAATCTTCATACTATGAATCTCGATGAAAAAAAGAAGATTGTAACTGAAAAGGCAAAAACGTTTCGCGTAACTATACTACTTAAGGCAATAGACGATATAATCAGTGACGGTGTGGAAACACTCGTAATTCATGGTGGAAATGCAGGTCTTACAAAGGGCGGATCTGGAGACACGTTAGCTGGTTTTACCTCTGCTCTTTTTGCAACAAACGACAGTGTTGTTTCTGCTGTACTTGCGTCATATCTTTTGAAAAAAAGTGCTGATATCTTATTTGAAGAAAAGGGATATTGGTACAATATATACGATCTGATAGCTAAAATTCCTTCCCAATTGAAAATAATTACTTTATAATAGTAGTATGAAAAAGGAAACGATTATCGCAATAATGCTTGGAGTGGTCTTCGGCGTAGTCGTAGCAGTAGTGATGGTTGCTAAAACAAAAGACCAGCAGATCGATAAAGTGAAGCCCATGAATACCACACTACACATTACTCCTACCATATCAGTAAATAACACTCAGTTCCAGCCATTGCAGATCACGGCACCTCAAACCGGCACTATTTTTGCTCAGAATACGGTAAAAATAACAGGCAAGGCAAGCAAAGATGCTCTTGTAGTCGTTCAATCGCCCATAAAAACAATGATAATGAAAGTAACAAGTGATACCTTCAGTGCTGATTTCCCGTTAGCTTTTGGTGAAAATGTGATCACTGTGAGTGAATATCAGAAAGATACACAAGCCGTTGCACAGGAAAAAGAGTTAAAAGTTTACTATCTGGACGAACAATGAAAGACCAAGTAATTATGTCGGTTGCGGTAGTTGCCGCTCTCAGTATTGGCGTGAGCGCAGTGTCCGGACAGACGAAAACCATAACTCCCTCAGTTTCACCAGCACAGGTGAGTCCTACAAAAGCAGCTACATCGTCTGGCACTATAGATAAAGACGTACAGGATTTAAAAAATAAGGTTGCTAACAAAGTTGCTGAACTTCGTCAGAAAGATAATAAAGCAGTATCAGGCATTATAAGTGCGATTAAAGCAGGCACGATTTCAATAAAATCATCAGACGATGTTGAATATGAAATCAAAACAGATGAAGCACTTACTAAGTATTATCAGGTAACAAGTACAAAGAAGGAAATAAAACTTACTGATCTTCAAAAAAATGATTACATTATCATCACAGGCCCTATCCTTGATAAATCGGTAACTGCAAATACCATTTATCGTGATGATCAATATATCGTTAAATCAGGAAAAATTACTGAAGTTAATAAGGACGATTATTATCTGAAAGTAATAACACCCACAAAAGATAATTACACATTAGACATTGAAAGTAGAACTGTCCAGTATCTCATGGATATTAAGACACTGGATCAGAACAAAGTAGGGTTTTCGAAATTTAAGGAAGGCGATGTCGTACATTTCGTTGCTAAACGCACAGGAAAAGAGACAGAAGCCAGTAGATATTCAGCGGAAAAAATCATAATCATTCCACAGGAATATTTCATAAAGTAACCCGCCTTTCTTAAATTGTTTCATTGATCCATTGCTTCATTGCTCCACTGTGTTTTAACAATGGAACAATGGAACTATGCATATATCATTTATTTCTTTAACTTATGTTTAACTTTTTATCAAAGGTTCTTAATTACAATGAACGCGAAATTGCCAGACTTCGTAAAAAGGTAGATGAGATAAACAGTCTTGAAGATAAAGCTCGTGATCTTAAGGACAGTCAGTTCCCTGAAGAAACAGAAATTTTAAAAAAACAGCTTGCATCAGAAGAAAAAACGTTAGATGAAATTCTACCCTGGGCGTATGCACTCGTGCGAGAATCAGCTCGTCGCATACTGAATCAGCGCCATTACGATGTTCAGCTCATGGCTGGTATCGCACTTCATGAACGAAAAATAGTAGAACAGAAAACAGGTGAAGGAAAAACACAGACAGCAACTCTTGCGTTATATCTCAATGCACTCACTGGCAAAGGCGTACATCTAGTGACCGTAAACGATTATCTTGCTCGTGTTGGCGTGGGTTGGATGGGACCGATCTTTCATTTCCTGGGTATGTCTACATCAGCTATGATCGCCGATACTTCCTATCTTTTCGATCCGGACTATATCGATTCAGAAGCAGCAGATTGGCGACTGATTCATCTGAAACCTATCTCACGTAAAGAAGCATATGCTGCCGATGTAACATACGGCATTAACAGTGAATTCGGGTTTGATTATCTGCGCGATAATATGGCATCTTCAAAAGATCAACGCGTGCAGCGCGGATTTCACTATGCCATCATCGACGAAGCAGACTCAGTACTCATTGATGAAGCACGTACTCCTCACATCATCTCTGCACCATTTGATCAGGATGTAACTAAGTATTACAAATATGCAAAAATTGTTAAGCAACTTATAGCCGGAACAGATTATGTGATAGATGAAAAGATGCGTACGGCCAATCTCACTGACGCAGGTATCTCGCATATTGAGCAAATCATGGGTGTCGATAATATTTATGAAAAGGATTTTGATACGTTATTTCATCTTGAAGCAGCACTCAAAGCAGAAACATTGTTTCAGAATGACAAAGAATATATCGTGAAAGATAACGAAGTTGTTATTGTAGATGAATTTACGGGACGTCTTCTTTCAGGTCGTCGGTTTTCAGAAGGTCTGCATCAGGCTATAGAAGCAAAAGAAAATGTGCCGATTCAGCGTGAATCAAAAACACTTGCCACTGTATCACTGCAGAATTATTTCCGCATGTATGAAAAACTTGGAGGTATGACAGGTACTGCATCAACCGAAGCAGAGGAGTTCAACAAGATCTATAAAGTAGATGTCGTAACGATTCCAACAAACAGATCCATGATTCGTAAGGATGAGCCAGACATGATCTACAAAACACAGAAAGCCAAATTTAATGCAGTTGTCGAAGAGATTGCCACGCAGTATAAAACGGGCAGACCGGTACTCGTAGGCACCA
>CAYMIY010000081.1:0-4140 GCA_964390735.1 uncultured Gammaproteobacteria bacterium
ACACAAGAGACTTCCTTCTTACACTGAAACAACTGGGTTTTTCAGATAAACGTATTGGTACAGTGATAGGAAAAACAGGACTGGAGGTACGCAAAATCCGCAAAGACATGCAGATACTGCCATCTGTATTTGCAATCGATACACTCGCAGGCGAAGTGCCGGCAAAAACGAACTATTTGTACATGACATACAACGGATTTCATAACGATGTATCGCCGATAGGGAACGATGCAGTGGTCGTGCTTGGATCCGGTCCCTATCGCATCGGTTCATCTGTCGAGTTTGACTGGACATGTGTAAATACGGCGCTTAGTCTCAAAGCATATAATAAAAAATCAGTCATTATTAACTGTAATCCGGAAACGGTCTCGACAGATTATGACATGACTGACAGACTTTATTTTGAGGAGCTCTCATTTGAGCGTGTTGCAGACATTTATGAATATGAAAATCCGCAAGGTGTTATCGTCTCGGTAGGTGGACAACGACCAAACACTCTTGCGAAATCTCTTTCATCTTATGGATTTACGATCCTCGGTACACAGGCAGAGAATATAGATATGGCAGAAGACCGTAACAAATTTTCGGCACTTCTCGATGAAATACAGGTTAAGCAACCCGCATGGAATAAATTTTCATCAGTTGATGAAGCTACTGCATTTGCAGATTCTATTGGTTATCCAGTTCTCATCAGACCTTCATACGTACTGTCAGGAAGCGCAATGAAGGT
Source organism: uncultured Gammaproteobacteria bacterium (assembly GCA_964390735.1). Lineage (GTDB taxonomy): Bacteria > Patescibacteriota > Microgenomatia > UBA1406 > GWC2-37-13 > JBDKFK01. Next base: position 731 of record CAYMIY010000081.1, read on the forward strand.
CTGCTATAACGAAGCAGAACTCATTAAGTACATTAAAAAAGCTTCAGCGATCAGTTCGGAATATCCGGTCACTGTTTCACAGTTCATGACCTTATCACGCGAGCTCGAATTTGATGGCGTCGCACAGAACGGCGAGATCAAAGTATATGCGGTGGCTGAACACATAGAGCATGCAGGCGTTCATTCGGGTGATGCAACAATCGTATTCCCAACACAGCGAACCTATGTGCAGACTGAACGTCAGATTATCGCCATTGCACATAAGATTGCAAAAAATCTCAATATTACCGGGCCTTTTAATATCCAGTTTATTGCGAAAGAAAGTAAGGTATTTGTGATCGAAGCAAATCTTCGTGCCTCGAGAACATTGCCACTCATATCAAAAGCGACACATGTCAATTTTGCTAAAGTATTTGTAGACTGTCTGTTTGGCGATGCACAAAAAAGAGAGATTCCTTATCCTGATTACGTTCTGGTTAAGAGTCCTCAGTTCTCATTCTCGCGACTTGAAGGTGCAGATCCTGTGTTGCAGGTAGAGATGGCGTCGACGGGCGAGGTCGCGTGTTTTGGCGATGATGTTGAAGAGGCATTCCTTAAATCGATTCTTGCGACAAAGGCAGAAATGAAAGGGAAAGCAGCGCTCTTATCACTTGGTGGCATGACAAACAAAAAAGGATTTACTGATTTTGCAATCACACTACATAAGCTTGGATTCACGATTTATGCGACTGAAAAAACGGCAGAGTATCTGAAAGTACATGCGATACCTGTCGAAACGGTAAATAAAGTTTATAGCGATAAGAGGCCTCATGTGGTCGATCTTATTCAGCAGAAAAAAGTATCAGTTGTTGTAAACATCAGTGAGCCCGAAGAAGAAGGAAAAGTGCATCTGACTGACCATTTATCAGATGGTTTTCTCATTCGACGTGCTGCGATAGACAATAATATTCCACTGTTTACCGATATCAATGCAGCAAAAGCGTTTGTGAGAGCAATTGAAAAATATCCGATCGAATCGTTGAAAATTAAACCATGGAGTGAATATATTTAAGTTTTGATAGTATGTCATCCCTCGCGAGTTACAACACGACGGGGGATCTACATTTTATAGATCCCGGGTCATGTGGCGTCTTGCCTGGGATGACAATCCTAAACGCTAATAAATTAAAATATACCTATGCCCATTATTACATTACCGGGACTTATAGACATGCACGTGCATTTACGAGATCCAGGCCAAACATATAAAGAAGATTTTACGACAGGTACTACAGCTGCACTTGCCGGCGGATTTACAACCGTAATCGATATGCCGAATAATGCAACGCCGATCACGACCGAAGAACGTCTCGATGAAAAAATAAAAATAGCAGCTGGAAAAACAGTATCACAAATAGGATTTTATTTTGGAACACTCGGCGATAATCTTGATGAGCTCAAAAAAGTACAGGATAAAGTCTGGGGGCTCAAAATATATTTAAATCAGACAACGGGTGGATTTGTCGTGACCGTGGATTCGATGGAAGGAATCTATTATGCTTGGAATAGTCCCAAACCAATTCTTCTTCACAGCGAAGAGAATATGATCAGTCGGGTTATCGAAGTTATCCGCAAAACAGGTCAGAAATCTCACATCTGTCATGTCTCAAGTCAGAATGAACTCGAGCAAATTATCAAGGCAAAAGAAGAAGGATTACCTTTGACCTGTGGGGTCTGTCCACATCATCTCTTCCTTACTGAAGACGATGTTCCGCGACTCGGCGCATATGCCATGATGAAACCTCCGCTTAAATCAAAGAAAGATGTGGAGTTTTTGTGGAATAATATCAAGCATGTTGATGTCATTGAATCTGACCATGCGCCCCATACCAAAGAAGAAAAAGACTCTGATAAACCGCCATTTGGAGTTCCAGGACTTGACACATCACTTCCTTTGCTGCTGCAGGCAGCGGATGAGGGACGATTGAATATAGACGATATAAAGAGACTTTGTTATGAAGGCCCGAAAAAAATCCTGAATCTTCCGGAAACTGAATATGAAGTAGAAATAGATACTGATGAAACATACGAATTAAGACATGAGAACGTAAAAACCAAAGCGGGATGGACGCCTTTTGATGGCATGAAGGTTAAAGGAAAAGTGAAACGGGTAACTCATAAGGGCAAACCTATTTTTGAAGATGATACCGTTATAATACAACCAGGTGAGGGACAAGTACTTGTTCCTGCCGATTACTAATTATTGATTCGCTATGTTATTGACTCCTTTTTATAATCCGGATAAGTCGTACGAAGATAATTTTGCTGAGGGCCCATTTGGTGCATTTACCGATGGCAAGGTCTATGAAGAAACAGGGGAGCCTGAAGTCTCATTCTTAGGACAGAAGGTGTATCTTCCGTTTGGCATTGCTGCAGGCCCTTTGGTGAATGGTAGATTTGTAAAAGCTGCACTTGAAAAAGGATTTGATCTGGCTGTTTACAAAACAGTGCGATCAGGAAAGTATCCCTGTCATCCATGGCCTAATGTTCTGGCTGTTCACCCGGGTGGTGATCTGACCATGGAACGTGCAAAAGAGCCACTTGTTGCGGATCGCAATTACACGGAACCATTGGGTATCACAAACTCATTCGGGGTTCCATCTTTTGATCCATCATTCTGGCAGAAAGATATGTCCGAGACAATAAAAAGTGCAGGAAAAGGAAAATTAGTGATTGGAAGTTTCCAGGGAACAGCAAAAGGAGACGGAAATGTTGAATCATATGTTCAGGATTTTGTCACAACAGCAAAACTGGTAAAAGAAGCAGGTGCACTGGTTATGGAAGCAAACTTAAGTTGTCCGAATGAAGGAAGTGCCCATTTATTATGTTTTGATCTTGAACGCACAAAGAAAATTGCATATGCCATTAAGAATGAAATTGGAAATACACCTCTTATTTTAAAACTTGCGTACTTTGCCGATCAATCAGCACTTGAACGATTTGTTCACGAATTGGGCAGTATGGTTCAGGGCTTTGCAACAATAAATACTATCGCAGCTAAAATCATCGATGACAAAGGCGAGCAGGCATTACCTGGTAAAGGTCGTGAGATGAGCGGCGTGTGCGGTGCACCCATCAAGTGGGGAGGTCTCGATATGGTAAAACGATTACACGAACTTCGTGAGAATTCGCAATTCGAATATACCATCATCGGTGTTGGCGGCGTAACAACAGCCGCAGACTATACCGAATATCGAAAAGCTGGCGCTGACGCAGTTATGAGTGTAACTGGCGCAATGTGGAATCCATTTTTAGCCCAGGAAATTAAAAAGATATAAATTAATACATCTATGAACGATATTATTTCAATTATTAGAAAAGTAAACGGCATTATTACCGATAGTCATATTGTCTACACTTCAGGGAAGCAT
>CAYMIY010000082.1:0-4123 GCA_964390735.1 uncultured Gammaproteobacteria bacterium
CCTGCCGGCAGGCATGGCGCGGGAATGACATTATTATCATTTTTATTTATTATTATGAAATTCGAACTTCCGAAACTGGACTATGCGTATAACGCTCTTGAACCTTACATTGATGCTCAGACCATGGAGATCCATTACACCAAACATCATCAGACATACATCACTAATCTAAATGCAGTCCTCGAAAAATATCCGAATCTTCAGGACAACGATCTTGCTGAAATGATGAAAAATATCGATAAGCTCGGTATGAATGATGCTGACAAAATGGCGTTCAGAAACAGCGGTGGAGGGCATCTGAATCACACGTTTTTCTGGTCGATCATGGGACCAAAGAAAGAAATAAACGAAGAACTCTCCGGTAGAATTAGCCAGACATTTGGCAGCATGGATAGTTTTAAAGAACAGTTCACCAAAGCAGCAACAACCCGTTTTGGTTCAGGGTGGGCATGGCTTGTGGAGACTGATGAAAGTACACTTCGCATTTATTCCACCGCCAATCAGGATTCACCTCTTCTGACAGGTGATACACCTCTTATCGGTCTTGATGTATGGGAGCATGCGTATTATCTGAAATATCAGAATCGCCGTCCTGAATATATAACGAATTGGTGGAGTGTGTTGAAGATTGTTTAAGAATCTGAAGGCAGGGGGAAATGCTGCTTCAGGTACGAATAGTAACATTCGTGTTGAGGCTGTTCCATTCGATGACAACGGGTCTTTGCAGTCGATTTGTAAGGCTCTTGTTGAGGTTCGCTAACTGTTTGTCAGCTGCGCGTTGTGCCAGTTCATAGGTATACGTATGCCGACTTTTGAACTTTACTGCCAGTCGGCATAGTTGCATCCATGTAATTTTCATAGCACACTCCTTGCATTCTCCCCCTGCCTTATAGTATTAGTATATAATATGCATGAAGTTTAGACTGTGATATAGGTCCAAATAAAGATATAAAAGAAAGGAATGCAACGTGATACGCAATATTGGGTATGTTGTACTTCTGGTTGAGGGTATCATAGATGCCATAACTACCTATATATCGCTCAGTCTAGGATTCCCTGAACAAAATATTTTTATGAGGTTTATCTATGATACGTGGGGTAAAGAAGCACTCAGTTTAGTCCTTTTATGGTGGGCATTCTATCGTATACGCATATTAAAAAATATGCATAAGGAGGGCTTACATCGTGTAGCTGATATCACATTGATATGCGCACTCGCCTATTCTGGATACATAATGCTGCATAATTTGGGCGGGCTTTACTTGTGCTTAGAATTTAAGTATTGCCTCCTTCCTTAATCGCAAGGGCATATCACATCATGTGATGTGCCCTATCAAACTACCGTATACAAATTATGACGTGATATATAATGGATGAAAGAATTGTATCAGCGGAAGAATATCTCCCGCTGATATGCGATGCGTACTGCTATTGACGTGGCAGCACCAGCCTCAGAAAGCCCGTGAGCGCGAACGTGCCGCCGATCACGATTGGCCATGGCATGCTGATGCCGACCGTGCTATAGACGCTCGCGGCAATGAGTAATCCTTCGCATGCGAAGAGAAACCATGTGATGATGAACTTAATGGGTCCACATTGGCCAAAGGCTATGAACCATGTTCGATCACTAAAAATAAGATATACAATCATACCTACGAACACAGCAACTGATGTGATTGCGCTTCTTGAAATCAGATCACTAAAGGTTGGCATAGCGTCCTCCCCTACATTAAGAATACGACACTGCATTATATCATTTATCCTATAATTATATAATAGGCATAGATATATGTGATTAAAGTAGAACTGAAAAGAATTAGAGCGGGGCGTATTCGCCCCGCCCGTAAAGAGTAAAAATCTCCTAATTATTTTTTACGCTTAGGAGGAGTGAGTTGCACACACCATTTGAGTCCTGTCGCAGCTAAAACGCCAAGCATCACACATACGGGCATGAGATCAGGTAAATCAGCGGGTGTGGAACTGGGTGCATACATAATCGCGAGATAGTAAACTGCGGCGTATACTATTGCTACGCCGGCCATACGGAATAGCCCAGCACGCAATAGGAATCCCCGCAGCCCGATAACTATCAACGCGCTTACGATGCAGAGTCCAGCCATTACAGTCACCGCGTATGGAAGTAAACTCATGGGACATCCTTTCACTTATTTGAAACCCGGCGATAAGTATATCAAAAACCTATAGCATTTGCAATAAAGCAGGATAAAACGTTTTCAATACGAAGATAAATGCAGCGCCGAATTTTTCGGGCTTGTCTTTGAGTTCCTGCTTGAGTTGTTCTTCGGTAAATGCTTCGTAGCCTACTGATTCGTGATTGAGTGTGAGTTTTTCATCAGAATGAATTTCATACATAATATAATAGTGGTTTTCGTGGCGCCCGATCACATCGCGATAGAATATTTTCTTACCAGTGTATGTATACTTAAAATCCTTGAGTCCGATCTCTTCCATCGCTTCCCGCTTGAGTGCATCTTCAGCACTCTCACCTGCTTTTACATGTCCACCCACAGGTGACACGTACTGACCACCATCCTGTCGATCTGCGGATTGTTTGACGAGTAACCAGCGTCCCTGCGAATCTTTTACCTCTGAGATAACGGTACGATGAAGCAACCCTTTTTCATGAGCTTCCTGCTTTGAAGTGGAGTAAAGCACGTTGTCCTGTTCATCGACGATGTCTACTTGTTCCATAGTTTTATTTTGCTCTTTTAATTGGAGTCATCATGAGTCATGTAGTAGAGCATAGCTCACTACATGACCATGAAGTGAACTTCGTTCTACTTCATGGTCGGGATGGCGGGACTTGAACCCACGACCTCAGCGTCCCGAACGCTGCGTTCTACCATCTGAACTACATCCCGTAGTAAGGTTATTATACCACGGTTCCAATCTTATTCTTCAAATCCTCAATCAATTTTTCTTTTATCTCAATCTCTCCACTCGCGAGTATTTCCTGTCTTTTTGCTTCTGAATCATAACCTGGAATGTGCACATGCTGGCCATCTTTGGTGCGTCCTGCTTTTACTTTTTTCACCAAATCTGAAGCACCTTTTTTAAAGGCCTCAGTTCCTGCTAATAAGTCAGGACTCAGTAAAACGTGCACGTAAAAGATATCTGCATGAATTGTTTAAATTCGTCTATTATCCTTTTCTTTTTACTCTATATCCTTCCGTATCAAGCAAGTATAACGTATTGGTATTACCTTGTGTAGAAACAAGAAATTGTCTGCTATGAAGATCTCCAGGCTGGATACCATTTTGCAGAAATACATTTTTCATATCATGTTCAATATGATCATATGTAATAGGTTGAGGGTCATTTCTATGCATCCATTTATATTTAGCTAAACTTACCCCCGGAATATAATCATAAAACATCATTTTCTGTGGACTCGTTCTATCACGCATGATTACACCTAATAACGGTGCAGCATATTCCATCCGTTGCATACCTATAGGAACGAGTATTGGCATTAATTCCGGCGAATGAACAATAGAAATTATCTGTGGTGCTAATGCTATTTCATTTGCCAGACTCGCGAAGGCATACCCGCTATCTCTATCGAGGTTTAGCTCATCAAGTTGCTCTTGTGACAATACGCGAGCGATGTTTTCTTTATATACGGGATGTGTCGCACTTCTTAGTTTTGCAACGAATTTAGCACGTTGATCTACCCAGATGTTTAATGTTCCCGGAAGAAGTTTCCAGGTATCGAATATACCTTTTGTTGTTTCAGAAACAAGATATTCGCGAACTTCATGGTCCACAGTGTGAGGGTTTAGGATAAAATCGTAACCGGGCTGCTTTATGATCTCCAGTTTTCTTTGGTGTGAAATACCTAATTCTGATTCCATATTTACTTTATATATTGTTAATAATGAAAGGTATTATCTTATTGATTTAAATCGACCTCTTCCCGAATTCTTCATACATCTCGCGGCCACTTATATGGAATCTCGATGATAGCCAAGTGCTATGAGTAGATCCATGACGTGCCTGCCGGCAGGCACGTCATGTTGTATATCTTGCCAGGATAACCCCTATTGTTTTCCATCCCCCGGTTTGCGGTCGGGCACTTTTGCTTTCTGTCTCGCCTGACCCA
>CAYMIY010000083.1:0-4036 GCA_964390735.1 uncultured Gammaproteobacteria bacterium
CAGATCTTCTTTTATACTCACTGTATGCAGTACTTTGTATACATCCTGGCCAGTAAGAAAAATGGAACCTTATATGTTGGTGTAACAAATAATCTCGTAAAGCGTGTGTACGAACATAAGCACAACATAGTTGCCGGATTTACCCGAACTTATAACGTTCACCTGCTGGTTTACTTCGAAGTTCATGACAATATCGATACTGCTATTAAGAGAGAAAAGATAATCAAACACTGGAAACGTGAGTGGAGGATTAAACTCATAGAAAAGAAAAATAAAGACTGGAAGGATTTGTATGCTTCTCTGGTGTGATGGATACCCGCTCTTCGCTTCGGGCAGCAATGACTGATAAGCCATAATGCTGGATCCCCGGTTCTGCCTACGGCAGCCCAGGGATGACAATGTATATAAGGAATGGTACCGCCGGTACGAGTAATACTCGCCCGGCGGTTTTTTTAGTAGGTGAAGGTGGCGGCTAGCACCACCAAAAATCCCAGAAACTAACGTAGCAACACCTTTGAAAGTGCCGCCTGTGACTGCATAAATAAGTGCCATGGCTAATATGGCCTGCCCGACACTCTCAATGCGGTCAGATGTTGTAGGTATCCTCCTTTTATTCCTGCCTACTGCAGGAAAAGTCCGAGGGCTATCAACACGAGCCCGGTGCCCGCCACGATGGTTAGCATTGCATTGGCCTCTGGACTCGCATTGCTCCGGCTAAGAGCAATTGCAAAGAGAAGAAGGCCGGTGCCTACCTTCTCAATCTTTTGGCCAGCGGATATCGAATTTTTGAATCTCATCACAATCTCCTTTAGTATAAAGGTACACTAGTACAATTATACCACATTAGACCTATAATAAATAGTCTTTCGCCCGTATAATAAGTAAATATAGCTATGCGAATAGCTCAAGCAGTTTGTGGCGGATGGTGTATGCAAAGTTATACATGCCGTACATATGCGGGTGGACGACGAGATCGTAACTTCCGAGTTTGTTTACGAATGTTGTACCATACCCTTCTTTGAATCGAGTGAATCCGGCCCATGGATCAGTTTCATCATACTCAGGTGCCATGGATCCCCACATATCAAACTCAGTAGCTCCCAGTTTTTTTCCCAGTCGAATGGCCTCCCACATGAGGAGATTCGCCGCCATTACATTTCGATGAAGTTCAGAGGTGCCACCGTACGGATAATACATTTTTCCGTTCTGGTAAAATAATTCAAATGCTGCAAGCGGCTCGTTTTCATAATATGCAATGAGGATATGATCAATGCTTTCTCTCATGTTATTCCATATCGTATGGTGATATTCTTTATTATGTCCGTAGTATTTCTGACGTTTGGTTGTCTCAAAATACAGTTTTGAAAATATTTCAAATCCTTGTTCTGTATTATCTTCAATGATTGTCACACCCTTTTTTTGTGCGAGCTTAATGTTATATCGAGTTTTTGGTTTCATTCGTTTGAGAAGCTCGTCTTCTGAGGGTGTGAGGTCCAATACTTGAGTCCATTCAGGAAACAGAGGTTTGGGTGAAGTGATGATTGTTCCATTATTTATCTTTACGGGAAACTGTTCACCACTTTTTGGAGCATCTGGTTCGAATTTCACAAAAATAAGATTATGTTCGCGCGCATAGTCATAAATAAAATCAAGAACCGGGAGTGAGGGAATGACAGAGCGGGGAATATAGCCGATTTTAAGGGGAGTTTTCGGGATCGGATGAACGGTCATCTGAAACACATGGCGGAGCTCAGTATCAAATTCTCCTGCACGGAGCACCTGTAAGCCCATCTGTTTACGTGCCTCGCCCCACTGCCATGTCTGCATAGGGTGATTAGCTGCTTTATTAAATTCTTCTTTATCAAATGTGTCGGCTATCAAGAGCGTTCTCATGTTTATATTATACCTTATGAGAAAGTGAGTTCTTTTATCGGATATCGCTTAAGTAGAATTTGCGTTGACGATCGAAGTAACACGCGAAGACCTCATATATGCGAGGTATCAATACACGAATAACACCTCGTTTAAATCTGCGTCCTGAACTGATTACATTCAAGCTACGCAGAAACTTAATTCTACCCAGTTTATTAATCTTAAAGCCAATATCAATATCCTCCAGAGCATTCAGATCTGTTCGAAACCCTCCTGTTTTATCATAGACTTTTTTCCAGACAGCAAAGTTATATCCGCTCAGCCATTGATGACCAAAAAAAATACTATGCAGATCCATCAGAAATGGTGAGAATGCATTGAGGAGAAAATTATTAAACCGTGAGCAGTCGTTAATTATGTGAGAGCCTGTTACCGCAACATATACTCCTTCTTTCTCTTCCATATAACTGGCGAGCGTTTCGATCCAGTGTGGAGGCACTATTGCATCGGCATCAGTAGACAAAATAATATCGCCCTTCGCATGTGCAAAGCCCGTATTCCGTGCAACGCCGCGTCCCTTCTTTTCTTCTTTAATCAGCTTAAGATCAAGTTTATCTTCGTATGATTTAACGAGCTTGTATGTATTATCGGTGGAGTTATTATCAACAATAATGACTTCAAATCTATGCGTGGTTTTCTGAAGTACCAGTGAATCCAGGCACATGTCGATCACTGTATCTTCATTATATGCAGGAATCACAACCGACACGAATACTTTTTTCATATATGTATTATGTTATAGACTGTTCTAATATGCTAAGAGTCTCTGATGCGCATGTTTCCCATGAGAAGTTTGTTATTCGTTTTTTACCTTCTTCAATGAGCGACTGTCTCTGGTCAGGATCGGTTATCATGAGCTCCATTTTTTCTGCTAATTCATCGGTGTTGTCAGGATCAAAATAGAAACATGCATCACCACCGATCTCCGGCAAGCTCGAAGATGTCGACGAAATCACTGGGCATGCATGTGACATCGCTTCAAGAATGGGGATGCCAAAGCCTTCATAGCGTGATGGCATAACAAAGGCTTGAGCATTTGCATAAAGCGTTTTTACTGCGTTATCGGGAACAAAACCGGTAAAGATAATCTGGTCACGGAGGTCAAGATCGATTCGGAGTTCAAATACATCCTGATACATCCAGCCTTTTTTACCTGCTATTACGAGCTTATATTCAGGATGTTTTGTGACAAATGTTTTAAATGCATGCATGAGCGTCAGTATATTCTTTCGGGGCTGTAGGGTCCCGATATACAGGAAGTACAATTTGGGTTGGAGCGTAGAGTCAATATCGCTCAGTAAAAATGGATTCCCCTCAGTCTCTTTCTCATACCCGTTATAGACTACATCGACTTGATCGTCAGGAAGATCGTAATGTCTTAAGATATCTTTTTTAGTTGTTTTTGAAACAGCAATGATTTTTACTGCCTTATTAATTGCATACGCAGTCCAGTTCTTGAGTTTATATAAATCTTTTTTGAGGAATTCGTCAGGATAATAATAATAGGCGAGATCATGGATCGTAACCACTACCGGTATGGGACAGTACCGCGGTATGTAGTGTGCCGGTGCAAAAAAAACATCAGGTTTTTTGTGTGTATATAAGTGAAACGGCAGAAAGAGCTGCGACCATGCCGCAACTCCTTTGACATGCTGATAGGTAAAATAATCATTTTCTGAAGGCATGTGTGGAAGTGGTGCATGCCGGAGATACACGGTGAATTTCGTTTTTTCAGATGCATGAGACGCGAAATAGGTTAGGAGATTATATGTGTATACTGACACGCCAACACGATTGTCTACATTTGCTTCGTTACCGTCGACTCCAATTACCATAGTTACTTTCTTAATGATTCCATCATTATTTTATAATAGTTTTTCCACGTGAACTGAGCTGCTTTTAGTTTTCCTTTGTCTGCAATTGATCTGCGCAAATTATCATCATCTAATACGGTCTGAATAGTTGATGCAATTTCCGACGTTTCAAGCGGATTAAAAAATGGAGTGATATTCTCACCTAGTTCAATGAGTGAACTGGTATGAGACATAACCACAGGACAACCCAAAAGCATTGCCTCAACAGCAGGGTACCCAAAGCCTTCATA
>CAYMIY010000084.1:0-3767 GCA_964390735.1 uncultured Gammaproteobacteria bacterium
CTTGCCGTTTTCAAGTGATACCCATGTTCTAAGGAGTTTAAACTGCCGGTGAGATCCTGTTGATGTATCGTACCAGACATTCAGTTTAAACTCGATTCCAGGCACGCCCAGTTTTTTGCATTTCTGAGCATCCGTAGCGTTCGTATATTCTTTTTTGCATATCAGACATTTCGGCCTTATTCGGTCTTGGGGATTGAGTTTGTCCATACTGTTCTCCCATCATCACATAAAGACTCATAATAGTATATTATAAATGTGTACAAAATGTGTAGTATAATTACGAGAAGATTACTTTGTAGAGCCTGAACAATTTCTCGATCTATGAAGTATATGTGACCTCGCCCCGAATCGAACGGGGAACCTACTCCTTAGAAGGGAGTTGCTCTATCCAATTGAGCTACGAGGCCATGCAATTCAAGTTCATATTATATCAGACTGCTCAAGTGTTGACAGGAGCAGTTTTATATACACTATAGTGGAATTGTAACAAAGGAGACGAACTTGAACAAGAATACGAAACCCAACATGCCTCAGGATTGGCGAGATCAAGTAGCAACCATAGCAGCTGACGCACAGAAACTAGTAGATAAAGCTAAAAAGCTCAAGGAGCGCGAGAAACTTATTTCAACTTTACGTAATATCTATCACGCGAAAAAAACACGCCCCCAGAGACAGGGTGATATCCCGTATATACAAGCTGCATGGACGCGTTCGGACGCTACGTTCAGAAGCATATAGCCCGCATGGAAAGCGATCATGGTTAATCTTTAGAGTGAATTTATATAGTCATCAATGGAATGAGACACGACATTACGCAGTTCCTCATCTGTCGGAAAAGTTTTACCCTTAATTATCAACTGGTATAAGCCCATGACTACATAATCCATATAACCCCTCATATCTTCGGGTGTATTAAACAAACTAGTAGCCTGAGCGTTAACCTCAGCCGCTTCTTTATAAAGCATTCGTGCGGTGAATATTTGTGCTCTATACTTCTGCAGTTCTTCTTTAATAGTATAACTGTAATTAGTGCCTCCGGCCGTTTGCACTGCTTTCCTTATATTGGCGCGCAGTTGGGTAAAAGAGACATCATCGATTACTAATGTCCTAAGAGTATCCCAATCCAGTGTCTTTTTTTCTGCAGCATAATTTAGTAACGTTCCTTCAGTAAGAATCTGAACTGTTCCACTAGCCGCTTCCATCTTTTGTGCATCGGGATTAGGTCTAGATGGCGGAGTTTTATATGTAGTATTAGAAGATTCTACTTTAACTTCGGGCATAGTTGGACGTGAAAACACAAATGTATTATTTGCGTATGCTCGTTCTATTATTCCGATGCTATCTGGATCTATATTACCATATCTCTGGAAACCGAGTCTTCCGTTGCTCATCATACTTGGCTCAAAATGAATTTCTACTTTATTTCCAAACTGGTCGTACGTGTATAGTTCTGCTTTTCCGTTTGGGTCTTGCTGTGCATATATAGTGTCCGTATTTTGTAGACGTCGAACACGCTCATCATACGACATTGGTGTAGACTGTGCCATAGCATACTTTTTCTTCAAATCTGCTATTTCATCATATATGTTTTTTGTTTCGTCAACAACAAATTGTTTCCTTGGACCCTCCTCAAGTGCTTTCATCAGTTTTTGTACTACCATGGCAATATCGGGATACTTCCTCTTATCGTTAGTAAAAGTGCTTATTAATCTGTAAAGTGCATGATCTGGCGTATCAGTACTTATAATTATAGGCGGAACTTTTGTTATATCCGTCTTACTGAACGCATGCTCAAGTGAGTATACTATTCGGTTTATAGTCTCAGAGTCACCTCTGAATTCCGGTGGTAAACTAAACTTTTGTAATAGTCTGTAAACCATGTATATAGAGGAATATTCGTTAAGAAACGTATCTACTACTTGCTTACGACCCTCAGCAAATTCATGAGGGGATTTAAGAGGGCACTCTTCTAACACTAATTCTAATGCTCGCTCATATATAACCTTTAATTTTTCTGGATTGATAACTGTGTCGGGAGAACCCGCATATGTATATGATACATTTGTTTCGATGCTATGTATTTGTGACCTAATAGATTCTATACATCGCTCATATAGTTGTTTTCGTATTTCCTGTGTTGTAGTGTAGAAATACTGGTCGGTAGATATCCATGTCTCTCCGGTACTGCGTAAGGCTGAATGCTGTGATAACTGTTCTATAATAATTTTTTCATTTTTATCATATTTGGTTTGTGCGAACATTGTTGTAAAAGGTAATGAGATTACCTCTACTGCTTTAACAACTCGAACGCTTGAAGACCTCTGTTGTAAATACCAGGCAGTACCAGGTATGCTATCGTCACTAACGCTACCTGCTTCAGCAATTTTTACATTAATATCTTTTAATAAAAGACTCCGCGTGGGATCGTTATAATTCCTTATGTTTCTGATGAGTGGTCTTATATCCAGATATTCACGCAGGTTTAACTGATCCAGATAGGCCATCATTTCATCCAGTGAAGCAATTCTTTTTGATTCCGTCTGTAATTCTGCATTACTTTTATTTACTTCTTGTATCATCTTCTCGTCAATAGTGTAGGTTCCGTACGGTGGATGTGAATCCACAGTTCCATTCGCATCCAGCTTATATAAAATAACGGACTTTTCCACCCATCCTTTAGGTGTAAATGCCTTAACCTCCTGATCTATTTGATAAGAGCCTTCTACTTTATGGATTTGTGGTGAATTCGCGAGATACGGAAATTCATCCTTTACTTCAACACTTTTTCCTCCTTCCTGTTGAACTTCAAAAGTAACTGTCATAGATCCGGTTTTTATATTCAGATCACCAGCTCGAGGATGTAATGCTCTCTCCCAACCTACTGTCTGAACATCATACTCGCGTTCCACTACAGCTGTTTCTTTTAGTGTAGTGTCATGACTACTAAGACGGATGATTTGCTTTTCACGTATATTTAAGCCGTTATTTCTATCAAATACTATTTCATTAGGTAGTGTACTTACAATTTTTGCCTGTATTTTATGATTTGTATCTGATGGTATACTTACTTCTGCACCTATCTGAAGTGGGAACATGGTCTCAAGATTACTAAATAAAGAAGGAGCTTGTCTCTCAAATTCCTGTTGCATTACCTCTATCAATCGTTGTTTTTGTAAACGATCCTCCTCCATTTCTAATCTATCCTTTTTATTTCCCTGTTCCTGAGAACTTTCTTGTACGGTGAGCTCATTATTTACTCCTCGGATTGGTGATGCATTATGAATAGATATAAGCTGGGCATTTGGCTGTACTGGTAATTGATATTCCAGTAGCTTATTCTGAATTCCAATTATAGATCCATGTGTATCCGATTCCATACTTGATAATCATAACATAGATGACAATTATAATACATTACGTGTTTGTAATACTTAAACAGTTGGTCTACCTTTCATCTAGACTGCATGCCGTTGATGTGATATGATATAAAACTATAGTTATGTTATTGCCGCGGTGGTGAAATGGCAGACACGCAGGACTTAAAATCCTGTAACCGCAAGGTTGTGAGAGTTCGACTCTCTCCCGCGGCACACAGCCGCTTTAGCTCAGGGGTAGAGCACCCGTTTTGTAAACGGACGGTCGTCGGTTCAAATCCGACAAGCGGCTCACGGTACCGTTTCAAAAGCGGCAGTTGGGGGGTACCGTTTGGTACGGTACCGTTCACAGAACGGTTGGTGATAATTAGAAAAGGACTGGTAGGACAGTCT
>CAYMIY010000085.1:0-3632 GCA_964390735.1 uncultured Gammaproteobacteria bacterium
CCCTGCACGCCATTTACTATCTGTGCGCCAACAGGTGTCCAGACTACATAAAAAATACCAAGAATATAAACGTAATTAAGCAGCAATATGGTTAATCCACTAATGATCTGATACCACGACATATTAGTATTGTCCTTCTCATTTCTTATAGTTATTAGCCAAATGCCTATTGCGGCATACGCTCCGTACATCCAGTGCGGTATCCCGTACTCCAGCCAGCCTAATATGCCAATCATGCTTTGAACATAGAACGTGGAACGTAAAACGGATGTTTTCATCAGAACCATCAATAGATCTAATGGGTGATGCAGTATAAACTGAATTTGTTTAACGGGATCAGCTCCAGCAGGTAATCCGTTTCCAATAAATGATGTGACCGCATGTATTTTTGTCAGCCCATATATGCCAAACATAAGTGCATAGAAGACTATCATGTAAAGGAAATACACATATGTTTTCTTATGTATTTTCTGAGGGGGAATAAGGAGAATAAAAAGCAGAAGCAGTTCGTGTCCGCCGCTCCGGCTCAGCAAATAGAGTATGCTTATAATAGAGAGAGAAATATAATCGCGCACTTCAATCATCTGTTCTTTATTCATGAGTTCCGTTACCTTTACAAAGAGCGTAAGCGTGAGCAAGAATGTTGCTCCATCATATCCATACGCAGAGATCTGATGAAGAAACATCGGTATAGAAGCGACGAATAACAACAGTGATTTATATTTCGTTTTTTTATAGAGATAGATAAGCCAGATAAAGCACGCAAGAAATAGTGTGAATCGTCCGAGGAAAAACGTAACATAGGGATTTGGACTTACATGCAGTCCTATGAATACACCGAGTGCAGAGGGAAGATACGAAATTATGGGAAAATTGCAGACGGCGTTCACTTCCATTGCTATGGGAGCTGCCTTTTTATTACTATGCAAATAAATCTGGCTGATAAATGAAGGCAGTTTATGATCTGGATGTAAGGGCATCTCGTAGCTCTTAATAAATGCAGTCATGGCATAGTATTGTTCAGGAACCATAATCACTGTATATCCGGGGGCACAGGATGTGACCCCGTTCACAAGAGCAAGAGTGCGGTTGAAATGTGATTCTTCATCAGGTTTTTGAAAAGGTGGAATAAGAAAAGTAAATGCTAAACCAGTAATAAAAAGAAGAACAAAAACATATGCTTCAAAAAAGCTATTTAGATTATTCTGGTGAGAAGATTTTATCATGTTCTCGTTATCAATTAGGTGTGACAAGTGTTATAATTCATATCTATGATACACAAATTAACAAAAATAATTGCAACAATCGGACCAGTTACTGAAACTGAACAAAATATAGAGCGTTTAATATCTGAAGGAGTGAATATTTTCCGATTTAATTTTAAGCACAACACAATGGATTGGCACAGTGAACGAATTCAGAGGGTAAATGCCGTGGCAAAACATATGGGAGTTTCTATTGGAACACTTATAGATCTCCAAGGACCTGAAATTCGTATTAATATGCCCACAGACTTTGTAGAGATAAAAAAGGATGATTTGCTTTTATTTGGACAGGAAGCTTTTGAAAAAAAAGAAAAGGGTATCTCGATATCACATCCTGAAATAATTGAACACCTCACTGACGGACAGAAACTTCTAGCAGATGATGGTGTTTTTACGTTTATTGTTCAAAAAAAAGACGGTAAAGTATATTTAAAGTGTGAATCTGATGGCAAATTGATGAATCGAAAATCTCTTAATATTCCTGGAGCGGATTTTCCATTTCCTGTGCTGGTTGAGCGCGATTTTGAAGCATTACAGGTTGCCGCCAGGAATGAAGTTGATTTTGTGGCTCTTTCGTTTGTAAGGACTGCTACAGATCTGCAAGTGGTACGATCAGAAATGGATAAATATAAAGTACATGCGAAAATAGTCGCAAAAATTGAAACGAAAAAGGCAATAGATAATCTCGATGAAATAATAGATTATACTGATGCAGTCATGGTTGCGCGTGGAGATCTCGGAGTAGAACTTCCTATAGAACAGGTTCCTCATCACCAAAAAGTAATAATCAAAAAATGTCTGGAAAAAGGAATCCCTGTTATCACGGCAACACAGATGTTGCAATCAATGGTTGATAATCCATATCCAACTCGCGCAGAAGTATCTGATATCGCAAATGCCACATATGATTTTACCGATGCCATCATGCTTTCCGGTGAGACAGCATCTGGTAAATATCCGGTGGAAGCAGTTATGTCTATGCAAAGAACAGCTAAATATAACGAACAAATGAATATGTGTCGTGATATAAGGACGAAATTTGATTTCAAAATCAAGAATCAAACCGATATTATGTGTGATGCTGCTTATAGTATGTACCTAAGCTCTCTTGCGGAAGATAATAACATACAGGCGTTCGTTGTATTTACTGAAACAGGGCGCACCGCACAGGCACTCTCACGTTATAGACCAAAGGCACCAGTATACGCAGTAACCCCAAATGCTGACATAGCTGAAAGTCTTAGTATATGCTATGGTGTAACTGCTATACCAGGAGATCAAGTAGATCTTGACGAAAAGGAAGTGAATAAGGAGGGAATAATGAAGACAATACATTTCCTGCTTGAACATAAGTATATTAGTGCAGGCCAAAAAGTTATCATACTGCATGGAGATATATGGGGAGTTGAAGGTGGAACATCGACAGTTAAGATCTTACAAGTTGCGTAATAGGGTTTAGCTTATTAGCTAGTTAGTTTGTTAGAAGTCTAGTAAGCTGAGAATCTATTACCTACAACCTGGTAGCCGATTATATGAATATTTCTCACATTCGTAATTTTGCAATTATTGCACATATTGATCATGGCAAGTCAACTCTTGCCGATCGTATACTGGAAATAACCGGTACTGTGTCTAAAGGTAATCATGAAGAGCAGCTTCTTGATCGTAATCCGATTTCACGCGAGCGAGGTATTACTATTAAGTTAGCACCTGTCCGCATGAAATACACATATGAAGGAGCAGATTATCTTCTTAATCTTATTGATACACCAGGACATGTAGACTTCTCATATGAAGTAGATCGTACGCTGGCATCTGTTGAAGGAGTTATTCTCCTTGTTGATGCAACACAAGGCATACAAGCTCAAACAATTTCGAACGCATATAAAGCACTCGACAAGAATCTGACCATTATTCCTGTTATCAATAAAATAGATTTACCTAATGCTGAAGTTGAAAAAACGACGAAACAGATTGAATCATTTCTGGGTATAAAACCAGAAGAAATATTTCATATTTCTGCAAAAACAGGTATGAATGTAGAGGAAGTGTTAAATGCCGTCGTTACAAAAATTACAGCTCCGAAGTCTGAGCCCGATTCTACACTATGTCAGTCTCTTATCTTCGATTCATATTATGATACACATAAAGGTGTTATTGCGTTCGTAAGAGTCTTTAATGGTTCTGTCAAAAAAGGAACGAAACAAAGACTTGCCGTAAACGGTACGGTATTTGATACTCCTGAAGTGGGCATCTTTACCCCCGATCTTGTACCGATTGATACATTAAATCCTGGTGATATCGGCTATATTGTCACAAATCAGAAAGATATTCATCAGGTGCACGTAGGCGATACACTCATAGATG
>CAYMIY010000086.1:0-3590 GCA_964390735.1 uncultured Gammaproteobacteria bacterium
GTCACAAATCAGAAAGATATTCATCAGGTGCACGTAGGCGATACACTCATAGATGAAAAAGGAACCTCCACTGCTCTCCCTGGTTATAAGCGTGTAAAGCCGATGGTATTTGCATCGATGTTCACAACCGATACTGCCGATTATCTCAATTTAAAGAAAGCACTAGATAAATTATATCTGAATGACTCATCACTCGAATTCAGTGCTATTTACAGTAAAGCGCTCGGAGCCGGATTCCGTGTAGGGTTCCTCGGACTTCTCCATGCAGATGTCGTCCGTGAAAGGCTCGAACGCGAATTTGATCTGAGCATTGTACTTACGCCGCCACAGGTGGAATACATAGTTGAAAATGGCGTCTATCAGGAACCATATGTCAAAATCATGATCATTACTCCAGAAGAATATATGGGCGCAGTGATGCAGCTCTGCGAGTCTTATCGTGGTCAGTTTCTGACTATGGATAATAAAGATCAGATATCTCTTACCTACGAACTTCCCCTATCAGAAATGATCTCAGACTTTTTTGATAATCTCAAAAGTGCTACTTCAGGATATGCATCACTTGATTGGGAGTTCCTGAAATATGTTCCGGTTACTGCTGACAAGATGTCAATTCTCCTTAATCTTGAAGAAGTCGATGAGTTTTCTGAAATCGTCGTTCAGGAACGTGCATATGAAAAAGGAAGCGAGCTTACATCAAAGCTCAAAGAGCTCATTCCCCGCCAACAGTTTGAGGTAAAGATACAGGCGAGGTTTAAAGGTAAGATCATTGCATCAAGTACCGTAAGTGCATTCCGAAAGGATGTTACTGCTAAACTGTACGGCGGAGACCGAACACGTAAGGATAAACTGCTAAAAAAACAGAAAGCAGGTAAGAAGCGCATGAAGATGATCGGAAGCGTAGAGATACCTAAGGAAGCTTTCTTGAAGCTCTTCAATAAGAAGTAAGTGTTAAACTGCTAAATTGCTCCATGGCTCCATTGTTAAATTGTTATATTGTCATGCCGAATTTAGTTCGGCATCCCTTAACACATGAGATCCTGAAACAAGTTCAAAATGACACTAACCAATGAAGATTACCGCGTGAGCGGGAATGTCACATTAAGACAAACCATAAAAACATGTAACACGGAAACCATGGAGCAATGAAGCAATATAACGCTATGTTAGAACACCAATCCTGCGACGAGGAGTGCGAGTGGTGCAGCGATCAGCCACCATGGGATTGGCTTACCCGCTGATGGAATTGTCGGGACAGCCGTTACTCCCTGTGTTGTAGGAGTTGGCGTATTTGTTACATTTGTCGCGATTATAATCTCAGTTGGCGTAGGCGTGTTTGTTGCTGTTGCGGATGGATTAGGTGTATTTGTTGGTTGTGGTGTGCCTGTGGGCGTACTTGAAGGCTGAGATGTTACTGTAGGAGTTGCAGATGGATTTGGTGTGTCAGTCGGAACAGGGGTATCTGTGGGTACAGGTGTGTTAGTGGGAATCCGGGTAGGCGTATTTGTAGGAATCGGCGTATGAGTAGCGGTTGGTGTATTGGTAGGTGCCATACAACAGGTGCCTGCGTTCGGAAAGTTAATACACGCATCTTTGTATTCAGGTTTTGAACAGAAATTTAGTCCATTGTTTGCCTGGACACAGACAAGACCTGCTTGACATGGATTAGCAGTGTTACATGGTGTGTATCCGCATGAATTAGGTCGTGGTGTGGCCGTCGGTGCTGGTGTATTTGTCGGTGTGGCTGTTGGTTTCAAAGGTGTTGGTGTAACTGTATGAGTCGGAATCGGCACTTTAGTAGGTGTGGGTGCCTTTGTGGGCTTAGGTGTAGGTGTCTTTGTTGGTCCAGGTGTATTTGTCGGCGGAGGCGTTGGTGTGTTTTTCGGTGTTGCTGTGGGTGTTGGAGATACACATTTTCCCTTATCTGCATCTGCATCCCATGATACTTCTGATCCATCTTTATAAAATACATGAATCCAGAACTTTATAGAAGTTTTACCCTTCCACGGGCCAGAAGGAAATAATGTGTTATAGTCTACATTATCTATCTGTACCATGAAATGATCAATTTTGTCTATTTGTACTGCTGGTTCATATCCGGTAATAGTCCATGTATCTTTTGCGCAGTTTGTTTCAATTATAGGTCTGATATGTGTGTCAGTGGAAGTTGCTTTACAGCTTATAGCAGAATAATCTACTGTTTTAGTGGTGCTTTGCGATTTGTCTACATACTCAAGATTGACTTTAACAGAACCATTATTAAGGTTACTTTTATTTGTTTTTATTGTCTCTGTAGCTGTATTCCCTACTTTGATAATACCTAAATTAACTGTGACCCCAGTTTGGACGTCCGTAGCTATGGCAGTCATGTCCTTACTTTGATCATTTTTTACGCTTACCATTATTTGAGCTGTTCCGTCGTTGTCACATAAAGAAGTCACTTTTATTGTTGTACTACTCCATGCTCTCGTGGATAATGGCACCTGAGTCTGTGTTGTAATGTAGACAGTGAGGGCAGACAATATAATAAACCCTATACTAATAAATATTTTTATTATGTTAGCATATGAATTCTTTTTAGTGTTAGGTGATGTCTTTTTCACGTTTATTAATATTTAAAATATAGATATTTTTCAGAAATTATTGTATTGATAGAATTGAATTTGCGTACTGATAGTAACGTCGGGTATACAATGATATATGCAAATGGACTACCCGAACCAGTTTTAAGTACATATGCAGGTGACACTGCCCCTTCTTTTTGAGAAAAGATAAAGTCATGAAACGTCGGGTCATCTATAATTACCGTTTGGCTTTCTCCATAATCTTTAATGTAACGATTTTCTTCACCCAGATTCATGGCAATTATTTGTTCGTCTTTGTTAGCAGCCTCAACAACTTGTTCGGGAGAATAACTGGGATCATTAAAGAGACCTGTATAAGTATCCATTATTGTCTTTGCTCTATCTTCCAAATTTCCATATTTTTCAGTTAACTCATCAATGTCAGGTTGATTTTTAAATCGTGCCATTACGTAAGCAAAGTCTGCTTTTGAAAGAAGATGCTGCTTTATCAAATCTTCCATTTCGTCGATATAATCATCAATGTTTTCATTATTAGGTAGCGGAATGTTGTTCTCAGTCAGCACGTCCTTGTAGATGTAATATTTCGTTATACGCTCTTTAGCATATGTCTGAGGAAATTTGATATCTTTTGTTTTAGCAGTTTGTACTAGATCATTAATGATATTGGTGGGTACCACTTCGTCTTTATAAGCTTTAGGGAACACATCACCAAGTGGCATTTGTGTAGGTCTCGGAGCTGCTGCGCGAGATGAACTGGAAAATTGCGTCTGTTGCACGTAATATGACGCCGATAATAAAAATGCACTTAGAGAAAAAACCATGAGAAAATTAATGCCATTCTTCAGGCCTGATGAGTAGTGCTTTTTCTTAAATGAATTTACATCAAGACGCGTATAATTTAACTCCGATGTATTTAGTGGTGTAAAATCCGGTATTTCCTGCATTATCACATTATTTTATATTTGAAGGTAAAAGTCAAGCAGGAGCGAGCTCTCTGTCATCCCT
>CAYMIY010000087.1:0-3496 GCA_964390735.1 uncultured Gammaproteobacteria bacterium
AGAGTTCTAAGGTAGCGTAGCCCCTTGCCGGGTAAGTTCCGGCCCGCATGAAAGGTCTAACGAGTTGATAACTGTCTTGAACTACTGCCCGACGAAATTGAAATGGCTGTGAAGATGCGGCCTACTTGCATATGGACAAAAAGACCCCGGGAGCTTTACTGAAGCTTGTCATTGGGGGAAAGAAATTAACTGTTGAGCGTAGGAGGGAGACTTCGGTCGCCAATGAAACACCTCTCTTTAATTTTTTTCCACCTCATCCACCCAAAAGGCGGAAACAGTGATAGGCGGTCAGTTTAACTGGGGCGGTTTCCTCCTAAAAGGTAACGGAGGAGCGCAATGGTCAGCTTATTCCGGATAGAAATCGGAATGTATGTGTAAACGCATAAGCTGGCTTGACTGTGAGGATGACAATCCGAGCAGATGCGAAAGCAGGCGTTAATGATCCCCGATTCCGCTGTGATTGCGGAACGGGCTTAACGGATAAAAGCTACCCCGGGGATAACAGGCTAGTCTCGCCCGAGAGTTCTTATCGACGGCGAGGTTCGGCACCTCGATGTCGGCTCATCGCATCCTGGAGCTGAAGTAGGTTCCAAGGGTTGGGCTGTTCGCCCATTAAAGCGGTACGCGAGCTGGGTTCAGAACGTCGTGAGACAGTTCGGACTCTATCCTATGCAAGCGACTAGATTTTTGAGGGGAGTCTTCCCCAGTACGAGAGGACCGGGAAGAGGAAATCCCTGGTGTACCGGTTGTTCCACAAGAGCAGCGCCGGGTAGCTATATTTCCACCTGATAAGCACTGAATGCATCTCAAGTGCGAAGTAGCCCCCAAGATGAGAAATCCCTATGAGTCCGCCAGAAGATTACTGGCTTGATAGGCGTTAGGTGTAAGTACAGCAATGTATTTAGCCAAGACGTACTAACGGACAATCTTCCATCTCTTTTGATTAGTTAAACACAGTTGTTGTTTACTATGCCCATACACTGTATTGTTAATGTGCGAATCGCACGCCTTCAATATATTTATATCTTATCCCTCCTTTTTTTCATTTTTTTCACCTACTATTTATGTCTTGATAGATATTTTGCAACCTCATCGCATAGCAGCAATCTTTTTTACACCTTTAAGGTGTAAGGTTTACCTTTCTGTTAATGCGCGGCGAGCTTCATATATAATGAATACATGAACATTCTTTCAATTGATCCCGGTTTTGATAAAATGGGCTGTGCATTGTTTGAGAAGAAATCTTCATCCACAAAGGATATTTCTTTTATCACATCGCATCTCATCAAAACGAACAGAAAGGATACACATGAAAAAAGACTGCTCGATATTTATGTAGATCTTACTGAAACGGTCCAGAAGCACAAACCTGATGTTATCATCATGGAGGAGTTGTTTTATGCGAATAATCAGAAATCGGTTATTAAGGTAGGACAATCACAGGGAATGGTATACCTGGTGGCAGCACAAGCTAATATACCTCTCAAATTGCTTACACCACTTGAAATAAAAAGTATTATTACGGGTTACGGGAACGCCGATAAAAAATCAGTGCATAAAATGCTCAAACTGCTTCTGAATCAGGATGTTGTTGTAGATGACGATGATGAATCTGATGCAATTGCGTGCGGTTTAGCTTATTGTTATATTAATCAGAATTTAGTAAGATAGATACATTGAACTATGGTTCCATTGTTTCATGGTTCCATGGCGTTTTTGTGTTAACAATGGAACAATGTAGCAATGGAACAATTCTTTAGTTACTGATATGAAACCAACAATCCTTATTGTTCTCGACGGATTCGGACTCGCACCACCTGGACCTGGTAATGCTGAATATCTGGCAAACCCCATAAATATCAATTCATACCTGCAATCATTCCCTAATACGACATTAAATGCATCCGGCGAGTCAGTCGGTCTTCCTAAAGGAGAAGTAGGTAATACAGAAGTAGGTCATATTAATCTCGGAGCTGGTCGTGTGGTTTATCAGGACCTGCCAAGAATTAATATGAGTATTGCTGATGGAACATTTTATAAGAATGAAAATCTGGTTAAATGCGCAGAGCATGTCAAAAAAACAGGTGGAAATTTACACATTATTGGCCTGATTGGACAGGGTACCGTACATTCAAGTATCGATCATCTCTACGCTTTATTGTATTTTGCAAAAGAACAGGGACTTACGAATGTATTTATTCATGTTATAACAGACGGACGCGACTCGCCACCAAAATCAGCACTTGAAATCGTTCGTCAACTCCAGGATAACATTCATCGAACCGGCGTTGGCACAATAGCAACCGTAATGGGACGTTACTATGCCATGGATCGTGATAGACGATGGGAACGTATCGAAAAAGCATATGTATGTCTTACCGAGGGCAAAGGCAAAGTATCAAAAACTATAGACGATGCCGTAGCAGAGGCATATAAAGAAGGAAAAACAGATGAATTTATTGATCCCACACTCATAGTAGGACCAGATGGGAAAAAAAACACCGTAGCAAAGGGTGATGCTATGATATTCTTCAACTACCGCATCGACAGACCACGCGAACTGACAAAAGCATTTGTACTCGATGACTTTGCAGCACAGGCAAACACGTCTATGTCTTTTGACCCATATGCTATCAAGTATTACAAAACACATTTTCCGAAAGAAAATATGGTTACGCCTCCATTCAATCGCGGTAAGAAAATAGAAGATCTCTATTTCATGACCATGACAGAATATGAGAAAGATCTGCCCGCAGCAGTCGCATATCCGCCTATCATTGTGCGTATGCCTCTCGGTCGCGTGTTTGCTGAGAATGATATACAACAGCTCCGCATGAGTGAATCGGAAAAAGAGCGTTTTGTGACATTTTATTTCAATGGGCAGCGTGAACTCCCATTTAATATGGAAGAACGTCTCATTATTCCGTCACCGAAAGTACCTACTTATGATTTGAAGCCTGAAATGTCAGCATATGAAGTAACCGAAGTACTGTTGAAAAAAATGCAGGAGCGAGCATATCCGTTCATCCTCGTGAATTTCGCAAACGCCGATATGGTAGGGCACACCGGCAATATTCAGGCATCAATCATCGCAGTAAAAACACTCGATGACTGTTTAAATAAAATAGTAACCATGGCAATGGCTCTCGATACTACCGTATTTATTACAGCCGATCACGGAAATGTCGAACAGAAGATTAATCCACAAACGGGACAGATATCGACAGAACACACCGACAACCCGGTACCTTTTATAGTCATAAATAAACAATTACAAGGGAATCCAGTGAGGCTCCAAACAGGAATTTTAGCCGACGTAGCGCCAACTATCCTTCATATGATGGATCTTCCCAAACCTGCGGAGATGAGTGGCAGAAACTTGCTGGAAGAAATCAGGAATATGTAGTAATGCTATAGTTCCATGGTTCCACTGAAGACAGTATAGCAATGGAGCAATGGAGCAATGGAGCAATGGAGCAATGGAGCAATGGAGCAA
>CAYMIY010000088.1:0-3455 GCA_964390735.1 uncultured Gammaproteobacteria bacterium
GCGCATACTTAGCAGCAGATATTGCTCATGTTGCAGGACTCATTGCCGGTGGAGCTCATCCTTCACCAGTTCCACACGTACATATCATTACAACCACAACTCACAAAACATTACGTGGACCACGCGGCGCCATGATCATGGTCACCCAAAAAGGTCTGGATAAGGATCCTGAACTTGATAAAAAGATTAATAAAGCAGTTTTTCCTGGTTTACAGGGCGGTCCTCATGATAACACCACTGCAGCTATTGCGGTAGCACTCGAGGAAGCTTCAAAACCTTCCTTTAAAGACTATGCAAAGCAGGTAGTATCAAATACACGAACACTGGGAGAAGTGCTTACAAAAGGTGGGCTATCACTTGTAGGCGGCGGCTCGGAGAATCATTTATTACTTGTCGATCTATCTCGTACACTCGGACCAGGAGCAGGCATTCTCGCAGAAAAAGCACTCGATATGGTGGGCCTTACCCTTAACAAGAATACGGTACCAAATGAACCATCCTCGCCTTTTTACCCATCTGGCATTCGTTTAGGAACACCGGCAGCAACATCACGCGGTATGAAAGAAAAAGAGATGCAATTCATAGGTGAGATAATGTTGACGGTAATCGAAATTCTTAAAAAATATAAAATCCCGGAAGATAAAACAGCTCGTAAAACATATATAGATACCTTTGTTGCAGACATGAAGAAGAACAAGGAAATAGCTAAGCTACACAAGCAGGTAATTGAAATGGTAAGCGTATTTCCTATCCCGTAGATTATAATATAGCTATGATTTATGCGCTTATAGCCGGAGATATTCTCATGGCACTCACATTCTTCTTTAAGATGAATCATCTGCCATCTGAGTTGCCTTTGTTTTATTCACGCAGCTGGGGCGAAGATCAGTTAGCGGATATCTGGTATATCTTTTTATTGCCTCTTCTCATGCATATTTCTATATTTGCAAACAACTATATATATTCACGTATCTTTTTCCCTGATGTATTTGTAAAGAAGATTGTCAATATCATTAACTGGACACTTATTATTGTGTATGTCTTTATTTTCTGCCGAGTGTTATTTTTTGTAACCTGATTATGAACTATATAGTAATGGCAATTGCCACACTCACTTCAGCTCTGGTTACTATTCCGACTATCAAATTAGCGACCAAGTATCACTTTGTAACAGATAAATCGAAACGTAATCATCCAGCACATACACATACCGGTGTGATACCGAGAGCGGGAGGTGTACCTATTTATGCCGCACTCATCATTACCTCTCTCCTCTTTCTCCCTCTGAATAAAATAATGACAGGTATTTTACTTTCAACATTTTTGCTTCTTATTGTGGGATTACTCGATGATTATTTTGATGTCTCGCCCTATTTGCGTTTTGGTGCAAATATATTCATCTCGGCTCTGGTCATTTCATATGGACTGGGCATTCCGTTTATATCGAATCCATTTGGTGGAATCATACAACTCAGCCAATGGAAGATGCACCTCTCATTTTTTGGAAATCATAATATTTTGTATGTTTCTGATTTACTCGCCATTATCTGGCTTTCATGGATCATGAATATGGTCAACTGGAGCAAAGGCGTTGATGGACAGTTACCTGGCTTTGTCGCAATTACAGCTTTTTTTCTGGGATTATTATCCCAGCGTTTTACTGCTCATGACATTTCTGCTCAAACGGTAACATACCTGTGTTTCATCGTCTCCGGTGCATATCTCGGATTCCTCCCCTTCAATTTCTTTCCCCAGAAAATTATGCCGGGATATGGGGGAGGCGCTCTCGCCGGTTTCCTTCTGGGTATTCTCTCGATACTTTCATTCGGTAAATTAGGAACAGCTGTCCTGATTCTCGCTATACCCATGATTGACGCTATATACACGATTATCCGCAGACTACGACAGCATCATTCACCTTTTCGTGCAGATTGGGGACATTTTCATCATAAACTTCTGGAAATAAACTGGGGAAAACGCAGGATTGCCGTTTTTTATTGGCTGATCTCACTTATGTTAGGTATTTCGAGTTTATTTCTCGATGGACCTCGAAAGTTACTGGCATTTATTACGGTCGCAGTGCTCCTACTCTGTTTCATATTCATAATCGATCGAGTAAAACAAGATCGCATTGATAAGGTATAATTACGTTCCATGAAATATTACATTAAGACATTTGGATGCCAGCAGAACGTGGCAGACTCTGAACGCGTAGGTGCTACCTATCGCACACGCGGCATTGAAGAGACTGACACACCAGAAGACGCAAACTTCGTGATTGTGAATACCTGCATGGTGCGCGAAAAAGCAGAACACCGTGTATTTGGATTCATTCAGAATATGCTGCCTATTAAAGAGACAAAGCTTGCAGCAGGTGAAACGTTCAAGATCATTGTTACCGGATGTATGGTCGGAATCGCTTTCCGTGATAAATCAGGTGAATATCTCCAGCGCATTCGCGATCTGATGCCTGAAGTCGATGAATTCATGCCCATTGAAGAAGTAGGTTTTGATCTTGAACCTGTCAGACAGAATAAGGTGAATGCATGGGTGCCTATTTCAAATGGATGTAATAACTTCTGTACGTTCTGTGTCGTGCCGTTTACACGCGGTCGCGAAATCAGTAGACCGTTTGAAAAGATCATTGCAGAATGTCAGTCACTCAAAGAAAAAGGATTTAAGACAATAACACTGTTAGGACAGAATGTAAACTCGTATGGTTCTGATCTGTTGATTGGCGAAAACAATCAGGAAATAAGAGACTTGGACAAAACATATTTTAACAATGGAGCAATGAAACAATTTAGCAATGCGAGGATCACCTATGTAAAACATTTAGGTCGACAACGCATCCCGACCTTATTCCCCCATCTTCTTGAAGAAGTCGCAAAAATGGGATTTGAAAAAGTCGATTTCTTCTCATCGAATCCATGGGATTTTTCAGATGATCTGATCGATGTCATTTCACGCTATCCAAATATCAGCAGACTTATCCATCTTCCCGTACAGTCCGGTGATGACGCAGTGCTCAAACGAATGAACAGATGGTACACTGCAGAAGAATATGCTACCATTATCGAAAAACTGCGCTCAAAAGTACCTGATATCAAATTTACTACTGACATTATTGTAGGATTCTGCGGCGAGACTGATGAGGAATTTTTAAGTACCGTAGAGCTCGCTAAAAAAGTATCGTTTGAGAAAGCATACCTTGCGATGTACTCACAGCGCCCAATGACAGCTGCTACCAAAGTAATGACCGACGACGTTCCTCATGAAGTAAAAAAGCAACGCTGGCAGATACTCGAAGACCTCATCAACAAACCATGGCTCGAGAGACAGCAAAGAACTACTTAACACATCAAATTCTAATTGATGAGCTTCTTAAACTAGTATCAAGATGCGGGAGGTGGCACGGCAGGAAGGGGTCCCAAAACAAACGGCTAGTTTTTTTG
>CAYMIY010000089.1:0-3424 GCA_964390735.1 uncultured Gammaproteobacteria bacterium
TTGCAAAAAAAATGCGCGAGAAAATAGATGTTCTGGAAAGTGAAAAAGTCGAGGTAAGGCGTGAAGATCGAACCATAAGACCGTTTGAAATTCCCGGTCAGGAAGATGTTCGCAATGAATCACTTAAGATAAATTCGTTCACCGTCATGCAGAATCACAAACTGGTGAGTAAAAAAGCGCATGTATTCTTACTGAAAGGAAACCATCTGCTCATCAAAGGTCCAAACGGCATTGGCAAAAGCACGTTTATAGAAAATCTGGCAGCAGGTAAAGCTGAGGGAGTTGAGCTTCCACCAGGTGTCCGCATCGGTTATTATCGCCAGGACTTTTCGACACTTAACTTTAACGACACCGTCTATCAGGCTCTTGCGAATGCGCTCAAAGAAAGTGAAGGCAGTCTGATAGAGCACAAGCTCCGTTCTACCGCCTCAGGTTTCTTAATTACTTCAGATTTTATTAATGCAAAAATTGGGAGTCTTTCAGAAGGACAGAAAGCAATGGTTTCCTTTGCAACGCTTGTTCTTCTCAAACCAGGTTTACTTATTCTAGATGAACCAACCAATCATATTAACTTCCGTCATCTCCCTCATATCGCACAGGCCCTCAGTGACTACAAGGGCATCATGATCATGGTCTCACACGTTCCTGAATTCGTCGCGAAAGTACGCATTGACGAAGTGCTGGATTTAGAAAGATAAGAAAAATATTCCTAATGATATAATATGTCATATGACTGATGACATGTCGATAGAACAGACAGAACCTCGTCTAGAATCTGGAACAGTGGATAATCGTGATAATCTCTTCAATACTATAACAGGTCGTACGAATGAACTGCTTCTTACTCCAGACGCTATCAGTATTGATCCTCATCCCTTACTCAAGGAAATGGAGGAAAATCATAGTGACAAAACAATAAAACAAGCTGTATACAAAGATAAGCAATCAAACATATCATATTTAGTAGAATCTGGCCCCCTAGAACAACCAGGTGCCTCATATGTTTTAATAGACTGGCTGAAACTGGGTGAACAAAAAGGAGCAACTCCTGGTGGTTGGGTTAAAGTTATACAGTATGACAGTGGAGCTCCACCATCAATAAGCGGTGCGATTGAAGAAACTCTCAGTCATCAACAAGATACACTTTGGCAAAATGGCCGCGCACGTGATTTCTATAGCCATAATACTATCAACTATAAACACAAACTGTCTGATGATGAAATAAAAGCTATTGTTGAAGGAATGCATGGAGTAACTATTGATACAGAATTAACTGAACGGACAGCAGCATACACAGAATTTAGTAAAGCTGAAAGTGATTTTGTAAGTGCAGCAGTGGATTACTGGCATGCAAGTGAGGGGACCTCAATAGCAAATATTCAAGCCGCAAAACATCGATTTGAAGCGGCAGAAGAACTTTGGTACAAGCGAAGAGAAACATATACTCCTCCAGTATTGGAAGTTAGCGACGAGGAAACGGAGCCTCATATAAAGGCTCATGCAGAAATTGTTCCCCTAGATCAGGAACGTATGAAAGCTACACTGCTTGACTTGACCGATATAGATCTACGTTTAAAATCGGCGGGAGAGCATGGTGTTGTAACAGGTTTTTCTTTTCAGGAAGTAGAAAAGGGGTATGTACAGGTAGAGTTCACTACCCATGAGGGTGTTACATTTACCATAGTGTTAGGAGATCTTGATATACAGGGAAATACTGAAAATATTAAAGTCAGGGAAAATTTCATAGGTGTACGTTCTTATAAAGCCACTATAGCCGAAACGGGAAGATCGTTCGACATCCTTAAGCCCCCGTTTTTAACAAATAAAAATACGATAGCCGCTATGAGTGTAAAGGAGCCTGACAATTCTTCACTTGGTGATATAACTCCAGCTGATATCGATAATCTAACAGATGAAGGTATGCGTTACTTAATGAGGAAATATCGAAGTGTCGGGAGATACTTTCCAGAAGCTAACATAGCTACATATCCATTACCGTTAACGTTAATAGAAGCTTATGTAGGTTTTCATGAACAGTCGCACGCAGAAGATACGCACGTAGCTGACCTCATACAGATGGTGGGTCAATGGGACTCGCGCAAAAACACAGATAGACCACGAGAATTATTGCGCAATATGAGTAATACAATACTTATTTCCGAAGATTATGCTAATACAGGAGGAATAGATAAAGCCCATCAACTCACGGCAGGTATGAAGAAACAAACACAGATCATAAATAATATTACTGCCATGAGTGCTCTCACATTACGTTCTTATCTGCAAATACATCGATCAAATTTGGATCCAGCTCTACTACTGAGCAAAAAGGATAAAATTTATGGGAAAAAATCGTCCGATGTTGCATTATTAGCAGAAAAGGCAAATGCAGCTATTGCCGCTAACGAACGAATACCAAATTTTATGTATTGGGAAAACCAAGATGATCTGATAAAAGGATTCGTTAACGAAAAACTTGAAAAGGGAAAACAGAAACCTACATGGACCAGTCTAGCAAGCACATTTTTACGTTCTTGCATAAAACGATAGAGACTGCCTATTCTGCTACTCGGTACTCTTAATGGGCTGAATGTGACTTCTTGTGATATAATAACATACTGTTATTTTGACATATCGCATAGTGAAAGGACTTCCATGAAAGCTCCGAAGCCCTATAAAGCGCGCGGGCATTTCCAGAAAGTAGTTAAGCTCGAACGTGACAACATGTTTGTGATGGTCCCTGTTTCGAGGTGGCCTGATAAGTCGGTTGAAATTCCTTCGCGGCATGGTATGACCTGGCATCACTCTGTTTTTGCAGATGAGATTGCCGGTCGAACAATTCAGATTATCCGCAAAGGAGGAAAAACTGTCAAAGACAAACAGATAATTCAGACATATTACGTCTAAACGCCTGTGGCGCCGGACCTTAAAAATACCTATCCGATATAGTCGAATACGTTGTTACAATGACCTGCTTGTACTTTCTATGATACGAAGTACCCTCGCGTATATAACATGATAAGGACTACTTGAAGAATGACCATAAATATATATATAAGTGCCTGATTATATTTTTTCTGTCTAGATATATACATCCACAATACTAGGAAAAAAGGATATAGATGCAATCCGTATCGAGGCATTCCTTGAAATGTGCCAGTTAATGACGGGATAATAAATGAGACTACCATAAATATCCAGTATGAAAATCTGATCTTTCTCCAGCTTACAAGCGATACAATCGTGTAAAGAAGTACAGCCGCAAATTCGAGAAGTGCAATCCCGTAACTCAATCCTTTGTCAGGAGTAAACAAAAATATTTTTATATATCTAAATGCTGTTTGTAATGGAAAAATCATCTGATCCTGTCCCCATTGCTTCATGGAACTGAAAAGCATGAGCCAGCTACCGAATGTAACCTGTA
>CAYMIY010000090.1:0-3218 GCA_964390735.1 uncultured Gammaproteobacteria bacterium
GACCACCTGATGCCGGCGGGTATGGAAGGTACGGAGTCAACATCAAAATCTTCATGCTGCTTCAGTTACTATTAATTTGTTCAAGTGGGGCTTGTCCCTAACGAAGTCCCGACGTAGTCGTGGACGAAGTGGGATCATAGCTTGAACATTGCGAACTTGTCATTTTCAAAAACAGCTCTATACGAACCTTCTGCTTTTGTCTTGTCTATGAGTTCGCGGTTCATCGTGACGATATAGCTATAACCAAGTGATTTGAGTGTTGCCCAGTCTTTATAAATCGCGGGTGCTCCTTTACGATCTGCGAGATATAACAATGTGGTGTCACCGAGTCTATCAGTTACGATTTTATCTTTTGGTGATGTTATCGTTTTTATGACATTCGCTATAGGGGGGAGATCGTCAGGTGTATGATAATAATCCTGAACTCGATAGAATGAAAAAAAGAGCGATAAGCCATACAAGGCAAAAACCAGAGACCACGTAATAACAGGATGTATGAATATTTTTGTGTTTTGAAGGACATATGCCGTTCCCAATCCTACCATGAGTGCTAATCCAGGCAAAAGTATTGTCTGATAATACTCATGCTGTACATTGCCGCCTTCAAATATAAAGAGATAGATCATTCCACATAAAAAGATAAAATGAATAAGATAGCGCTGCGGTTTTACCAGAATCCCAAAGATGAAGAAAAAAGTGAGATAACCTCCCAGCACAATCTGGTTTATGCGTTCATAAAAGATCCAGCGGAAAAACGCCGGTCTTAAAAATATTACTTTTAATCCCTCGTATGTATTGACGCTGGTAATGAGCCAGTCACTTGGAGGTATACCGACGGGATAAAATGAAATAAAGTATCTCCACAGAGCAAAGGGCACCAGCGCGATTAGTGCGAATGCATAATATTCTATTTTATTTAAAGTTCTAAGTCCATATGCTCTAAATACAATATAAGCAATCGCAAGTCCATAAAACCCAGCGGTTGGTTTGACTAATATGGCAAGTGCATACGATATAGCAGATAGTATAAGAAGAATAACATAACCTGACGACCTTTTTCTATGTACTGCAAGATATACGAGGAGTAGTGAAAGCAACGCAAAGGCAACAGCCGTTGTTTCAGGCAATACTACGCGTGAGAAGAAGACAAAGTTCGGAAATATAGCATATACTAAAGCGGCGAAAGCTGCTGCAAGGCGTCCTGCTTCGTAATAAGTTAAAGCGTATATGACTGCAATAATAATAAGAGAGAATAATGCGGTAACTATTCGTCCTATAACCTCGATAGGGACATTTGTCAGTATACTCCCTATATATCCAACTATCGCGTTATATACAGGAAATTCCACATAGCGTAATCCTTCCGGGTTTTCATGACCTGTCTGAAGCTCGGATAAATCATCATACTGCGGCTTGAGTAAATGTATTCCGTTTCTAGCATAATTCCGTGCTACTGCTGCAGTATCAACCTGGCGCCATGAATGGAGGTCAGCAAGAGGTGTATCATATTTGTATAGTCTTAGTGCAAAAGCTATAACGAGAATAAGTATTAGAATTATAAAATCAATGCGTTGAAACAGTGTTCGATCTTTTTTCATATGTTTACTGACATTTCCGCGTCGGCGGGAATCATGAGATCCCCGATCGAGTCCGGGATGACAAAGTGATAATTATTTCTTATTTAGTGATAAGTAACCAACATATATACCGGCTACTAACCAGAATGTATATGCGACTTTTGATGCTTCAAAGACATCGATATAACTTGCATTGATCATCAACCCCATCAAACCGAATAGGAATCCGAGCATTACATAATGGTCATTATCATTCTTTTTCATTGCAAAAGGAAACACTAATTTAGCAATTAAATAGAGTATGTACAGGAATGTAAGTGTCCCAAAAGCTCCGAATTCTCCAATCCATCTGAGATAATCGTTGTCTGTTGATTCGGTAATGCTCGAGGGACCAGTCCCAAGTAGTGGATTTTTCAGGAAAGCCTGTATGGCACGGGGCCATTCAACTTGTAGTCTTGTCGCGAGTGAAATATCAGAAACAACGGTACTCACTTCCTTTAGACCTGCAGATTGTGTAGCTGCAAGTTTTGCAGCCTCAGTGCTTGTAAGCACCCGTCCTGATCGGGAAGCTTCGCTCTGGAGATCTTCAATAAGTTTTTGCTGAAGTAACGCATCTGTCTGTGCTGTTTGTTGTGCTGTCTGCTTCTGATCTTTAATCGGAATATAAAAAGTACCGGCGGGCAACTCTTTCGAAGATGATTTCTGTGGCACTACCACTTGACCTGTTTTTTCATTAACAAAAATCTGTTTAATCTGAACAGTTTTAAAGAAGCGCGAGGTAAGATTTGTAGAAACATAGGTTAATCCTGCGGTAAGCAGGAGGACAAATATGAAGTAGCGGAATTTTTTTGTATAAAGCAGGAATCCAAATGTGGAAATAATATATGCACCATACGAAACACGTGATGCAGTAAGCATCAGTGTGAAAACAGAAGCTACAAAAAATCCAAATATAAGCCATCTTTTTCTGCTGAAAAAGAATCCCAGAAGTACGGGAATAAGAAGTACTAGGTATGCTGCAAGGTCATAGTGTCCTGCAAAAGTAGAAGAGACACGAGCTTCTGGTGTCAGATAAAGCAGGTGACCCTTTGCGAATTCAGGATTCATAGTCTGCACTGCAGGCCATCCGGCATATTTTTGTCCTAATCCGTAGAGGCTGACAATTCCTGCCACAGTCATAATGAGATACATATAGTAAACGAAATCTTTTCTTGACCGGATTGTTGAGGCGACTATAAAGAAGATAATCATATATTCGAATCGGCGGGCAGTATGAAGAAATCCTAAGTGTTTATATATTACCGTGCCGGTGATATATCCATTAAATAAGAACGAAAGTACGATGGCTGACCAAAACAATACAAAGGGAATGATAAACTGTTTATTTATAGTTACTTTCCTACGTAGCAGTTGTACGATAAAAACAAAAGCAAGAAATGCAACATATATATCTTCTGCGCGGACTGCAATATAGGTATAGTCAATTATGCGTATAGGGAATTTCGGGTATAGAGGGATGAGAAAAATATATATAGATACCAGAAATTTCAAAAAGTTATCGTCAATCCATTGCAGCCAGTTCTTTTGCTTTTCCATAGGTTTGAATGAGATAGGTATTATGTGTAATGTGCCCTATAAGGA
>CAYMIY010000091.1:0-3204 GCA_964390735.1 uncultured Gammaproteobacteria bacterium
CTCAAACGGTAACATACCTGTGTTTCATCGTCTCCGGTGCATATCTCGGATTCCTTCCATTCAATTTTTTTCCCCAGAAAATTATGCCAGGCTATGGGGGAGGCGCTCTCGCCGGTTTCCTACTAGGTATTCTCTCGATACTTTCATTCGGTAAATTAGGAACCGCTGTCCTGATTCTCGCGATACCCATGATTGATGCTATATACACGATTATCCGCAGACTACGACAGCATCATTCACCCTTTCGTGCAGATTGGGGACATTTTCATCATAAACTTCTGGAAATAAACTGGGGTAAACGACGGATTGCAGTATTTTATTGGCTGATCTCACTTATGTTAGGAATTTCGAGTTTATTTCTCGATGGACCTCGAAAGTTACTGGCATTTATTACAGTTGCAGTACTCCTTCTCTGTTTCATATTCATAATCGATCGAGTAAAACAAGATCGCATTGATAAGGTATAATTACGTTCCATGAAATATTACATTAAGACATTTGGATGCCAGCAGAACGTGGCAGACTCTGAACGCGTAGGTGCTACCTATCGCACACGCGGCATTGAAGAGACTGACACACCAGAAGACGCAAACTTCGTGATTGTGAATACCTGCATGGTGCGCGAAAAAGCAGAACACCGTGTATTTGGATTCATTCAGAATATGCTGCCTATTAAAGAGACAAAGCTTGCAGCAGGTGAAACGTTCAAGATCATTGTTACCGGATGTATGGTCGGAATCGCTTTCCGTGATAAATCAGGTGAATATCTCCAGCGCATTCGCGATCTGATGCCTGAAGTCGATGAATTCATGCCCATTGAAGAAGTAGGTTTTGATCTTGAACCTGT
Organism: uncultured Gammaproteobacteria bacterium; assembly: GCA_964390735.1. GTDB lineage: Bacteria > Patescibacteriota > Microgenomatia > UBA1406 > GWC2-37-13 > JBDKFK01. The sequence continues at coordinate 848 of CAYMIY010000091.1, forward strand.
CAGACAGAATAAGGTGAATGCATGGGTGCCTATTTCAAATGGATGTAATAACTTCTGTACGTTCTGTGTCGTGCCGTTTACACGCGGTCGCGAAATCAGTAGACCGTTTGAAAAGATCATTGCAGAATGTCAGTCACTCAAAGAAAAAGGATTTAAGACAATAACACTGTTAGGACAGAATGTAAACTCGTATGGTTCTGATCTGTTGATTGGCGAAAACAATCAGGAAATAAGAGACTTGGACAAAACATATTTTAACAATGGAGCAATGAAACAATTTAGCAATGCGAGGATCACCTATGTAAAACATTTAGGTCGACAACGCATCCCGACCTTATTCCCCCATCTTCTTGAAGAAGTCGCAAAAATGGGATTTGAAAAAGTCGATTTCTTCTCATCGAATCCATGGGATTTTTCAGATGATCTGATCGATGTCATTTCACGCTATCCAAATATCAGCAGACTTATCCATCTTCCCGTACAGTCCGGTGATGACGCAGTGCTCAAACGAATGAACAGATGGTACACTGCAGAAGAATATGCTACCATTATCGAAAAACTGCGCTCAAAAGTACCTGATATCAAATTTACTACTGACATTATTGTAGGATTCTGCGGCGAGACTGATGAGGAATTTTTAAGTACCGTAGAGCTCGCTAAAAAAGTATCGTTTGAGAAAGCATACCTTGCGATGTACTCACAGCGCCCAATGACAGCTGCTACCAAAGTAATGACCGACGACGTTCCTCATGAAGTAAAAAAGAAACGCTGGCAGATACTCGAAGACCTCATCAACAAACCATGGCTGCAGAGACAACATAAAACTGCTTAATATACTCAAATTCTTTTATTTAGTTAATTGCTCTCGATACCGTTTTTGGTGTCGAGGCGAGTGGGTCCCCTACGCGCCTAAGGTAGAATTATACGCGTGACATCCCAAGCCTCTCACAAAAAGGTATCTTCGACCAATTAACAATTGACTAGGAGCTTCTTAATTTTTAATCAAAATGCGGTAGGTGGCGCGGCAGGAAGGGGTCCCAAAACAAACGGCTAGTTTTTTTGGGAGGGAAAGCCGGGGCAGAATCTGCCGCATCACATTTTTTATAAAGAAGCGAAATATATCTTGCAAATCATCTATTGAAGCTGTTATATGGTACAATTATCCTATGAAAATTCTAGTCACAGGAGGCGCAGGATTTATTGGTTCTAACTTCGTCCGATACTGGATGAAACATCATTCTGACGATACCCTCATCAACGTCGATAAACTCACTTACGCAGGAAACAGTGAAAGCTTAAAAGATATTGAAAACATGCCTAACTATTCCTTTGTACAGGCAGATATCTGTGATATTAAAAAAATGGATGAACTTTTTGAAGGCGTGGATACCGTAGTCCATTTTGCAGCTGAAACACATGTTGACCGTTCGATACTAGATCCGACTCCGTTTGTGAAAACAAACGTCGAAGGAACTGTAGTTCTATTAAACGCAGCACTACAGCATAACGTAAAACGATTTCATCATATATCTACCGATGAAGTATTTGGTGCGCTCCCGTTGAATTCACCTCTTAAATTTAATGAAAACACACCATATGACCCACGCAGTCCTTATTCTGCTTCAAAAGCAGGATCAGACCACTTAGTTCGGGCATATTACCATACATTTGGACTTCCCATAACCATATCGAACTGTTCAAATAACTTTGGCCCATATATGTTTCCTGAGAAATTGATACCTCTTGCCATCACCAATCTGATGGAGGGTAAAAAGGTACCCGTATATGGAGATGGCTTATATGTGCGTGATTGGCTATATGTTGAAGATCATTGCCGCGCAGTAGATATGATCCTGACCAATGGTAAAGTGGGTGAGACATACCTTATCGGTGGGCTCACCGAAGACATTCCGAATATTGAAGTCATCAAACGAATACTCAAAATCATGAACAAGGATGAATCTTCAATCGAATATATCAAAGACCGTCCCGGGCATGATCGACGCTATGCGGTCGATTGGTCGCGCATCAATAAAGAGTTAGGATGGAAACCTGAAGCAAGTTTTGACGAATATCTTGAGAAAACAGTGAAATGGTATATGGATAATCAGGATTGGTGGAAACGTGTCAAAAGCGGAGAATATCAGGAATATTACAAAAAACAGTACCAGAAATAACTCCCCGTGTCATCCAGAACCTGCCTGCCGGCAGGCATGGCTTGTTTAGGGATCTAAATGGACTGCTGAAACGAGTTCAGCATAACAATGTACTTACAAATATCAATATGTTAAAAGTAGCAATAACGGGCTCAACCGGTTTGATAGGTTCTCGCATGGTTGAACTCCTCCGTGAAAAGA
>CAYMIY010000092.1:0-3170 GCA_964390735.1 uncultured Gammaproteobacteria bacterium
GACCACCTGATGCCGGCGGGTATGGAAGGTACGGAGTCAACATCAAAATCTTCATATTACAGCTTGAACATCGCGAACTTGTCATTTTCAAAAACAGCTCTATACGAACCTTCTGCTTTTGTCTGGTCTATGAGTTCGCGGTTCATCGTCACGATATAGTTATATCCAAGTGATTTGAGTGTTGCCCAATCTTTATAGATCGCGGGTGCACCTTTACGATCTGCGAGATATAGCAATGTGGTGTCACCGAGTCTATCAGTTACGATTTTATCTTTTGGTGATGTTATCGTTTTTATGACATTCGCTATAGGGGGGAGATCATCGGGTGTGTGATAGTAATCCTGTACTCTATAAAAGGAGAAAAAGAATGATAAGCCATACAAGGCAAAAACCAGTGACCATGTAATAACAGGATGTATGAATGTTTTTGTGTTTTGAAGAACGAATGCAGTTCCCAATCCTACCATGAGTGCAAGTCCAGGTAAAAGTATTGTCTGATAATATTCATGCTGTACATTACCACCTTCAAAAATAAAGAGATATATCATTCCACACAAAAAGATAAAGTGAATAAGATAGCGCTGCGGTCTCACTAGAATACCTAGGATGAAGAAAAAAGTGAGATAGCCACCCAGCACAATCTCGTTTATGCGCTCATAAAAGATCCAGCGGAAAAACGCCGGTCTTAAAAATATTACTTTTAACCCCTCGTATGTATTGACGCTTGTAATGAGCCAGTCACTTGGGGGTATGCCGACGGGATAAAATGAAATAAAGTATCTCCACAGAGCAAACGGCACCAGCGCGATAAGTGCGTATGCATAATATTCTATTTTTTTCAAAGCTCTAAGTTCATATGCTCTAAATACAATGTAGGCAATCGCCAGGCCATAGAATCCTGCGGTAGGTTTAACTAATATGGCAAGTGCATATGATATGGTGGATAGTATAAGAAGAATAAAATAACCTGACGATCTTTTTCTATGTACTGCAAGATATACGAGGAGCAGTGAAAGCATCGCAAAGGCAACCGCCGTTGTTTCAGGCAATACTACGCGTGAGAAGAAAACAAAATTTGGAAATATAGCATATACTAAAGCGGCGATAGCTGCAGCAAGGCGTCCTGCTTCATAATAAGTTAATGCGTATATGACTGCAATAATAATAAGAGAGAATAATGCGGTAACTATTCGCCCTATAACCTCGATAGGGACACTTGTAAGTATACTTCCTATATATCCAACAATAGCGTTATATACAGGAAACTCCACATAGCGTAAGCCTTCCGGGTTTTCATGACCTGTTTGCAGCTCGGATAAATCATCATACTGCGGCTTTAATAAATCAACGCCATTTCGCGCGTAATTACGTGCTACTGCTGCAGTGTCTACCTGTCTCCATGAATGAAGATCAGCTAGAGGTGTGTTGTATTTATAGAGTCTCAGTGCAAACGCTATAACTAAAATGAGAATAAGGGCAATAATATCTATTCTTTGAAATACTGTTCTTTCTTTTTTCATAGGTTTTACCTGTCATCCCCCGCCAGTTACAGCAGTACGGGGGATCTATTTATAAAATGGATCCCCGGTCATATAGCAAATCTTGCCAGGGATGACATATTAATTAACTTTTTTTAGTGATAAATAACCAACATATATTCCTGCAACGAGCCAGAATGTATATGCTACTTTTGACGCTTCGAATACATCAATATAACTTGCGTTAATCATGAGTCCCATAAGTCCGAACAGGAATCCTAACATCATATAATGATCTGTCTCTTTTTTCTTCATGGCATGTGGAAATACGATTCGAGCAATCAGATACAGAATATATAAGAATGTTAATGTTCCAAATGCTCCAAATTCACCGATCCAGCGAAGATAATCGTTATCTGTTGACTCAGTAATACTTGAAGGTCCGGTACCCAGCACAGGATTTTTCAGGAATGCATTTACCGCACGTGGCCATTCTACCTGTAATCTGGTTGCCAGAGAAATATCTGAAACGACAGTACTTACTTCTTTGAGTCCTGCTGATTGGGTTGCTGCCATCTGAGCTGCTTCCGTACTTGTCAAAACGCGTCCAGACCTTGATGCTTCACTCTGGAGATCCTCAATAAGTTTCTGCTGTAATAAAGCATCCGTTGCTGCAGTCTGCTGTGCAGTCTGTTTTTGATCTTTGATCGGGATATAAAAAGTTCCTGCGGGTAATTCTTTAGAGGATGATTTCTGTGGTACAACCACCTGACCTGTCTTTTCGTTTACAAAAATCTGCTTAATCTGAACAGTTTTGAAAAACCGCGAAGTCAGATTCGTTGAAACATAGGTGAGTCCGGCTGTAAGAAGCAAGACAAAGATGAAATACCGGAATTTTTTTGTATATAGCAAAAATCCAAACGTTGAAATGATATATGCTCCGTACGAAACACGTGATGCAGTGAGCATGAGTGTAAATACAGAAACAATAAATATGGCGAAAATAATCCATCTTTTTTTACTGAAAAAGAAACCGAGAAGTACAGGAATAAGAAGTACCAGATATGCTGCAAGATCATAATGACCTGCAAACGTTGACGATACACGCGCTTCTGGAGTGAGGTAAAGCAATGCACCTTTGGCGAACTCAGGGTTCATTGTCTGAACTGCCGGCCATCCCGCATATTTCTGACCTAAGCCGTATACACTTACGATACCGACAACGGTCATGATAAGGTACATGTAATACATGAAATCTTTTCTGGATCTGATAGTAGATGCGACTATGAAGAATATGATCATGTATTCAAAACGGCGTGCTGTGTGAAGAAATCCAAGATGTTTATATATGACGGTTCCCGTGATATATCCGTTAAATAGGAACGAAAGAACGATAGCGCCCCAGAATAGTGCTACAGGGACCATAAACTGCTTGTTTAGTGTTACTTTGCGTCTAAGAAGTTGAATGATAAAGACGAGTGCAAGGAATGCGACGTATATATCTTCGGCACGCACTGCTATATAGGTATAGTCAATGATTCGGATCGGAAATTTCGGATACAGAGGTATCAGAAAAATATAAATCGATACGAGAAATGTCAAAAAATTATCATCGATCCAGTGTAACCAGTTCTTTAGCTTTTCCATAGGTTTGAATGAGATAGGTATTATGTGTAATGTGCCCTATAAGGA
>CAYMIY010000093.1:0-3121 GCA_964390735.1 uncultured Gammaproteobacteria bacterium
TGCGGAGAAGGTGGGATTCGAACCCACGAGCCACTTGCGCGGCTGGCAGTTTAGTAAACTGCTGCACTCGGCCACTATGCGACTTCTCCTAATGCTATATTGTATCAGATGATCACTTATTCCAGCTGAGCCATTTCTCTTCAACTACCTTTTCAATATCTACATCGTAATGCTTTGCCAGAAGAAGCACATGCGAAAAAACATCTGCTAGTTCTTTTTCAAAATCTTCTCGAATTTCTGTATCTGATTTTCCCTTCGTGCGGGCTTTACCCGTCATCATGAGATAACTCTGGATAAGTTCGCCGAGTTCTTCCTGGAGCTTTAATACAAACCAGTTTGCATCACGTTCAATGGAAAACGTGTTCGTATATTTTAAGGAAACTGTTTCTACTTCTTCAGTAAGTGTCTTTATGTCCATGGGTTATTATAACAAAGCAATATTTCAATCTAAATTCATTTCCATTGTAATGTCGTATGAAGAGAAACCAATAGCGTTATAAAAACCTATTGCTTTATTATTCGGTGAAAAAACATTAACTGCTATGCGATTTGCCTTTAGTTCTTTAGCCCAGCCTATCACCGTCTGAACTAATTTCTTACCCAATCCATTTCTTCGATGATTTTCATTAATGTATACGTTCTCAGTTTCTGCTACTTTTGACTGTCTCCATGAAGGGAGTTCCTTTATGCTCGCAGTTGCATATCCAAGCACTTTTTTCAGATGCTCTACTACAAAGCAGGCTTTTCCTGGATCAGAGATACTATCATTTATATATTTCAAACCATCGGCGGTATATGCCCATTGCACATCTACTTTAGTATCATATGGATAATCTGATTGAGCTAATTGTGTCATGAGTTCCTGTATTGCGGGTATGTCACTTTCCATAGCAGGACGGATTATATATTGTTCCATATGTTCTGATTATAACAAATTGCCTATCATAAGACCCCATTTCTGATACAATATGCTACATACGGCCATAGGCTATCGTCTATTGGCTATCGACCAATTTTTTGCATCGCAAAAAATTTTGGAGAGGTGCCGGAGAGGTTGAACGGGCTAGTCTCGAAAACTAGTATAGCAGCAATGCTATCGGGGGTTCGAATCCCCCCCTCTCCGCAGGGTACCATTCGGCACCCTGCCATGCCAGCAAGTCGGCATCTGGCTTCGTCTCCGATTCTTACAATTGCAATCTGCCTACTATCATTTTAGTATGTAATTAATTACAATTTTTAAAATATATCTTATGCAACCGAATTACGTTGCAATCTTAATCGCTTCTGTTCTCGAATTTATAATTGGCGCAGTATGGTATATGCCTTTGTTTGGTAAGTTGTGGGGTAAAATCCATGGATTTGATAAACAACCAAAAGCAAAGCAAGCAGAAATGATGAAAGATATGGGCCCTTACCTAGGTGTTCAGTTCCTCGGAACTATCATGACTACGTTTGTATTAGCTCTTTTTATCGTTAATCAGCCAGATTGGAATGCCTATGCTATGGCTGGATTTTTCTGGATCGGATTTGTAGTCCCAACACAGGTAAGTGCGGTCATTTTTGGAGGCACAGAAGGAAAATGGATGGTAAAGAAAATTCTGGTAATGGCCGGTGGATCTCTAGCGTGTCTTGAGGTAGCAGCAGCTGTTTTACATTATCTTTAAATAATGTAGTTACACTACTGAAAGTATAATGACTTGTGTAATCCCATTGATTTTTTATCTGAAAGAGATAATAATGTGTTATTAGATATGTACAATAAAATTATCTGGAATGTCATTTTGATAGTGCTTTTATTAGTGGTAATAATTGGTATTGCTGCCCGTATACTTTTTGATAAAACTGCTTCAAATAAACCATCAATATTTCGTTCAAAAGATGTTGTTGCAACTGTAGGTGACGAATCTATTTATCGCAAAGATATAAATTATGTATATGAAAGCTTTCCTGATGGCAATAGATCTGCACGTGATAATTTGATTGTAAATAAATTAATCAACGAATCAATCATAATACAGGCAGCCGCTAAAGAGAAAAAAGTAGCTCTTGCTTCTGATATTTATAATAATCCAGATAAAGATAGAAAAAAACGTGATAGTGCTATTGACGCAATAATTGCATCTTTTAGCTCTGAATATGCCTATACTATCTGGCTTAACAGTAAAATTTCTGATTACAAAATCAATATTTTCTTATGATATGTAGTAAGCATAGGTTAATGACAATAATAGGGACTCTGATGTTATGTGTAGTATTGTCACATAATCAAGCATCTATAAATCAGGTAAATGCTGCCTGTGGATCATATGCGGCACCAACGGGTCTATCACCCTCTGGTACCATCCCTGCTGGTACATATACATTCAGATGGAATCCTCTTAGAAACAGTTCCGGAGCCACCTTTTCGCCCTGGGGAATATCTCTACGAATTGATACAAATACGTATACATTGGGTCAGGTGACATCATATACAGCAACTGTTTCCAAATCTATGACGTGGTCTGTTACCGGAACAGGAGGATGTGGCACAGGACCTACAACGACTGCTTCAATTACCGTTCCTCTTGTCCCAACACCTACACCTACCCGTACGCCAACACCAACACCTAGACCTGGTTGTTATACTAATACAAGTTATACCACTGCCGGAGTTGCTTGTCCCGTAGGTACAGTATGTAATACGTCAGGAAGTGGATCTATCAAAAGTCCTTGGAGTGCTCCTGTTGGATCTATTTGTTGCAAAACGGGATGTGCTGCTGTTCCAGCGACCCCGACACGTACACCTACACCAGGATCATCATCCACTACAGCTCCGACTCGTACCCCAACACCACAGCCACCTACACCTACTCGGACACCCACACCACGTGCAGCAACACCAACTCTCACCCGCACACCGACACCAACACCTAAACCCGGGTGTTATACTACCACCAGTTATACTACTATGGGTGTAGTATGTCCTGTCGGGACAACATGTAATGGGTCAGTGGGGGCTGTTAAGAATCCATGGAGTGTTCCTTCGGGATCTATATGTTGTGCAACGGGTTGTACATCAATTATAGTAACACCAACCCGCACACCGACACCAGGTACAGCAACAGCGACACCAACAAGAGCG
>CAYMIY010000094.1:0-3034 GCA_964390735.1 uncultured Gammaproteobacteria bacterium
CAGAGTTTATTAAGAAACAGCCTGGCGTAGATGAGGTGCATTTTCAGAAAGATATTTTCGATAGATTGCTGACACTTACAACAATCTTAAGAAGAACGACATTCTTCCTGTTTACATTCCTCCTGGTAATGGCAATCGTAGTTCTCTCGACAACAACTCTCTTTAAAATTGCACTTAAGAAAGATGAAATTGAGTTATTACGACTACTAGGTGCTTCTAACTTTTATATTAAGAAACCATTTTTAGCAGAAGGCCTGTTTTTTGGACTGGCTGCTTCAACCGTTTCGTTTGCAGTTATCCTTGGAGCACTGCTCTATTTCCAGCCATTTTTATCTAACTATCTGAAAGGGGTACCATCGCTTGCTCTCTATTTTGGAACATATAATTTGATGGTATGGCCTTTAAACCCATTGTTCCTTGGTATAACATTTATTCTCGCCTCAGTTTTCGGCATGGGAATCGCCTTTATCGCAAGCTATACTGCAACCGAAAAATACCTCTCTTAAAACAGCTTTAATCCTGCACAAATTTTGTCTATAATGAAAGAGTATGAGACTTAAATTATTATATACATTACTTGTAATATCCTTCTTATTAGGGACTGTACGCATCTCATATGCTGAGGACACAGAACAACAGAGAGCTCTTAATGATAAAATCCAACAATATCAGTCAAAACTGAAAGAGTTAAGATCAGAGAAAAACACATTATCTTCACAAATAGAGTACATGGATACTCAGATATACCTCACTGGTTTAAATATTATTGATACCGAACAGAAAATCAAACAAACAGAAAAGGAAATTATTCTACTTTCGGACCGAATAGATGGCTTAGACAGTTCATTAAATAGTATCTCTAAACTACTAATAGAGCGTGTTGTTGATGGATATAAGGAGCACACCCCTTCACTATTTGATATGGTGCTTGATAGTGGAAATGCAGACACATTGCTGGCAAAAATTCAATATCAGCGTGTAACACAATCTAATAATCAAAAAATGCTGGTTCAGGTTCAGGAAGCAAAATTGAATTTTGAAGAACAAAAAAACCTTCGTGAGAAAAAAAAGGAAGAACTTGACAAGCTAACGGTCACACTGAATGCTCAGAAAGTGGAGCTAAATACACAAAAAGAATCTAAACAGAGGCTACTTGCAGTCACACAAAATAATGAATCTTCCTATCAGAAATTATTGGAGGATGCACAAAAGCAGCTTGCAGGATTTAAGTCATTTGTTCAGACTGCAGGAGGAGGAGCAATAGGAGCCAACGGTTTCGGAAACGGCTCTGATGGCTGGTATCTGTCACAGAGAGATGGCCGATGGGCAGGCTATAGAATGGGAAATTCGAGTGAAAGTATCCTAAACGTAGGGTGTTTCATAACTAGCATATCTATGTTGATGAAGAAAGATGGGGTTGATTTCACACCTGTTAATATAGCATCAAATTCAGATTATTTCGTACCAGAGACAGCTTCTATGTACATACCGACACAATTCAGTTGGCCAAACGGAAAAAAATATACAAATGTTTCTATCTCTTCAATTGAAGATCAGATCAAGAATGGAAAGCCTGTCATAGCAGGAGTATATGCCGGAGCATATGGCACACATTACATTGTCTTAAAACAAGTAGATGGTGGAGATTACATTATGCATGATCCATACTACGGTCCAGACAAAAAATTCTCTGACTATTACAGTAAAGGATCAATCTTCGTAGCAGCAGTATTTCAGTAACGTTTGTCATTCCCGCGCAGGCGGGAATCTGCATATTGTAGTGTATAGTCGATAGACCTGTTGCGGTGTTTTTTTTATGGTAAGAGTATATGTTACGTACTCTATTTATATCCTTTCTCATAATTCTTATTGTCCCCGCTGCTCATGCGACACTGCATATAAATGAAATATACCCTTACCCACCATCAACCGGCGATGGTATGGAATATGTTGAACTATATAATGACAGCGATGCTATGCCTTCAGCGGATTATATATTAGAGGATGATGTAGGAAATAAACTGAGTTTTCTTGATACCATAATTGCAACGTCGAGCTATACTATAGCTCAATCAAAAAATGTACTTAACAATAGTGGTGACATAGTCAAGTTAAAAACAAAGAGCGGTTCACTTATTGATACAATCACCTATCCCTCTATAAGTGAAAGCATGAGTTATAGTAAATGTCTGGTATCTGATACATGGAGTACCGGCACTTCATCAAAAAATGCATTAAATGCTGTCTGTACAAGTCCGACAGTCACTCTTACACCAGAAATTGAGCACACACCAATCAATACTTCTGACATCATTATTTCCGAGTCTGTAGCAAATCCCGAAAAAGATATGAAAGAGTGGGTGGAGTTATACAACACATCTAGCAATGATTATTATCTGAAGGATTGGTATATCGATGATGTTGATAGTGGAGGTGCCTCGCCATATCAGTTCTCACTCATGATGCCTGCACATGGATACAGTGTTGTAGAACTAAATAGAGATATGCTCAATAATACTACAGATGAAGTAAGACTCTTGACTAATAATCATATATTAGTCGACAGAATGTCATACAACGAAACCAGAACGCAGCACAGTTTGGGGATAGCAGGTACGTTACGGGATTCTTTCTGTTTTCAGATTCCTAGTCGAACCCATCAGAACAATGAATGTATTCATGAAACAACGCAAATCACACCGTACCAAGCTCAAGTTCTATCACCTACTGAAACACCATCACCTGATCAAACAAATCTGGATGATGATTATGAACATAGATCATATAGCGACTATACAGCTAACGATGCCACACCAGAAAGCACGATTACACCGCAGGTTTTGGGAAGTACAGATAATAAGCCCTTAATGGAGAAAGATAATCCTTCTAAACTCCCCATGATCATCGGTCTCACCATCATAATTATAGTTACCGGTATTGTGTTATACATGCGTGTCAGATCAGAACTGCAATCTACAGAATAATATTCTTGACACAATGACCCTGTTTGTGTGTATATTGATATATATGAATA
>CAYMIY010000095.1:0-3008 GCA_964390735.1 uncultured Gammaproteobacteria bacterium
AGCTTCGTTCGGACCAACACGTAAGCTCCATAGTCCATTATTCTCAGGTAATGGTTCCATCCCCAACGTATGTGCTGTCGGATCATATACATTTGGTACAACAACATTATCTTTCAACTGTTCGTGTTTTTTTACCCATACCTGATTCTGATAAGGAATAAGTATAAATTGTTTTGCACCTTTAGAACGAGCATATGCTAATGCTACTAGACTTCCGATCACTGGCATGGGTGCTTCTAATTTTCTTTCGAGCTTTTCAAGCTTATATGATTCTTTCTGGTACTCTTCGTATCTACGGGGATCCACTTCTTTTAATGGCGGTACTCTGTGTGTTACTCCATGTATATCAGGGTAGATGTACGGTTTTTCAGCAGTAGATAATTTCTCGTCTTTATACCTCTGCAATGCCGAGATAACCACAGTCGGCAGGCCATTTACAACTGTTTCAAAAACAGATATATGGTATACAGGAGAAACTGTTCCCTGTTCAGATAGGCAAATTTCTAATGTCGCGGGGGATTCAGTATACCCCTTAATAGATTCTCTATATCTTACAAGAAGGGAGGGAGAAGTATCGTCTTCAAAAATAACTATCTCCTTACCGCCGATTTGTTTCATATTTTCATCGTGATTTATGGCGATATTTTGAGCAGCTTTATATTCGTTAGAGAGCAATTTTTTTGGTGTAAGAAAGCCCATCTTGCGCAGATCCGCTATAAATGATCCGGATTGACCCATGCTATCCGGTCGCCACCTATGAAATACATCAACTGCTATCATATGTGGTTGACGAATCTCTGGACGAGGCTCTATACATTGTGATTCTTCCCCTTCAGCCATATATTATCTATTGTATCAGATAAACATGCACTACAGTATTATTATTCCTGGATTCCCGGTCATGCTGTATCTTGCCAGGAATGACATATTCTGTCATCGATTTATTGAACATATATAGGGATGACGTTCTGTTGGAAACAATGGGGTAGATGTATATAACCTTAAAGCTATGGAATCGTCATGTCTTGAACACTGACGAGTCGTTTTTTTGAGCCCAATATAGATTTGCAGATAGTAAACTATCAAAAGTTCCCGCGTCTTCCCAGATACCATCTATAACATCTACCTGAAGCTGTCCACGATGAAGGTATTCGTTATTTACATCAGTAATTTCGATTTCACCTCGAGCAGAAGGTTTTAAGATTTTAGCAATTTCAACAACTTGATTGTCATAAATATACATTCCTACTACCGCATAGTTACTTTTAGCAACTTTTGGCTTTTCTTCGATTGAAAGCACTTTATTCTGCTCATCAAATTCGACTACACCGAATCGTTCAGGATCCTGGACCTTCTTAGCGAACACTTTAGCCCCTGATTTGAATGATTTAATGCTTTCTGTAAAGTCATAATCAAATATATTATCACCAAGTATCATCGTTACGTCATCTGTACCTATGAAATTCGAACCAATTCTGAAAGCATCTGCGAGCCCGCGAGCTTCATCCTGGATCTCAAAGCTGAATTTTGCACCAAAATCTTTACCTGATCCGAGTAAATTTAAGAAATGTCCAGCATAATCAGGTGCAATAATAATAAGTATTTCGGTTATACCACTACGAATAAGCGTTTCGATAGGATAAAAAATCATCGGTTTATTATAGACAGGGAGGAGTTGTTTAGAAGTTATTTTAGTAAGTGGTCGAAGCCTTGTTGCTTTGCCGCCTGCGAGTATTATTCCTTTCATGTGTGTTACGGATATACCAGTAACTTTAATAAGAATATAATAGTAAATCCGATAAGGACATATTCTAACACAGTCTTTAGACGAATGCTATCCTCAATAACGTGATGATAAAAACCCCAGATAATATAAAACGAACAAAAAGCAAGAAGTACTATAAATTCGAGTAAACGCTCTCCTCTAAAGATCTGCAAAGCAAGAAGGAAAAAAACACCACCTGTGAGCAGGAGGATATAATCAAACAAATGTGATTTAACTTCTTTGTGTATGTGTGCTGTAATATGTTTCATAGTTATAAAATACTTCCTTTAACAAGAATCATAACAAGTCCGACAAATATAAATCCAAAGAACATAAGGTGTGCCAGGTTTTTGCCACCCGTTCGTGTTATCTTCATTTTAGCTGCGTAACGGAGATCCAAAAGTAATGCGACAATCATGAAAATGAGGAACAGCACATTACCATTTAAGAACATCATCATTAACGAGTTGCTCGCTGATTTAGCTGACGTTGCAGCGACCTTCTCGGGCACAGAGGTTATCTCAGGCAATGGTATTTCAGGAGCTGCAGTAACTACAGGTATAGTTTGCTCAGCAGCTTCAACTTTGCTTGTGATAGGTTGGTCTGATAGTACAGCAGCAGTGGTTATTGGTTTGCCAAACATCTGGACAACAAGTGTTGTCTGTTCTCCGTTTAGTATACCGTTTACAACCGCATACCCTACATCAGTGTATTCTTTTCTTAATATATTCTCTCTGTGAGAGGGGGAGTTCATCCATGCATCTACGACACCCTGACTATACAGAAAGTTTTTCGCAAGATTCTCTCCTGCATATTCATACTTATATCCCGCGGAATGTATAAAATCCCATGGGGTTGCACCATCTGGCGCATAGTGTGCCCAGTAATTTTTAGCAAACATGTCAGCTGCTTTTTTCTGCGCAGCAGTTGCCAGCGTATCGTTATAGGTAAGGGTAGAAAGGTTATATTTAGTTCGCTCGACATTTGTTAACTGAGATAACTTCTCGACGGTAATATCGGTCGCATACCCAAGAACACTCTGAGCACCATGGGTAACCTGTTTGAATATAACGGTAAATGTTAACGCAATAAGCAAATAAACAGCAAGATAGTTAAGGTGAAGTGCCTTGGATCTGTAGTTATTATCCTCGCGGGGTATGAACAGATGGTGCACGTAATCGAGAAATTTATTCATATATATCAATATACACACAAACAGGGTCATTGTGTCAAGAATATTATT
>CAYMIY010000096.1:0-2997 GCA_964390735.1 uncultured Gammaproteobacteria bacterium
TCATTCTTCAACTTCCCTTCTTCCACCTCCGCGAAGATGGTATCGAGAGTGTCTCCAATCTGTGGTCCGGGGTCGATGCCTAACGTCTTCATGACATCATAGCCATTGATCTTGAGATCTTTTACCTGGAACGGTTCCTGCTGCACTTCGATGATTCTTTTTTTGAACAGATCGAGTCTCCAGGAAGTCGGGGTAGCACCCGAGCCGATGCGGTCGGCTGTACGCAGGTCGAGCATGTCGTTCACATATTCAAGCCCGACATCACGTATGAATCGGCGGACACCTTTGTCACTCACATCTTCAGAAACGGTGAACTGATGATGTTCAACCAGACGAACTAACTTTTCTTTTTGCTTATTTGATAGTTTGAAACGATCGGCGATCTGTTTTGCCTGCACCGTACCAACCACTTCGTGATTATGGAAGGTAATAAGCTGTGTTTCGGGATCTTTTCTATAGGTCCGCTCTTTGCCGATATCATGGATGAGTGCTGCAAAACGCACTATCGGATCTTTCGAAGGACAATGTTTGAGAGACATCACAAGGTGCGTACCCACATCATAAATATGATGACGCTTCGGGCTTTTCTGCTGCACGTTAAAACAGACATCTACTTCAGGAAGAATGCGTTTGAGTAATCCGGTACTGCGTAAAAACAGGACGCCTTCTGCAGGGTGATCTGATGCAAGAATTTTCAGGAACTCATCACGGATGCGCTCCCATGATATTTTTGCGATGAGGTAGGCATTCGATGTTATTGATTCGCGTGTTTTTTCTTCTATCAGAAATCCGAGTTGTGAAGCAAAGCGTATGGCACGAAGTAACCGCAGAGCATCTTCATTAAAGCGTCGGTCAGGATCGCCAACTGATTTGATCATACCGGCACGCAGATCTTTCTGACCGCCAAACAGATCGATTATTTTCTCTCCATCACTGGCCATTGCATTGATCGTAAAATCACGACGTGCTAAATCTTCTTCAATCGTATCAGCCCAACTGATTTTATCGGGGTGACGACCATCGGTGTAATCTTCTTCTTTGCGGTAAGGCGTAATTTCCATTAACATCGTCTGGCCTTCAATATCCATCGGTACCGTCACCGTTCCATAGGTATTGTTATAGTACGCATCGACAAACAGTTTCTGAATATCTTCGGGCTTTGCATTCGAGGTGAAATCCCAGTTATCTGTTGTTTTTTCAAGCAATAAATCACGCACAGCACCGCCCACGAGAAATATCTCGTATCCTGCGCCGCGGAAAGTCTGCATGAATTGCATGACATAATCTGGTATATTCATACTCAATATTATACTCTATGACTCCCACACCTTATTTCGATCCTGAAAACGAAAATAGGCCCTATATAGCCGTGAACGCCGTATTCCTTGATGTCAAAGAAGGACGTCAGCATATTCTGCTGGGAAAACGAAAGGGAGTGGCAGGTCAGGGGAAGTATTATCTGCCCGGTGGACATATCAAAATGAACGAATCGATACAGGAAGCGTGCAGACGCGAAGTACTCGAAGAATGCGGCGTGCATGTAACAGTCGGAACGTGTTTGTGGATAGAAGAAAATTACAAAGGACCTCATCATATTACGTTTTATTATCAGGTAACGCTCGAACACAAAACCGATGAGATTGTGAATGTCGAGCCGGAAAAATGTGAGGGCTGGAACTGGTATCCGCTCGATAATCCTCCCGCACCGTTATGGGTAACGCTTGGAACCTTTATTCGAGAATATACCAATCGCGAGCGCATCAAACGATTTGGCGGTGAAGGTGATGATTTTATCGGCAATGCAGCCGTAGCACTCGTTGTGCGTCGCAAGGACGGTAAGAAAGTTGAGATGCACGACGATATAACACTTAATCCTCAGGATCTTGATGTATTGCTCCAGAAACGATCTGAAAAAACGCGTGATAAAAACAAAGCGTGGAGCTGTCCGGGTGGTGGGATGAACTGGGGCGAGCGCGTTATTGATACGCTCATTCGTGAAACGGCAGAAGAAATCGGAGTCGAGCCGGAAGTAGGCCCCTTGCTCTATATACACGAACAGGTTGAACCGGAAAGAGGCAAACACTGGATTGTGCACATGTACCTCACAACTGTCGATGAGTCCAAAGTAGAAAATAAAGAACCTGAGAAGTTTGATGATCTTAAGTGGTTCCCGCTGACTGAACTTCCTTCACCACTCGATTACGGGGTGACCGATTGTGTGGATGAGCTTAGCCGGCGTTTTCACTGCGCAAGTACTCTCTGACTTTGTGCATGACCGGTAGATACACTTCATTTGTCATCTGTTTTATCGCATCATCAATAGAAAACCATTTTGCATCCTTAAATTCTTTTTTATCATACGTAAACTCTTTTTTCTCCGTATAAATCAGATTCCAGAAATCGTTATGGATGGTACATTTGCCCGGATGATTCACTTCAATAATACTTACATCAAATAATTCGATATTAAACTCATTTATTTTTTCGCTTAATTCTTCCTGCATTTCGCGAATGACTGCCTGGGTGATCGTTTCATCTTTATCAATATGTCCACCTGGAGGAATCCAACTACCCGCTTTCTTATGGTCGCCCAAATAGACACTTTTTGTTTCACGATTAACGGGAAGAAGAAATGAACAGAAATGATCTGTAGATCCTTCATCGCGCGTGAGGCGAGGATCCATATTCACCCGTTGCTCCAGCTGATTCAGAACCTGACGATTCATATTAGGCCGCTGTCGCAGCATATTAATGGCATTTATGATTGATTGTTTTGTGGTCATATATTTGTATTATATTGGTGTGATGTCATCCCGAACCTGCCTGCCGGCAGGCATGGCTTGTTTCGGGATCCCATTATGCTAAACGAGATGCTGAAACGAGTTCAGCATGACAAAAATTGCACCGTTGGAATTATTTTTTAATAAGAGATTTAACTAAGTCTACATTATGCTTATCTGGCCCTTGTTTATCTAATCCCGGAACTTCAAGTATAAA
>CAYMIY010000097.1:0-2953 GCA_964390735.1 uncultured Gammaproteobacteria bacterium
ATGAGTTTGAAGCAATCGCAGAATCTGAATCAGGTATCGAGATCATGAAACATAAAACAAAAAAGGTATTTGGTTTTCAGTTCCATCCCGAAGTGACGACAGAACATAACACCGGAAAAGAAGTATTAATGAACCTCATCTATAGTCTATAGTCCGCTGTCTATTGTCCATCATTGCGCTGCCTTTATCTCGTAATTCCCGTAGCTATCCATCACAAATGCCTTAATTGGATATGCAGGGAGCATAGGTGCAATACGTGACGGTGGAATCATTACTTTGCCTACATATGATGGTATTTCTCTATATGTCTTGCCATAAATATAAACTCGATCAGGAACAAAATAATACTGTGCAGTAAAATAATCGAGTTCACTCGTGACAAAAAGCATGTCACTTGGTTTCGCAATATACGCAATTTCACGAATAGGTTTACTCAAATCCGTTTTAGTACGATTTTTGATCTGAATGCCCTGATAACTCCAGGTCATAAGGAACAGTACTGCAATAAGTACGACTTTTGGTGTTTTCTTCATATGATCCACACAGTAGATAAGGAGGAGTGCTATACCAGGTGCGGCGTATATCAAATAACGAGTCAGATATAACGCTTTTATAGGTGATAAGATAAATACGAGCATCGGTCCACCGAGCGCCCATATCGAAAGATATCCGAACAGATGATGCGCGCGTGCATTCTTTGAATGTGGAGTGAGTTTATATCCAGTGTAATAGATATAGTATGCAAACAGGGAAAAAACGAGAAGAAACCAAATGATGCCTCCCGTACCTACCTGCAGATATCCGAGATCTTTCTCGTAGCCCGTAAAGAGCTGTGCAGGCATATACAGTAAATCAAATATCTGAGGTTTAAGTATCCAAAACTGTTCTGAAAACACTGGTTTGACTGCAAAGACATAGATGATCCAGGGAATGAGTGCTGCAATTGCTTTACCAATAATAAAAAGGTCCTTGCGCGATTCTTTATCAAAGAAGTAGCTATACACGAGCTGACTAAACACGACAAGCAGCATAAAATAATGAGTGTAGAGTCCCGCTATTGTGGCAACGTAGTACAGCTTCCATTTTTTGGTATAAAAAGCATACATCGATAATGCTGCAAGAAATGCAAAGATAGAATACATACGGGCCTCGAAAGCGTAATAAACGAGGATAGGGTTAATGAGCATAAACAGGAGATACAGAGAACTTTTTTTTACACTGAATTTCATCATATCTCGCATAATGTAGTAAGCAACGTACATAACACCCCAGAATCCAAGAAAGGAAAGCGTGCGAATAGCAATTTCTGATTTTCCCGCTACCATAATCCAATAATGGAGAACGACATAATAAAGAGGAGGATTAAAATCACGAGCTGTCAGGGATAGAATCTCGAGTATCGGTTTGTGAGCAAGCAGATAGGTAAATGCTTCATCTCTCCAGAAACTTTGAACAAAAAAGTGAAGGGGCGTATGGGTAAACAAGTATTCCATAGTTATACTTTTTCGGTAACTTTATATACCATCTTTTTACCAAATAATAATCGTGTGTGCGCGTCGAGTGCAGGAAGAGATGACAGAACAAACGATACAACAGGTAACAGATACCACTGCACGATCAGGAAAGGAATATAAATTGCTTTTGTTGCTATTTTAATGCGCTGACGTAGTTTAATATCCAGGTAGACATACAGTATCAACATAAGTGATGCCGATGTCAAAATGAATCCTGACAATTGTGGCAGGAGAAAACCGAGTACCGTGCGCTTAAACACAGGATTAATGAGAGGTGGCACTGATGCACTAATAGTTAATATAAAAAATGAAGTAGGCCATAACAGATGGTTTTCAGCGAGGAATCTCATCTTTCTCAACTTAGCTTTCATACTAATGTGTGGTGTAGTGAAAAGATGGTTCCATGCGTACGATACATCACTCACACCCCACGCCCATCGCTTTTCCTGTTCATATCTGCTGAAGAATGTCTTAAGCATTTTACCCGAGAACACGGCATCGCCATTAATAATCGTATAGAGAGGCATCGTTTTCACTTTCTCACCATGCTTAAAGAATGCCTGATAATAAATGTGCCAGTCTTCAGGAATAATATCTACATCCCAGAAATTAATAGATTTTAGAAGCCATAGATTAGTCGAATAGGTTGAAATATGAATGAGATCCTCGGTTTGTGAAAGAAATGCAAGTCGCAACAGCGATGACATCGTTGCCTGCATGCGGACAAAGAAGGGAAGCTGCCAGAAATTGTTGTAGAGGAGCACCGGTGCCCAGTAGAAATGATAGTCACGATCTTTATCGTTCAGGAATTCACATGTTAAGTATGAAAAATAGTTATGATCGATCAGACTGTCAGCATCACAGATCGTGATGATTGTCTTCTGTGGTTCCATATTATGTTCCTGACAGTAAGCATCAACTATATGCGCGGCAAAGGTTTGGTTACTTGCTTTACCGGGAACTTCGTTATGGGTGAGTATATGGAAAGACATGAGGATATCCTTAAAATAATGAGCATAGAGCTTTTTAAGTTCAGCTGCTTTTTGCACAGCTTCCTCTTCTTCTCGTTTTTCAAAAGCGAGTACAAGATGCATTTTTTTGTATGGATAATCCGATTTTGAAATAGCATCTATGGTTTCCTGCAGCTTGTAGAGTGGCTCTTTGTAGTTAGGAATAATGATGAAATGATTGATATCCTCTCCTGTTTTGGCTTCAAGTAATTTTTCTTTGAAGTTGATTTCTGAAAAAAGGGATATTTTTCTATATGAGATAGTGGCGAAATAAGCAGTAGTAAGTGATTTATATAAGAAGTATAAGTCGAACGCAATAATAAAATAGGCAACTACTGCAGGATGGAATGGTGACAACCAGACGGGTAATGTAATAAGTATCCAGGTCAAAAGCGGCACCATCATTTCTCCAAATCTGAGAAAGTATCG
>CAYMIY010000098.1:0-2951 GCA_964390735.1 uncultured Gammaproteobacteria bacterium
GCAACAAGAGCATCGACATCTTCCACAGCGAAGCATACATGGCGCATACCGAGCGTATTTGCCTGTGAAGGTTGTAGACCCTTTTCGTCTACTGGCCTATGAAATTTGATCAATTCGATGCATGGTTCGCCCCCTGGTATTTTGAACATCGCCATGGTGTCATGCACATCGCTCAACCCTATTACTTTTTCTACCAGTTCTCCTTTCATTTCTATTTCCCCCATCATTTCAAGACCCAGATCTATAAAAAATTCTTTAGCAGTATCAAAGTCGATCACGTTAATTCCCACATGGTCCATTCGTTGGATTTTCATATACAGCTGATTCTAGTGAGTTAATGCCTATTTGTCAATTTTCGCACACATTGTGGTAAAGTATAAATATGACAGAATCGGAACAGATTGATGCGATAATTAAAAAGTATTCGGACTGGCGTGGTGAAAAATTAGCTCAGATCCGCAAGCTTGTTAAAGAGGCAGACCCTGAAGTGGTCGAAGAGGTCAAATGGAAAAAACCATCAAACCCGGATGGTATCCCTGTATGGTCACATGACGGAATTATGTGCATGGGTGAAACATATAAGCAACATCTACGAATAACATTTGCAAAAGGCCCGTCTTTGGATGACCCTAAGGGTCTTTTTAATGCATATCGTGCAATACTTATTCACGAAGGAGATACCATTGATGAGTCAGCATTCAAAGCTCTCATAAAATCCGCAGCAGCATTCAACCATAACGCCAAAAAAAAGTCGAAATAATAACCTATGACGAAACCTCGCATTTACACTATGCCATTTGCACGTGTGTACCCCGAATACATTAAAAAGTCCGAGCGTAAAGGACGTACAAAAGCCGAAGTCGATGAAATTATCTGGTGGATGACAGGATACACACAAAAAGGATTGGAGAACGTGCTCGAAAAACAAACTGATATCGAAACGTTTTATGCTGAAGCACCACACTTGAATCCATTGCGATCTAAAATTACCGGCGTGATCTGCGGCGTACGTATTGAAGAGATTGAGGAAAAAACTATGCGTGAAATTCGTTACCTCGATAAGCTAATCGATGAGCTCGCTAAAGGTAAACCTATGGAGAAGATACTGCGAACATAAGACATATTCTTATCCTTTTTTGAGCGGCTTCAGAGGTTCGTATGTGGCAAATAATATACCTGTAGATATAACCTTGCCATCTACCGCTTTAAAACGTTCAGGTTGTGTGCCTTCGGCAAATAGTTTCTTGCCAGTTCCAATAGTAACCGGAAAAGTCCAGATATGCATACGGTCTATAAGATTATGTTTAAGAAGAGTCTGGATGAGGTTACTACTACCGTAGATCAACAGATCCGGACCTTCCGATTTCTTGAGTTTTTTTAGTTCTGCTATTACATCACCTGTAATAAGTATTGAATTATCCCACGTAAGCTTAAAAGGTTTATGAGACACCACATATTTTGTAGCTCTATCAAATGGCTTTCCCCATCGTTCGTTATCTGTGTGTTGTGGCCAATAAGCGGCAAAAATGTCATACGTACGTTTCCCAAGAAGTAAATCAAAAGGAGCATCTTGCACTTTTGTGTCCATAATCTTGTCGGCTTCTTCATCCCAGCCTTCCTGCCAACCACCGTACTTGAAACCTTCGCTCGCATCTTCTTTCGAAGCACCAGGTGCCTGCATAACACCGTCCATGGTTATCATGGTAGTAGTGATAATTTTTCTCATATGCTTATTTTAACGAACTCATCATTTAATGTACATTATGAGATTTGGTATATAAAGACAGAAGTTTAAAAAACAATATAAATATCCAATATCCTACCATAACGCCAAGTGCATTCAGAATAACATCATCTATATCAAATATACCTACTCGTAGTAACACCTGCGTTCCTTCGATGGCAAAACCTGTGGCAATGGCAAGAAAAAAAGATTTTTTTCCCGTCATTGCGGTATAGACAAAAGGTACAAGGAATCCAATAGGCACGAGCAAAACGATATTCCCAGCAAGATTAAGAGTAGCAATAAGCCAACCATGTCCTCCGTTTAGGTAAGAGAGAATAGTCCTGAACGGTATAATGTTTGATTCGCCTACTTCAGTCCCTCCAAAATTAAACATCAATCTTCCTACCTTAATTGGTGGAATGTTTTTAAAAACCATTACCATAACTAAGATAGCGCTGTATAAAAGAAGAAGAAATGAAGCAAATAATCTCTTTTTCATATACTATATGATACCAGTCTGTATAGACGTAACTTGTCGGTTAATACCTATTATGTTGTCACAGTTTATAGTAATCATTATTTAACCTAAGTATATCCTGTAAACTAACTGGTAAATTCCAATTACCTGCTAATAAATCTTTTTTATCCCCTTTTGCGATTGCATTAAGTGAATCACTATAGTTAATTCTTTTAAAATCAAGTTTTTTTCTAACTAAATTTACTATTTCGTCTAAAATTTTTATATAGTCGACTTGCCATACATACACCCCAGCCGTAATAAAGCTCCTTTCTTGTTTAGAGTGAGGATCATACATTGACTCTCCGCCATACCTGCCAACTTCTCGAAAATCATCAAATATCTTAACTTTACTCAAAAATTCATGACTCGAAAAAACATAATCAAATTTAAAACAGTGCTTTGATAATTCGATAAGATCGTGCGTCTTTAAATAGACTTTTTCTTCTTGAACCATCAGTGCTTTGAAGTATTTCTCAATCGCCTGTTGTCCAAAATATCCAGCACGGACAGCAAACCCATATCCAGAAAAATTTATTAAGCGAGCTAGTATGTAGTCTCTATCGGCTTCTGAGCTGAATACTGGAAATGGTTTATCTGTAGTAATAGTTTTCGTTTTCATAATGTGAATAACTATATCAGAATTGCGAAGCTGGACACCGTTCACAGGGCGGTTGGTAAAAGGGGTAGGTTAGTTTGACAATATGG
>CAYMIY010000099.1:0-2721 GCA_964390735.1 uncultured Gammaproteobacteria bacterium
TATCACACACCTGTTCCACGTCTGGAAATCCAGACGTGGAACACTACAATATGTCAACATCACAACGTGTAATCTCATACTATGATGTATCTGTAAGCGCTTGTTCTATCTCTTTATAAAGAATGTTTCGTGAAACTGCTTCAAGTGTGTGTGAATCTCTATTCACAATATATACAGGAAGATCGGGACGACTTTCCAGTAAACTGAGTAACTTTTTCGGCCTGATATTAAACGTACCAGGCCAGTAGATAGTATTCCAGAAGCTTATTGTTTCTGGCACCGGCACCTCTAGACGAAGTAGCTAATTGGTGTGACCCCAACGGGAGTCGAACCCGTGTTACCAGGATGAGAACCTGATGTCCTAGGCCACTAGACGATGGGGCCTGTGTTTTTTGCTCCCCTCCTTTTCAAGGAGGGGCAGGGGTGGTTATTATTTAAAACTCTTTGAAATAGTTTTCAATACGTCCTGTAGATTTTCGTAAACATATCTGTTTTCAAATCTAATAACTTTTACACCCACTGACTTTAAATAATTATCTCGCACTTTGTCATATGCTACTGCTTTATCTGTAGTGTGGACTTGACCATCAAGCTCTATGGCAATTTTTTCAGACGGGCAGTAGAAATCAACTATATAGTTTCCGATACTTGCCTGTCTCCTAAACTTTCTTCCGGCTAGCTGTGAATTTTTCAAATAATTCCACAAACTAGCCTCTGAAGGAGTTAGAGAATTTCTTAACTTCTTCCTCAGATTTTTGTATGCTTCATTATTATACAGCTTCGAAATCTGCATAAAACCACCTCCTCTGGCTTCGCCAGAGACTCCTCCTTAAAAAGGAGGAGAGCTAAATACAGCCTCCTAATTTGACAATCTTTTGAGCGTGATGTAATATTATATCAATCATCCCCTGATTCAGCAAATACCATTTCGTGAGGGGATTTTTTTATGAAAAAAATTCAATTTACACAGGACGGGTATACTAAATTACAGCAGGAACTCGACCTACTCAAAAAAACAAAACTGCCTCAGGCACTTGACCGATTACAGAAAGCTCGCGCCATGGGCGACTTAAAAGAAAACAGCGAATATACCGCATCAAAAGAAGACCTTGCTTTTGTAGAAGGCCGCGTGCGTGAACTTGAAGAACTCCTTCACAATGCAACAATCGTAGAAGTGAATGCCGAGGAAGGTGCTATCGAAATCGGTTGCAGTGTTGAAGTTGAAACAAACGGCAAAAAAACAGAATTCATGATCGTAGGCGAATTCGAAGCCGATCCTATGTCAAAAAAACTATCCCATACATCTCCTATCGGATCAGCACTTCTCGGAAAGAAAAAAGGCGATAAGGTAGAAATCGAAGTACCTGCCGGAAAAAATGTATATACTATAATAAATGTCAAAAGTGGCTAAGACATGAAGTTCTGGAAATGCTATGCAAACGTTTGAACAGATGCGCACCGAACGAATTCGTAAACTGAATGAACTTATTAAGTTAGGCAAGAATCCGTACGGCTCATATCCCGGAGGTAACACAGCCATCGCGCAGGCCCGTGAACAGATGGACCAGAATGTCGAAGTAGCAGGCCGTATTCTTTCAGTCCGCGGACATGGCAAACTCATCTTCGCCGATTTATATGACGAAACAGGAAAAATACAGCTCATGTTCAAACAGGACGTCATGAATGATCACTTCAACATGATCGAACTGTATGACGTTGGTGACTTCATAAAAGCAACAGGCAACGTAACAACGACAGTTAAAGGAGAAATCAGTGTACTCGTAACGGAAACTGATATTCTGACCAAATCTATCAGACCGCTTCCTGAAAAATGGCATGGACTCAAAGATGTTGAAGAGCGATACAGACAGCGATACGTAGACCTACTGGTAAATAATGACGTAAAGAATATTTTTCTTACCCGTTCAAAGATCGTTAAACTTCTGCGTGCATATCTCGACAAAAACGGATTCACCGAAGTAGAAACACCCGTGTTACAGCCATTATATGGTGGTGCTTCAGCAAACCCGTTCATCACACATCACAAGGCTCTGGATATTGATTTATATCTTCGCATTTCAGATGAACTCTATCTGAAAAGACTCGTGGTCGGAGGTTTTGATAAAGTATACGAACTCAGTAAAGACTTTAGAAACGAAGGTATGAGTAAAGCACATAATCCGGAATTTACGATGCTTGAGTTTTACTGGGCATATGTCGATTACGAACACTTAATGCGTTTTACCGAGGAAATGATATCATCTATCGTAAAAGAGATAAAAGGATCATGTAACGTGATATTTAAAGATAAAGAATACGATTTCAGCACACCATGGAAACGAATCCCCTTCCTCGATTTATTCAAAGAATATCTGCAGATGGATATAGCAACCTTTAAAGACGAAAAAGAACTTCTGAACTATGTAACTGAACACAAACTAATGGCAGGAAACGAAGCATTTGGATTCAGAGATATTATCGATGTAGTATACAAAAAACATATTCGACCAAAACTGGAAGGACCATTGTTCTTAACAGATTATCCATATGCGATGAAACCTCTCGCAAAAAGACGCACCGATAATCCTGAGATATCAGCAAGTTTCCAACTTCTTGTCGGAGGCGAAGAATTTATCAACGCTTACAATGAATTAAATGATCCTATGGATCAGCGTAAACGCTGGGAAGATGAAATGGAACTCGGTAAAAAAGGCGCAGAAG
>CAYMIY010000100.1:0-2681 GCA_964390735.1 uncultured Gammaproteobacteria bacterium
AATAAAATGGGCGGTGATATGGAAAAAATTCAGACAACTGGCCGCTATTTTATCGAAGTCTGGCGTGCATGCGGAATGGACCTGGAAAACGTTGAGTTTGTCTGGGCTTCAGACATGGTAAAAAATAGCGAATACTGGAAATTAGTTCTCCAAATTGCACGAACGAATTCTTTGAAGCGTTTTATCCGTACTGCCGAAATCATGGGCCGTGAAGAAAGTATGGATCTCACCGCTGCTCAAATAATGTACCCATGTATGCAAGTCGCTGATATCTTTATGCTCGGCGCTAAAATAACACAACTTGGTATGGATCAGCGCAAAGTAAACATGTTAGCACGTGAGGTTGGCGAGATACTTGGTTATTGGAAACCGGTAGTCATCAGTCACCATATGCTCATGGGCCTGGGTAAACCCGACTTCGCTGAAGCTTCGCCGGGTAAACCTGCAGCAGATAAGGTTTCTCGCACGATTGCACTCAAAATGTCTAAGTCAAAACCTGATACGTCGATCTTCATGACTGATACGCTCGAAGATATTAAGCGTAAAATGAATAAAGCATGGGCACCTGAAGGTGAAATCAAAGAAAACCCGGTTCTTGAATACTGCAAATATATTATCTTTGAATCACTCGATCGTTTAAATACAAATGAAATGGTTATTGAACGTCCGGCAAAATGGGGTGGAAATATTCACGTCAAAACATATGCAGAACTTGAAGAAAAATATGCAGCAAAAGAAATTCATCCCCAGGACCTGAAAATGACTGTTGCGAATATGCTCGACCAGCTTCTCCAGCCAGTACGGAAGCATTTTGAAGAGAATGCCGAAGCAAAAGCACTTCTTGAGCAGGTTAAAAGCTACCAGGTAACAAGATAACTGTATTACTCTGAATCGATCGGATAATTATACTTCCTGGCAAGTTCAGCTCGTTTATTGAGTGTTTCTTTTATTTTGGTCTCATCCCGCTTAGCAGGGTTATTCTTACTTTCATATTCTTCGAGTTTATGCGGAACAACGACGGTGAACAACCTATCCAGTACCTGTTTTTTCAGATGACTGAATTCCTCAGAAGACCAATCACCTTCTCCAAGCGATTGTGTGTTTTCCTTTACTTTTGCATCAATTCCCATACTCGTAATTACCTCAATGAGACGGTCATACCGTTCGATTGCACGTTTACCATTAAAGAAAAGTGCCAATCCCTCGCGAGGGGTAAAGCGCGTGCCTTCTTCTATGGTAATTTCATTTAATATATCGCGATCGTAACGTAAATATTTTTTTATGATCGTTTGATTCCAATTCTCATGTGTATCAACAATCGATTCTTCGATCCAGTTTCTAATCTCCTTTCTTCCTTGTTTGTCACTCGTAAATGCTTGTTCAATTTTTCTATGATGAAAGCCAATATCAAACTCATTACCCTGAAAGTTTACCGAACGTATACTATTTAGTTTATCTACTAAACCTTGTGTTGCTTCTACTCCATCGCGTATGCCTACGATGAACGTACTACCCCGCCTAAAACACATGACTTTTGCAAAATCTTCAGGGCCTATCTGATTTCCAATGGTATTCCAAAGAGCTACAATAGCCTGGTCTCCTGTTGCAATACTTTGTACATCGTTAAATTCCTTAATCCCTTTCATATCAAACATAAACATTTCTTTAAACGATCCCTTAGTCAAATGCTCGGTAAAATCCTGAAAACCAGTAACTTTTTCACCGAGTAACCGATCGTATAAAATATTATTTACATATTCCGGAAATTCATCCTTTATTTCAGGAATTTCTTTTTGAAGTTCTACTATTTGATCAAGAAAAGGGATCATCTCCGGATGGCGTTGTTTAAGTTTTTCAGCATAGGCAACGAATCTTTCATGATCAGCTATGACGACTTCAGTTGTTTGCCTTGCTGCCGGAATGGTCGGATCCGTTTCACGCTGTAAGCGTATACGTGCAATTTCCTTTGGGTTGAGTATCAAACCAAGATTAAACTGCTCCCAAAATATTGCGCGATCTGTCGGATCAGTGGGAACAGAAAGTTCTGCAATACCGGGTTTTAAATCAACATTTTCTACCTCTATTATGCCACCTCTATCAAAATATCCACGAACGTCCTTTATACCATTTTCGTAATTTATCTCTGCCCCATCATCCTGTTTAAGTCCGGAAATTGCGGCGTTTATTATCTTACGAAGTTCAGGTTTTACATTTAAGAATGCAAGTCCAACTTCGTCACCTCCATATCGACATACCGTTACCAACGAATCAATTTTTTGTGTAGTAAATATATTATTAATCGTCGTAACGAGTTTATTTACACGAAGACCCACTTTATTTATCGTATAATCTGCACCGTGATTGCCTTCATCATCTTTTGCAAAATCACTCGCACGAAAATCCTTAATATCGAATTGCTGAAAAGCATAATTCTGATCAACTTCCTGATCGAGTTCAGTATCTGACTTCCGAACTTTTTGTTCTGCAGATTTCCACATGAGCTCCTCTCGTCGTCTTTCTTTATCCTTTAGAACAAACGTAGCAAATGCTGCCCGATTCAATATATCGACACCATTCGCCAGTTTATTTTGAAACTCATGCTCCATACTCATCCCTCTGTCTACTGCATAGCTTATGAGTGAATCTACTAATTCCGGCGATGCATTTTTATGTTCGGCTAT
>CAYMIY010000101.1:0-2622 GCA_964390735.1 uncultured Gammaproteobacteria bacterium
GCCGCTTCTACTGGCGTTTCATCATCTTTAGGATTCCGTATTTGAAGATACGAAAATTGAGACATATATGGAAATTATTATAGCAGAAAAAGAAGGAGCAAGATATGACGTTTCATAGTAGGGGACGTCTGGCTCGGCCAGACGTCCCCTACATAGAAGAGTTTAGGGCTTACTTTACGCCTTTCAATTTCAGACAGGCGTCATACTGATCCTGTACAGGATAAGAGTATTTTTCGCCAGCAGCAGTAATGGTTTTTTCATAGCGAGCACTACGTGCACAGTCATCAATTGCTTTTATCTTTAAAAGCTTATCAAAGCGCATAAGGACAAGAAATAACGAAATGAGAACGACTACTGAAACGATGATTGTATTTAATGGGAGCATTGGCATTGCAACTGGTGCAACTGCAGCAGGCTGGTTATAAGGAACAGATTGGTTATCCATAGATATAAATAATTGAATTTAAAATATAACCCATAGTATACATTAAATTCAGTACAAAATCAACTGCAACGACGAGTAGATTAATACCTAATTAGCTTATACAACGTAGTATTACATTGATCTATTTTTGTGTACAAAACGTCTCATAAGAAGATAGATTGTACATAAAAATATGAGTATTCCAGCCCAGGCGAGGTACTGAGGCACAAAGACTATAACTATAGTATAAGGTCCGTCTAGCTGAGGAGATGACTTAATATACCAGCCATTTGCCCAGTTATTCACCAGTATATGCTCACCTAACTGCTGGCCGATAAGAGGACTTAACATACTTCCTCCTGGTAGTGAAGTAATGAAAGTTGGCATTATATATGCGTGCCAGTTCTTTTCATACGCCTGGTGGAGGATAAACGTTGATTGAGGTAGCAGGGGAGAAGTGATGGGAATGGTATACATAAATGCGGTATTTTTCACTGCCTTAACACGCTGTTGCTGCGTCTTTTGTGTACCATCGTATTGACCGCTATGTATCGCTTGAAGCAGCTGATAGGGAATAGGTATGATGGAAATTGACTGGATATGATTTACCGTTGGGGTATCTCCGATAGATAAATTATTAAAAATAAGGTTATAGCCTGAACCCTGATAATACGGAGGAATAAGAAAGTTATCTTCATGATAATTCGGAAGTTTTGAAAGTTCATCTTCAAGATCGCACTTTTTGGTTACATCATTCTCCATACAGAGTCTCAATGGGAGGCCACTGATATTTCTTGACTGTACTGAGAGAATATACCCCGTATCCTGAATGAGATCGGGGAATGCGAGAGATTCGCACAAAGCTCCATTTATCGAATTATATTCGACCACTTCACTCCCGTTTTCTGAGAGATAGTTCTTGGTCAGGTTCCCGTTTGCGGTTAGTCCGCAGTTGAAATGATATTCTGTAGCCGTACGAAAGTTAACAGGGAACTGATGTTGAGGAAGGTTTCCGTTTACCATGGTTGTGTCATAGGTCGTATCATTACGTGGCAGGACGACAGGTACCCGTATCGAGTTTGTTAGTTCATATGCAACAGGTTGAATATGCTCAAGATAGAGTGATTCAATTTTTTCTGCGTGTATTGAATCAAAAGTAATACGAATGCTTTGTGATGCAACCATAGATGGATTGTAGGTAAAGTACATATCTACTGTCTGATCACCTTTTTTTAATTGCTTGAGTGTCCTCTGAACCAGACATTTATTTCGTGTTGAATCATAGAGACAGAAACTCCCGGATAACTGAGTACTGGTAAGTTTATAGTCAAATGCCAGATGAACAACACTCTCCTTGTCATTAAACTGAATCATCTCAGACAGCGGTACTGTTAAACAGAGTTTTGCATGTTTGCCGTATAACTCGATTCCACCCTCGTTATACTGAGCACCAATAACCTGATTAGCATCTGCATCGGAACACAGTTCAGGATTAAGTTGATTATTGCTGATCGAAAGTTGCACTGGTGTTTTATCATCGTATAACTTATATGTTAGGGGAGTGGCACTTGAAAACACTGATTCACCTAAATAAATATTTTCATCTCCTGAAACAGAAGGAATGATCATAACCTGATCATTTATACTAATGAGTGAGGAAGTCTTGGGAAGTTCGAGATCCTGATAATACGGATCGGTCGATCCAGTAAAAGGCAGTAGATAGTGTATCCGCAAAGCTGAAGAATTACTTGCTGTATATACGTCTCCGTAGAA
Source organism: uncultured Gammaproteobacteria bacterium (assembly GCA_964390735.1). GTDB lineage: Bacteria > Patescibacteriota > Microgenomatia > UBA1406 > GWC2-37-13 > JBDKFK01. Next base: position 2,198 of record CAYMIY010000101.1, read on the forward strand.
TGAATATTTACTACGCTGCAGATCGGGAATGGTGAGATTACTTAATTTATGTGCTGCATCCAGATATACCTGATAATTTTTTTTATCGATATGTACTTGCTGAGGATTCACGCGTTCCTGGTTATTCATCATCGTTCGTGCAGGATAAACCAGTTGATCAAACGTATCATCTAAAGAAGTAACATACGTCCCATTCTCCAGATATGCTTCATCGATGTATGCACTCTGATAGACTGGCCCAATCACCGGCGGATTATGTATCAGTGTCACTGGATCCGATTCCTGTTGAGTTGGCAAATAACTGTATACTGCAAGGTTTTTGCTAAACTTCTTTTCGAGCTTGATTGATTTGTTACTAGTTAAGAGTTTTGTGAGATCGTCATAAAACAGTTTTTTCTGTTCATCGGCACCTCCTACATTTACTA
>CAYMIY010000102.1:0-2578 GCA_964390735.1 uncultured Gammaproteobacteria bacterium
CAGAAAGATGCGTGTATAGCACAGGCGAGAATATATGACATTGCTACAATTATTAATAAGTGGGATAAAATAATTGGAGAAATTGTCATCCCTCGCCAGTCTCAACAGGACGGGGGATCCAGTAAAGTATGGATTCCCGGTTCCGCCGATGGCGGCCCAGGAATGACAGGAAGGAAACACACATGATAAAAAAATACTGGATCGGACTCTATATGCTGGTGATACTCGCAGCCGGGTTTTTCTTTATCACCCCCGGTAATCCGTATCATGTGGTGCAGTTTTTTCTGTTCATGCAGGTTCTGTTTTATATTCCCGGATACCTCATCAGTTCACTGTGTAATATCCATAAAGAAGAGTTCTGGGACAGATTCATTCTGAATGTAGCTATCAGTATCAGTTATGTGTATGCAGTTGGACTTATCATTAACTGGCTCCTGCCTCTGGCAGGTATCACCAATCCGCTTAGTTCGACGCCAGCAGGAATCGCGATTCTGTCACCCCTTGTCATCCTCACCTTATTATTTCTCGTATTTAAAAAGGGGAAAGACATTCCGCGCCCACAGGCCACAACACTCGAAACGATAATCATATATATAGGTATTGCACTGCCTATCATGACGTATTTTGGCACAAATGTGCTCAATAATGATGGTCCTAACACGATTATCTACTTCATGCTGGTTATTGCAACGCTCTATTTATTCCTGGTGATCATTAAGTATTATCATCTCCGCAGTTTCTTTTCATTTTTTGCACTTCTGTCAGTTTCGGCATCCGTGCTTCTGATGTTGTCCATGCGCAGCTATTTTATTGCCGGCTTTGATATTAGTAACGAATATCAGGTATTTCAGATTACGAAAGGATTTGCTCACTGGAGTATGTCTAATTTTCCGGGGAGTGCATATAACGCATGTCTGAGCATTACACTTCTGCCAACGGTATTCAGCAGTCTCATTCAGTTCCCGGATCAGTATATATTTAAATTACTCTATCCTCTAATGTTTAGTCTCATACCGCTAAGCATCGTCATTCTCACACGCAAACTCGCACCCAAGATACCGTATCTCTACTCATTTTTGGCTGCGGTCTTTTTTGTTTCCCAGCCGTGGTTTGTCGATCCGATGGTTACGATAGCCCGTCAGGAAATAGCATTCTTCTTTTTCATTCATATTCTGTTAATGCTGTTTGATAACGAACTTACCTATAACCAGCGTAAAATTCTTCTCATAACATTTAGTGCGGCGCTCGTTATATCTCATTATTCAACCAGTTATATTACGGCCATACTTCTCACTATGACATATGTGTTTACGAAGTTGTATACGTTACTTGCCGGTTCGCGGACTGTATGGCTTAAGCCTGTACGAAAAATAGTTCTTCATGGGAGAGTAGATGTTTCTCGATCGCTTATTACCTTTATCTACATTCTTATATTTACAAGCTTTACGTTTTTGTGGTATTCACAAATAACCAGAACCTCGAATAATCTGGGCGATGTAAGCCGAGGAGCTTTTACTAATATAGGTAAGTTATTTTCGGACGAGATGAAGTCAGGAATCGTAAATCAGGTATTAACAGGTAATAATAAAATTTCTGCAAAAGTATATAGTAATTACTACAAAAAAAGCTCAACAGAATATGCAAACCGAGGCGATCTGGCTACATATACCGCCGAAGAATATAATCCGTATGCAATTATGCCGATGGCTACAGAGTCATTACCTATTACCGATAACAATCTGTATACTGCAGTTTCAACATACTATAAAATCATACTCATTCTTATTGAAATATGTCTTCTTATAGGAGTTATAACATTATTTTTTAACCTCTTCCAGTTATATGACGGTGTAACTGCCGAATATATATCTATGTGTTTAGCTTGTACCTTACTTCTTGCTGCTATTGTGATTCTTCCATTCGTTTCACAAGCTTATAATTTTGACCGGATGTATTTGCAGTCAATGATGATAATGTCCAGTCTTATTATTATTGGTAGTTATGTGTTATTCCGTAAGTTATTCCGCGTACCAGATATACCGGTTGTAATTATGCAGGGTCTTTTTATAGTTTCCATTTTCGCTTTTACATTTGGCCTTATTTGGCAGCTGACAGGTGGTAAAACCGTTCTGTGGCTTAACAATTTTGGGTTATATTACGATCTTACTTATACACATAAAGAAGAAGCAGCATCGGCAAAATGGCTTGCTGATAGATATGACTATAAGCTTGTTTACACCTTTGCTACCGGCAGAAATATTCTTTGGGCATATGCAAAAATTAATAATACTGTTCCCGATGTGTTACCTTCTACGCTAGACAGAAATTCCTGGATTTATTTAACTTACGCAAATACCGTAAAAGGTATCAATTATTTTTACTACAACGGAACTCATTTAGGTTATGTATATCCTAAAGCATTTATTGACAGCAAGAAAAATAAAGTTTATAGCAATGGAGGGAGCGAAATATACCAATGAGAATTTTACTGGTAAATGACAACGGTATCGAAGTCGGCGGAGCTGAAACATATCTTCTGAATCTGAAGAAGGGGCTCATTGCTGCCGGCCACGAAGTA
>CAYMIY010000103.1:0-1119 GCA_964390735.1 uncultured Gammaproteobacteria bacterium
TATAGTGTTTAATTCTCCTATTATGAGAGGTTCACAAATATATGCCGGTCAAAATAGAGAGTCGGAAAACTACATTCTTCGGATATCACAGCAGTCGGAATGGGACGTTACTTATTATGAAAATACACAACGACTAAAAGGAGTACGCATGAGTGATGTTAGTACACCTATAAGTATAGGAGAAGAAACCTGGCGTCTATGGGAACGGGCAGGCAACCAATATGAAACTCCTCTAGTACAAACCCGTGCAATTATTCCTATTGATGAAGAGGGCCAACTGAGAAAAGTTCAGAAAGAATTACAGGAAGCAGCATTATCTACTGGCGGAGCTGCACACATCAGCGGACGGATACCATTTCATATTGATGAACAGGAGTTCGGACTCTTTTACTTTGATATTGCATCGGGACAGCGTAGAGCATTTCGCGATGCAAAATGGACGGATCATAATGAAGCATTAAGACAAGGTTTTGATAAACGCTCTCTATATAAACCGAGAGCAGTGCCACCCGGGTATAATGTATCGGCTCTTGAAATAGTAGATGGTAAATTAAGAGATATATTGAGCGGTCAATGGCTGGATGAAGATATGGAAGAAGTAGCTGCACAGATTGCAGGAGTTCACAAACTGGCGTTTGAATATCCGCATGATCCAGTACAACAGACCGCAGAAGGCGCTCTGGCAATCATGATGAGTAATCCTACACTAGTTGCATTTGATGAACATCGTCAGGTTGCCTCAGTGGGCTATCTCGAACAGGATTCGCGTTTTACATTTGCAGGTATTCGGCTGGTAGAACCCACTTATTTTACACATCCGGGAGAACAGTATAGAAGACATGGACTATCAAGTCACTTAAGACAGGCAACACAACAGCTAGTCAGACACAGCTATAATTCTCAATCATACAATGGTGATCCGTTAATCGTATTTAATGAAAGTATCCGTAATACTTCGTTCCCGTTATGTATCGCAAATGGGTGTAGAGTTGCAGGTACTACGGATGGTTCAATAAGTGGCAATTTAGGAGAAGCGTATACGGCGATTGGCCCGGCAAATCCGGAAATAGGATATATGCCAATGGGACTCACATACACTGCCGATCCACGAATCGAACT
>CAYMIY010000103.1:1219-2563 GCA_964390735.1 uncultured Gammaproteobacteria bacterium
CTTCCGTTTGCTGAATATATGCAGGACCTTGCATCAAGACATCAAAAAAAATCATGGACAGATGCATACCACAACGTATATATTGATGTTCCTGGAAAAGGAATGCCCATTATGTTTAACACACATATGGATACAGTCAGTCCGGGGAAAAATATAAAGCCTCGTAAGAAAGGGGATTACATTACGAGTGATGGAACAACTATACTGGGAGCCGATTCAAAAGCGGGTATCGCAGCAATGATAGAGATGATCACCATTCTTGACGAAGAAAAGATTCCTCATCGTCCAATTTTACTCACATTAACATGTAATGAAGAATCAGGTATACCAACCGCTCAACATATTATTTCAGACGTAAAAACGTGTATTGTTCCTGATCGTGGGACACCAGTCGGCGAAATAATAACGGAAGCTCCATACGCACAGGTATATGAAGTGAATATTAAAGGGAAATCAGTATACGCACCTACAAGTTATGCTCAAGGCAAAAGCGCCATTATGGCAGCAATAGAAATGATCAATCGACTCCCCATCGGCGATGTTGATCAGGAAACAACTACCAATATCGGCATTATAAACGGCGGACTCATGACATCTATGGTCCCTGAATCGTGTACATTCAAAGGAAACTGTTATAGCTTTAACAAGAAGTCATTTGATTCATTTCTGTTAGCGTTGGAGCATACAGTAGCTTGTGTAGATGGCCTGCTCGGTACCAAAAGTACTGTTACGATGCTCGAATATTTTGGAGGATACGCAATAAGCAAATCGGATCCACTGGTAAAACTGGTAGATCGGGCAATGAAAAAAACAGGAATTACACCAGCATATAATGTGTATAAAGCAGTAACAAATGCAAACCTGCTGAATGATGCGGGAATTAAAAGCTTACTGATCAGTACAGGAGTGGAGAATCAACATACAGTAAAAGAAAGAATCAGCATCAAAGCACTCAAACAGATTACTGAAGTGTTACTGCATATAGCGACCGACTAATCGATGGAAAAAACTTGAGTTCCTCTCTTTTTCACCAATGAGTTTTTTTATTTCAGGAATAATTAACTCGGTCTTTGCATGTCCTTCATCAATAAGTCCGTTTACTTTATCGACATCAAAAAAATAATTCCACCCAATCAGCCCCACCTGATACACTTCAGGTGATACAACAATATCTGCTGTTTGAGCAGTTCGCAATGATAAGTGATGACGAAGAATGTTAATTGAATGCATAGGAACTATCGAAAGGGGTGGAATTTCTTTATCCCATCCGGGTCCTGCGATCATATCGAGGTTTACCGCAATGACAATGTCTGCGCCCATATTTCTTACTATGGTAGAAGCAAC
>CAYMIY010000104.1:0-2518 GCA_964390735.1 uncultured Gammaproteobacteria bacterium
AAAGAATGTAGCATTTGATCCACAGACATCACATATTATGTTTATCACATTTCTATTATTCATGTATGATTGTCTGTAGACAATGGACTATAATCTACAAATACTACAAGATATAAATCTCTAAGGCTATGGATTGTATAATTTGCGGAAATAAAACCACTCATGTACTTACCGAGATAAAAGGAGTAACTATCCTTGAATGCAGATCGTGTGAACTCGGCATTACGGTACCTCCTTCAACTCCAGTAGAAAAAAAAGATCTCCCATATGATTTTGCATCGTACAGATCACAGGAGAAAAGATATATGGGCAGAGTAGAAGCTATAGTGGCTCATCTGAGTAGACATAGGAGCTCAGGACGCGTACTTGATATAGGTGGCGGATTTGGACTGCTATCATCGGTTCTCCTAGATAAGGGATATACAGTAGATACCATTGAACCTTACCTCACTCCTGAATATCTCAAAAATAACGAAAAAGCTCATATCATTAAGCTAGATTTAGATACCTATCTTGCACATAGTACAAACACGTATGATCTTATCATCATGCTCGATGTGCTTGAGCATTTACCTGATCCTGTGCATGTCCTGCATAACCTCAAACAAATATTGAATAAAGATGGATTAATTATCCTGCAAATGCCAAACTACAAAAGTGTTATGGCAAATATATGTAAAGACTGGTCATGGTGGATGATCGAAGACCATCTGTTTCATTTTTCCCCGAAATCTCTGCAGCTCATTGCAAAAAAGACAAATCTCGAACTGGTCGAACTCCATACGTACGAAGAGTACCAGGACTTCCGCAAAAATCTGGATGGTAACTTCATGCACGTTCCTCAACCATTGCGCAAAATACAGAAGGCTGTTTTTTTTGCTCTATTTACACCGATATATCTCCTCATGCGTACATTCATCTGGCAGACGGGGAGTGGAGGATTATTATTCGCGATTATAACGGACTGACAAGATTACAGTTTCTTGTACATATATATTTCATCGATTAGCTCTTCTTTATATTTAAGTGCCTCAGGCAGTCGACCAAATTCAGCAAATCCGAATTTCTTATAGAGTCCGAGTGCCTTTTCATTACCTGCAAAACATGTTAATGTGACAATTTTTAGATTAAGGTCACTTTTTGCCAGTACTAGAGCTTCCTGCATGAGAATCTTCCCGAGGCCTTCGCCTCTATAATCTTTTCTGATATTAATCTGCAGTTCGCCGACATGTTCCTTACGCACCCCCAGACTAAAAATATCTATCGCGGCTATTTTTCCACTGCCCACCATCCCAAGAATGTGTATTTCCGTACCAGCACTAATCTTCTTTATCATAGACCTGATATACGCCTCTTCATCCTCTACACTTTGTTTACGTGAAGAAATGAAGGTATCTTCTTCGACGAGAAGATTAATATAATCGGCAAGTGCCTTGGCATCCGTAAGTTGCGGAGCACGTAAAACAACTTCCTTCCCTGATCTAAGGTTAATTTTTTTCGAATAGTGTATGTTCATAGTATGTTAAGTTAACTCGATTTTAAAATCTCGTCAATTTGAAGTAATAGTTCTTTAATATCTACTGTTATTATATGCCATATCAGCTTAACATCTATATCTGAATAGTCATGAACTAAAATATTACGAAGACCAATGATACGTCTCCATAATATTGAACTATGCTTATTTTTAAAAGAGTCCTCCAAATTGTTTGCAGCTTCACCTATTATTTCAAGGTTTCGCATAACAGCATCCTGATCCCATTCACTAGAAGCAAACTCTGAAAAATTACGAGTAGAAGCATATACTGTTATTTTGCGAATGGCGTCACGAATATGTTTTATGTATGCAGTGTTATCCTTCTTATCTCTCATAAGATTTCTTTTTTATCTCTGAGTATATACCCCTTAAGGTACTTATCCACTCCGTTATAAGATAACAGATCAACCTTCTTATTAAGTTTATCTTCAAGATCATTTTTGAGATCAATGAAAGTCATCCCCATATCATCAGGAGGCTCAATGAGAATGTCAACATCACTTGTTGCAGTTTCTTCACCACGTGCATGTGAGCCAAAAAGGGCCGCTTTTTTCACGCCATACTTTTTCAAAACTGGCTTTATGGTTTTAACGAGATCTTTCATACTAACGATATTATATCCTTACTTATAGTTTGATACAATACTGATATGTTTTTAACTGTTGGTATAGTATTACGCCTCATCGCAATCTTTCTGTTCAAAGACCATACTAACTATGACATGGATTCATGGTTTCTGGTGGGAAAAGAGACAATGATGCACCATTCGATCTATCCGGAGATATCACTTCTTCACCATCCATACTTTCCGATCATGCTGTACTACTATGCGATTGCACAGTGGCTCACGCGCTGTGGGATTCCGTTTGCGGTAAGTGCCAAACTGTTATTTGCCGTATTTGATGTGGCAATCAGTTATCTGGTATTTCTGATCTCAAACCGAAATAAAAAACTGGCATGGATGTACGCACTGAATCCTGT
>CAYMIY010000105.1:0-2498 GCA_964390735.1 uncultured Gammaproteobacteria bacterium
GCCGCTTAAATATCCGCTATAAAAATGCAGAAGGAAAAACACAATACTGTTATTCGTACAATAATACGGCACTTGCATCACCTCGTATTCTGATCGCAGTACTTGAGAACTATCAGAATGCCGATGGCAGTATCACCGTGCCTGAAGTTCTTCGTCAACTTACTGGTTTTGATACCATAAAACCAAAGAAATAAAAAGGTATGATAGTGTATGATCTTCGTCACATCCAGATCTTTTTTCAAGAAGTATAATCTCGTTACCTTAAACCGTGCGCACAATGCCGTGCACGGAAAAATAATACAAAGGAGAATGTGATGTCAGCTCCGGCAACGAATCAGAGGCAGGCGCATCGCACACAGAACAGCGCCTATCAGACTGCGAAGGGACATGCATCATCGGATACTACGGCCATTCGTATCTACCGGATGAGCCACGACAACTATCTGTGGCGCCTCAACGGCGAACCAGCGCCGGCTGGTGCCAAACTGGCCAAGCTTGTGTCCAAGAACCAGGGCCAGTGGCCCGCGAGCATCTAGCGAGCATTTTTCTCCGACATCAACGTGTGGACGGGTACCGAGTACCCGTCCACATACATACCACATATCTACATTTCATGCAATCTGATACAATAATGGTATTTAGCTATGAATGAGTCATATACACCAACGATCTCCGTACGTAACCTGCAAAAACACTATCCTATCCACGAGAAGGAACCTGGTTTCGCCGGATCGATCAAATCGCTTTTTAATCGTACATATCATATTTCAAAAGCAGTAGATAACATTTCATTTACCATTAATCAGGGTGAGCTAGTGGGTTTTATAGGTCCAAACGGCGCTGGAAAAACAACGACGCTCAAAATGCTATCAGGACTTCTCTACCCGAGTAATGGATTTATTGACGTGTTAGGACACAAACCCTTTGAGCGTAAATTTGATTTTCTTACGCAAATTTCACTCGTCATGGGCCAGAAAAATCAGCTTTGGTGGGATCTGCCAGCCATTGAATCGTTTACGTTGAATAAAGAAATTTATCGTATTCCCGAAAAACAGTTTAAGGATACTCTTGATGAACTGAGTAGCCTACTTGAAGTAGAAGATGTTCTCCAGGTACAGGTACGCAATCTATCACTTGGACAGCGCATGAAATGCGAACTCATAGCAGCACTCCTTCATACGCCTAAAGTATTATTTCTTGATGAACCGACCATAGGGCTCGATGTCGTCATGCAAAAAAAATTGCGTGATTTTGTGAAATCATATAATGAAAAATTTAACGCAACCATCATTCTTACCAGTCATTATATGGATGATGTGAAAGAGTTATGTAAACGCGTCATCATTATCGACCATGGTGCGATTCTGTTTGATGGACCGCTCGATGAAATAGTGAAAAAATTTGCTCCGAATAAATATTTAACGGTTCATCTACGAGCACCGGTGAATGTACAAGATATCGCACACCTGGGTAAAGTAAAAGAATACACATATCCTAAATTAGTCATTGAAGTCAAGCGCGGCAAGACCAATGAAGTTGCATCACACTTATTAAAATCACTGACGGTAGACGATATAAATATTGAAGAAGCAGACATAGAAGATATTATTCGTCAGGTCTTTATTCACTAATATGAGATATTTCCGTATACTCGCCCTCCATATGGAACATATTCTCGAACACCGCAGCAGATCGCTTGTATGGTTTATAGTTTCATTGTTTAATCCGCTGCTCATGCTCTTATTCTGGCGTGGTGCCTTAAATGGTAATACTCAGGGTGTAACCCTATCCTCGATTACGTCCTATTATTTTCTTCTTGTGATAGCAGGATCGCTGCTGACTTCGCATATTGAAGAAGGTGTGGCCGAAATCGATATTCAGGAAGGGAAACTTTCTCAATATATTATTCGACCCTATTCCTATTACTGGTTAAAGACCTGTGAAGAGCTCCCGTATCGTCTACTGCAAGGTGGATATGGGTTACTGACCTGTCTTATTTTTGTTTTCGTTTTCGGCAATTTTCTTACGCTCGAACATGATCCAGTTCATCTGCTTTTATCGGTTATTATCGCGGTAATGGCTTTTCTTATGTCTTTCACGTATAAAATGATTCTTGGATTTGTCGCATTCTGGACAACCGACACGGGAGGATTTTTTCAGCTCATGGAAATAACTACTATTATCTTTGCTGGCTATCTCATGCCGTTTGAGCTTATGCCGGCATATATTACTAAAATAAGTTTTGCCATGCCATTTGCATATATGATTTATTTTCCGGTAACCGCATTTCAGGGAACATATAATACAAGTGTGCTCCTCAATACCATTGGTATTCAGATAATCTGGCTCTTGATCTTTTATGTCATTTATAAATGGATGTGGGTGAACGGGCTTAAGAAGTTTACTGCAATAGGACAATAATATGGAACGCTTGAAACGCTATACAAAAATATACAACATGCTTCTGAAGCTTAATTTCTCATCACTTATAGCGTATC
>CAYMIY010000106.1:0-2498 GCA_964390735.1 uncultured Gammaproteobacteria bacterium
GTACGTATTGTCATGACGATATTATATAATAAAACCATGACTCTAGATAAGATATTCAAATACTGTCCCGTCTGTAAACACGAACTTATAATTACGGGAAATAAAATGAACTGCGGTGCATGTGGCCTTGAGTACTATACGAATCCTGCACCTTGTAATGCGGTCGTTATCGAAAAAGACGACTCAATCCTTCTTGTTAAGCGCAAAGTTGATCCTCAAAAAGGAAAGTTGGATTTTGCAGGTGGGTTTATAGAAAAGGGTGAAACGGCGGAACAATCAGTACGCAGAGAAATCAGGGAAGAACTAGGATGCGAACTTGAGAGTCTGACTTATTTTAATTCATACCATGATACGTACGAATTCAATGGGATAACATATTCAACACTCGGTATAGTATTCATTGCAACATTGCATAAAGAGGTCACAATAACTATCGGTGATGACGTCGCAGGGTATATATATGTAAAAAAAGATGCAATCCCTTATAACGATATAGCATTTAGTTCTGTATCTCAAGCATTATCAGATTATGTCAAGAATTCTGAGTCTTCCGTTCGTTGAGGTATTGTCTTACACCATAACCAATATACATCAGCGGTAAAGCCAGCACTACAAGATACTTAAACGCATCCTTCTGAGACTCATTCAAATCAGGTAACGCATAAAATACAACATTTCGCTGATGAATTCCCGATAATGCCCCGCCTGATGTAAGGTCATTTACCATATTTAGTACTAGACTCATATTACTGCTATTTTGGGAAAGGTACCGATCCTGAACAAAGCGCGAAGCAGGAATTACGATAAGTGTCCCGCCCGTCTTCAACTGATTTTGTGCGGCTAATGCGTACTCAGCAAATGTCTTTGGGGGTTGTATTTCCTGAGGATTAAGTACAAAGGTACCTGTCTGATTCCAGCTTTTAGGTACGGTATATATAAGTGCAGATGTTTTTCCTGTTGTACTCTTCTTAACCGAAACCGAAGATACCCATGGGAATGTGACATAATTTATGTTTGCAAACAACGATTGAGCTTTATCAAATTTATTTGTACGTACCCACAGAGGATAGGGTGTAAAGAATGATACATTTTCATTCCCAAAATTTACAAGCTCTGACGACGTAGATAGTACAAGGTCATTATTTATAGTGATTCCGTATTTGCTGAATAGTTTATTCAAATTATGAGAAGTTGGTTGAGTATTCAGACTATCCTGAACCCAGACTCCGTCAACAAAAGCAATGAGTGATCCTTTATTGTTCAGGAATGTTTCCAGTTTATGGATATCGTCGTCAGTGTATTTTTTATTATTACTATCAAAAAGAAGAATTGTTTTGCCTGCTTTACTTATATTGTCAAAAGTTTTTTCATATGGCAAGGTGTTAATCTGATACTGCTTTGAAAGTACATTAGTCAGATTGGTAAAAGGCTGTAGCTGCTGTGATTGCTGCATATCAAATCCTCCTATACTAACCCTCTCTATATTTTTATTCGTCATCTTATAGATAGCTGCAGTCAGATTATATTCAAGGTTTCCCGGTTCTGTTATCTGAGGCACGAGCTCTTGCTTATTTTCATAGGTCATATATATTCCAAAATATGCATTCGTTACTGCATATTTGTCACTTTCCATCTGAGAAAATTGTAGTTGCTGTAAGCCTGACTTCTGTGCTTTTACTAACGCATCCTTATCTTTTTTAGGATCAAGCATCTGTATCTGTATACGTCTACCTCCGGCTTTTTGATATTCGTTAAGTAAATCTGTAACTTCTGTTTTTAGCGGAAGTAGACGCGTGGGAATATCCGATGATACGACAAAATGTATCGTTACTAAATCATCAAGATGTTTAACAACATTCACTGTTGATTTTGAAAGTGTGTATACAGATCCATTCGAGAGATCTAACTTGAAACTTAAAAATGAGAAAAATAAATTCGCAACAATAAAAAGTATGATTGTTAATGCATAGAGAAATACTTTTTCCAGATTGTTTATGCGCAACCTTTCTGATAGTGTCATATTATCCTCTTCGTTCCAAACTAATCACAGTTAAGAAAGTTCCGACTCCAAATACTGAAAGAAAATAGAGGACTGATCTCAGATCTATAACTCCTTTAATAAAGTTATTTAAATGATTTAGAAATCCAAAATACGTAATAGTATCCTGTACTAGTTTAGGCAATGCATTAGCCGTAAATTCAGTAGCAATAACCAGGAAAAGAAATATACAAACTACAGAGTAAAGAAATGCAATGACTTGATTTTTAGTTAACGATGAGAAGAAAAGCGAAATGGCTATGAGTGACAATCCATATAACATAATTCCCATGTAACCTGAGACTATCTCAGGTAAGTATAGATGACTATAATAAATAAGCGATATAGGTATAAGCAGGGTGAGGCCCAGAGCTATTGCGACAACGGTCAGTAATGCTGCTGTCTTTGCAAGGACTATATCTATTTCACTTATAGGAAGCGTTAGCAACGTTTCAATAGT
>CAYMIY010000107.1:0-2442 GCA_964390735.1 uncultured Gammaproteobacteria bacterium
GTATGGTCATGATAACTTTGAACGTGCAGGAGGTAACTCTGCTGCAGGTGGTGCAGCCGGAAGATCAGGACCATTCACGTACACATACAGTGATTTTGGTGGCGGCAATCCATTCGGTGAAGGTGGGGCAGACCCGTTTGAAATATTCGAACAGTTCTTCGGTTTTCAATCTCCGTTTGGTCAATCACGACAGCAGCGCAAGCAAATGTATCAGATTCAGCTGACGTTCGAAGAAGCAGTAAAGGGTATTGAAAAAGAAGTCCGACTTGAGGGCTCAAACAGAAAAATAAAAATACCTGCGGGCGTTGATGATGGTACACGCATGCGGTTTACTGACTTTGATCTTCTCATCAGTGTGAAACCTCACGCTTTCTTCAGACGTGAAGGACAGGACCTCTATGTTGAAAAAGAGATTACTTACCCGATGGCTGTATTAGGTGGAGTCATCGATGTCCCAACCATTGATGAATCGGTAAAACTGAAGATTCGACCTGGCACTCAGTCAGGCACAACGGTCCGTCTACACGGAAAGGGTGTCCCATACCCAAACTCGAATCGCCGCGGTGATGAATATGTTTCCTATCGCGTAGTAGTCCCACAAAAAGTAAATACAAAGATAAGAAAGTTGCTGGAAGAGCTGCAGCGCGAGACCGGGTAATGGATATTCATACAGATCTTTCTCACCTCAGCACATATAAGACATATCTTCAGTTGAAGCGGGCAACTCACGAGTTCATGAAAGATAAGAACTATCTCGAAATAGATGCACCCGTTCTTTCAACTGCACTTATCCCGGAATCATATCTCGATATTTTCAAAACAGATTTTTCTTTTTTTGATAGAAAACAGGCTATGTACCTTACTCCTTCAGCCGAGCTTTTTCTGAAACGATTACTTACTCAGGGAATTGGTAATTGTTATTATCTGGGCCACTGTTTCCGTAACAGCGAACCACAGTCAACATTACACTCACCTGAATTTACGATGCTCGAGTTTTATAAACTTGGTATTGATTACCAGCAGATGGGTGATGAACTTCTTGCGCTCATGCAGCATCTTGCAACGTCTATTCATGGTTCTCACACATTTACATACAAAGGAAAATTAATCTCTGTCGAGCAATGGGAAAAACTAAGTGTAGCGGAAGCGTTTCAGAAGTACAGTTCTATACCTCCGGAGATATTGTTTGATGAAACGAAATTCCTTGATGCGATACGATTCAAAGGCTACATCACGGAAGGTTTCTTGTACGAAGATGTGTTTTCACAGATCTTTACTCAGGAAATAGAGTCTCATCTAGGGACAAACGGATTTCCTACGCTTGTATATGATTATCCTTTCCAGATGGCATCACTCGCGAAATTGAACACTGACAATAAGACGGCTCAACGTATAGAATTCTATATAGATGGTATCGAAATCGGTGGATGTTGCACCGAACTTGCCGACTGGCAGGAGCAGGAAAAACGGTTTGAAAGTGAGGGTTTGAAGCGTCAGAAAAACGGACTTGTGCCTCATGCAATTGACAAAGGCTTTATACAGGCGTTAAAATATGGTCTCCCGTATTGTACGGGGAGCGGTGTAGGATTTGATAGACTGGCAATGGTACTCACAAATACTTCCTCGATAAATGAAATAAGGATAGTAGATGTATACTGATCGCAGTGTCATTCCGGGCTTGACCCGGAATCCAGCCTGGATCCCGGACCTGCCTGCCGGCAGGCAGGTCATGTTGTTACTTGTCCGGGATGACAGGAATTTACAATTTAATATTGACTTATGAAAGTAATGGCAGGTAATTTAAAAAAAGGCGAATTTGTTTATCATCAAAATGAAATCTGGCAGGTACAGAAAGCAGAATTTTATTCTCCAGGCAAGGGATCTGCGCTCATGAAAGCAAAAATCAAAAACGTAAAGACAGCAAAGAATGTCGATATGACATACAAATCAAGTGAGTCAGTCGAAACAGTAGAAGTCGAAAGTGTAGAAATGCAGTATCTGTATAAAGATGCTGAAAGTCTTTATTTCATGAACGAACGATCTTACAATCAGTACACCCTTCCTCTTGAGATGGCAGGAAGCGCAGCAAACTATCTGAAAGAAGGAAGTAAATATTATCTGTATCTCCACAACGATGTTCCTCTTACTCTTCGTCCTCCAGCAAGTGTACATCTGAAAGTAACTGAAGCAGAAGACGCAGTGAAAGGCGATACCGTTTCAGGCGTTAAGAAAGCTGCAAAGGTTGAGTCAGGAGCAACTGTTATGGTACCGATCTTCGTGAAAGTCGGAGATATCATCTCAGTCAATCCTGAAACCGGAGAATACGGTGAGCGCGTCAAAGATCCGACACAACAATAATTATTATTTATCCACCATATATGCTTTCGGTAGGAGAAATACTACGTAAAGAGCGCGAAAAAAAAGGCTTATCACTGGTTCAGG
>CAYMIY010000108.1:0-2394 GCA_964390735.1 uncultured Gammaproteobacteria bacterium
GCTATACAGTCACAGGATTATGCAGGTGCCGTATGGGCAATCTCTCAACGACTACCTACCACTTCAAATGATGAAATAGAATCTGCATTTAATAAGGGGCTAATACTGCGGACTCATGTAATGAGGCCTACATGGCATTTTGTTGCTCCACAAGATATCCGATGGATGCTCGCGTTAACGAAAGATCGCGTAATCCGGACCATGAGCACATATAATACATCTTTGGGACTCACCGATGCGCTATTTGAGAAGAGTTTAAGCATCATACAAAGTGAACTAACGGGACATAATTATTTGACGCGAAATGAACTGGGAGTATTACTCAAACGAAATGGCATATCCTGGCAGGGAAATGGTCTGGCTCATCTCGTAATGTACGTGGAAGGAAACGGTATCATATGCAGTGGACCTAAAAAAGGAAAACAGCATACCTATGCACTGCTATCGGAACGTGTACCTGAAGTAAAACAAATCTCACGAGATAAAGCACTAAAGGAACTGACAAAGAAGTATTTCCAGAGTCATGGACCAGCGCAGATTTCAGATTTTGTCTGGTGGTCAGGACTCCTAACTTCCGATGCTAAAAAGGGTATTACATTACTTAACGATCTTCGATCAGACGTTGTTGATGGCAAAATATATTACTACTTTGACACACCATTTCATAAGCGTACTAAAAAGATATGTTTACTTCCTAATTATGATGAATATACTGTTGCGTATACAGATAGGGAAGTGCTCACCATGAATGTAGATAAATCAAAACTCGGTTTCAGACAAAACTCATTGTTTAATAACGTGATTCTGATTGATGGAAAAATAGAAGGTCTCTGGCGGAGAACAATCAAAACCAAATCAGTACATGTAGAAACAAGACTCTTCAAAACACTCTCTTCGGATGAAAAAAGGGAACTCTCAACATCACTAGAGGAA
Source organism: uncultured Gammaproteobacteria bacterium (assembly GCA_964390735.1). Classification (GTDB taxonomy): domain Bacteria; phylum Patescibacteriota; class Microgenomatia; order UBA1406; family GWC2-37-13; genus JBDKFK01. The sequence goes on from CAYMIY010000108.1 coordinate 934, forward strand.
TATGCAGATTTTCTCAGATTAACACTAACAAGTGTAAAAAAGGACGGCCGTAGCCGTCCTTATTAAAAAAAACCGCGTAAGGATAAACTCCTACTTCAGCCTGATGTTGTCATCATCGGGCGAAAGCGGGACGATAACCTTTTTTACGCCGGTTTTCTCTCCCGACTTCACTACACGCACCACCGATACTGTGATGATACCACGACTGACATCTTTCACGGTAACAGGTGCGCTGAGCTCTGAAGTTGGCATGCTAAGTGTTTCGCTAACGTACTTCAAAGCAAGCTGGCGGGCAACATTAGGTGATCTCATAGGTCCTCCTATATACGATACCAGTCAGGTATGTATTATAGCACACCACTCAACACCGGAAGTTGAAGAAGAAAAGGCACCCAATATACTGCAACACCCCATGCTTCTTACTTTTATATGCTCTTATGCTATACTTTTCACATATGAGTGAATATGACCATTCAGGAGCTTCAGCTTATACACAAACCATATCAACTTCTGAGACAGAATTGCCTGGCTTTGAAACATGGAAGTCTAGTCTATCATTTACACTGGCTCCTGATAGTCCTAGAGGTTTAACACAGTTATATAATGATATAAAAAGAAATGAAGTTGCACTCATTACGCTTGAATCTGGTGAAACTGCACGTTATGGTAAAGTTGCTGCGGTAGATGTTTTTTATCGCGCTGCTGATGGGAAGGTATATAAAGTGGAGGAGCAACGATACAAACTTAACCCAGGAAGAACTCTTGATGAATTCCTGGCAGGTGATGAAACTGCTGCTATAGCTTCATCAGCACGTCCTGCACTGAGTAGCCTTTCAGAACGGATTAACTTGGATGGCGAATCACCCGAAGACGCGACCATTAGGGCATTAAAGGAAGAAATTTTCCATGAAGCACTTGCAGGAAGAGAAGAAGAGTTCCCTGATATGGATAAAACACTTAAAGAGCATGTACAACTAGGTCAGCCGAAACGAGCTATACGAGCAAAAGATGCCATAGGCAATAGCTACCAGGGACTTACTTCAATATTAGATGAATATCCTTCAGTGATTACATTTACACCTGATACTCACGTACCTATCACAACGGTGAATGATGTTCCGCAAGCCTTGTATGAGTATGAACACGAAAAAGGTTATGTAAATCTGTTTGTATGGAAAGAACATAATCCAACCCCTGAGGTTGACTAGAGCGTTGTAAAGGGATATTTTTGGAGGCATTTTTTCACTGAATACAAAATGACTCTATTACACTGTACATACATAGTTCCTGCACCGTCTGTTCACCATACCTTCTATTACGTATATGTGTACTAGAAATATGAGATCCGATTTGATACAATAACATATTCTCGTTCTGTTCACGGCCGGCCCTATCGTCTAGAGGCCTAGGACGCTGGGCTTTCATCCCAGCAACACGGGTTCGAATCCCGTTGGGGTCACC
>CAYMIY010000109.1:0-2321 GCA_964390735.1 uncultured Gammaproteobacteria bacterium
TACCAAGAAACGTGTGAAACTGCATATAACATATGCAGCATGTTCCGCACAAAGTATGTTACACCTTAAAGGTGTAAAAGACAAAAAGGGAGGAATCGGATATAATATATGAGTTATCGCATCGCGGGATTAGTTAAACGGTCTAATACGTCCTTCCCAAGGATGAGAAACGGGTTCGACTCCCGTATCCCGCTCACTAGAAAGCGTTTTCGAGGAACGAGAAATTACGCTTTCTTGTGTCCCTCCGTAGCTCAAATTGCATAAGAGCGAAGGGGGACTGGGATTATCACGCTATTATGCACTTAACAAAGTTCTCTCTACTTTCTGAACGAAGTGGGGCTAATTAGCATATGTCTCTCACACATCATCAGCTTAAACAAATAGAGGTGATCGACAAAATCGAACAGCAGATTAAAGATAAAGCTATTGTTTTCACTACTGTTTCACCTGTAGACGACTATCATCATGACAACCGTATGGCGCTCACAAGTGTTCATATGCCTCGTCCTGACCTCATACATAAAGTAATTGCATCAATAATTGAGCCGTTGAAGAAGATAGAGCCCGACTTTTATTACTATACGAATGAAAATCTGCACATGACTATCAAAAATGTCAGAGTCATTAATCATCCTCCTCACTTTAACGACGAAGATGTTCAAAAAGCAACGCATGTTTTTAATAACGTGATACCTCAACATCATAAGTTCAACGTCTATTTTTACCGATTACTGCTATTTCCTAATAATGTATCGTTGATCGGCACGACCGATGAAGAACTGGACAAGATAATATTTGACTTAAGTAATGAGCTTAATGAAGCAGGAGTGCCTGATGATAAAGTGTTCGCAAACTCTTCGTATTTCTTCTGTAATATGACACTTGCGCGATTTAATAAGGTTCCTTCAGATGCATTTAAACAAAAAGTACAGGAATTGTCTGCGTCTGTAGCATATGAGCCATATGAAGTTGACTCAGTAACTCTGCTGACATGTAATGCTGTTCTTCAGAAGAGAAGTATTAAGGGTCAATGGAATCTAAAATAATACCAAGTCACAACTATGTTTGACGCAAGTCCCTTACTTCCATTGATGTCATGCGTGGAGTATCTATAAAATTATTTTTGAGATCCTCCATCAACCAATCTCTTATTTCTAATGGATAGACAGTTAAATCTGATAAGCTAGCAGTATTAACCCACATAGGTTGATATATATTATCCGTAGATTGTACCATTTCTGCTTTCTCATTGTAATCGCCTAAAACTGGTTCACCTGAGATATATGAACATAGATAGTAATATTGATCACTATCATTTACATAATGATGATGGTAAAGCAGTTTGTCTATATGCACTGTAATACTTGCTTCCTCTTTTACTTCTCGTACTACAGCCTCCTCTATAGATTCATTCTTTTCAACTCCACCTCCCGGAAACACATAATACACAGCACCCTTACTTTTTCTCCACATCAGTAGAATATTATTGTTGTGTAGAACAATTGAAACAGCGCGGGCGGGTTTGCTTATCATTATTAGTATAAAGATAAACCTCTGATGTACAAGAGTCAAACAAAAGTCAGTTTCTCGGTATGGTCAGCTTGGTTCCACTGAAGATCAGTCCAGGATTCACGATGTTATTTGCTTTTGCAATCCTGGTCCATGAATAGCCATCTCCATATGCTTCTTCAGCGATACTCCAGAGACTGTCTCCACCTTTGACGGTGTATACGTTACCCGTGAAGGTTACTTTGCCTGTTTGTGCACCTGTGCCAATCTGGCCCTGTTCAGGCTGCTTGGTGATCTGAGCCTGTGCCATGGTTGGAGCAACAGTTGATGTTAAGGCTGGGAGCTTTAACACAGTACCACGGTATATCTGGGAAGGTGTGGTGATGTTATTAGCTTTTGCGATGTCATATGCTTTGAAGCCGTCACCATAGAATTTCTCGGCGATCTGCCAGAGGTAGTCTCCAGATTGAACCGTATAGGTTTTAGCCTGACCTTTTGGTGTTACGATGACTGACGGAACAGCTGATGGTTTCACAGCTACGACAACTGTGGCTGTTGCAGTTGGTGCTTTAGTAGCAGTTGGCTTATCAGCTACAGGTGTAGCTGTTGGTTTAGCAGTTGCAGACGGCTTAACTGTAGGAGTTGCCGTTGGCGTATTTGTAGGCTTTACTGTGATGGTTGCTGTTGGCTTATTTGTTGGTGTAGCTGGTGGTACTTTTGCTGCTGTTGGCTTATCAATGACAGGCTTACTGGTAGGAGATACCATGGCAATGTCTTTTACGGTGAGTGTTGGCTTGATTCCACGAATGATA
>CAYMIY010000110.1:0-2277 GCA_964390735.1 uncultured Gammaproteobacteria bacterium
GAAACAGAAGAAGAGGTAGAACCAAAAAAGAAAGCAAAAAAAGCAAAGAAAGAAGTCGAAGAGGTTGAAGAATCAAAACCAAAGCATGTACATGGTAAAAAATATAAGGAAGCTGCAAAAAAAGTTGATACCAAGAAAGCTTATACTCTTGCTGAGGCTGTTTCACTTCTTAAAAAAGTAAAATATGCAAAATTTGAAGAGGCAGTAGAGCTTCATTTAAATGTAGATACCACAGGATTAAAGGGAGAAGTTGATCTTCCATTCACCACAGGTAAATCAGTTCGTGTTGTTATCGTAGACGACAAGATCATTGAAGATATCGAAGGTGGTAAGATTGAGTTTGATATTTTAGTTGCACATCCATCATTCATGCCTAAACTGGCAAAGTTTGCTAAAGTTCTTGGTCCTAAGGGACTTATGCCTAATCCAAAGGCAGGAACTGTATCACCCAATCCTGAAGAAGTAGTAAAGAAATTCGAAAAAGGTGTACTTCGCTGGAAAACTGAACCAAAATTCCCACTCGTACATCAGCTTATTGCAAAAGGTTCACATGAAGATGCGAAAATTGTTGAAAATGCGAAAGCTTTTATCACTGCTGTCGGCAAAGGTCACATCAGTTCAGCTTACATTAAAACAACAATGAGTCCAGGACTCATGATAGATCTCAATACAGTATAAGAAAAGCAAGGTTACAAACCTTAGGGAGGTACCATCTGGTACCTCCCTTTTTTTATAGTCATGCATCTTCAGTTCATATAGACGGTAAGCTAGTTAAACAGTATACTTAATATATGGATAAAGCTCCTGATGCATATGGTGATTTTTGGACCTACCTTTCGCAGAATCAAAAAGATCTCATTCTCGAAGGTAATTACCTCATGAACGATGTCATTCGACATGGAAATTATTCATTTAAGGACTATTCCTTTCTTATTTTTCCGTTTGCGAAAGCATATGAGGGCTATTTAAAACGCCTTTTTCTGGATGCTGGTTTTATTTCTCATCTTGATTATGTTTCTGATCATCTGCGTCTTGGTAAACTCATGTCGCCTCATTTAGTTGGTAATCTTGGCGATCGTTCACTTTATAAGCAGATGTGGATGCACGCGAGTAAGGAAATGGCTGATAAGGTATGGGAAACATGGAAAGTAGGTCGTAATCAGATTTTTCATTATTTTCCTCATAACACAAGAGGAGTAAGCTTTGAAGAGTCAGAGGAAATTATCAATAAAATCATAGAGACGATGAAGGAAATACATGAAAGATTGCATGTCTCAGCTAAAAATATTAATTCTGATTAACTATGCATACTAAAGGGCTGACTACAGATAAGGCAAAACAGTTGCTTATTGAGTATGGTTTGAATGTTCTAGCTGACAAAAAGAAGAAAACCTTCATAGCAATATTGTTCAGTCAACTGAATAATTTTCTGACAATTCTCCTTGTTATTGCCGCCGGCCTTTCTTTTTTTATAGGAGAAGTAGTAGATGGTGGCCTTATCTTGGCCATAGTTTTGCTTAATGCGCTTTTTGGTATTTATCAGGAAAAAAAAGCGGAAAATGCAATAGATGCATTAAAGCAAATGTCTGTTACAAAAGTACGTGTGATTCGTGACGGACAGGAACAGGAACTGGATAGTCGTTATCTCGTACCCGGAGATATATATTTTATTGAAGAAGGATCTAAGATATCGGCAGACGGTACATTGGAAGAAGTAATAAATCTGGAAGTAAATGAGGCTGCACTAACAGGAGAGTCATTGCCGGTGGTCAAAAAAAAGTCGGACGAGATATATATGGGCACTATTGTATCTAAAGGACGTGGATATGTTAAAGTGGTGCAAACAGGCATGCATACTAAATTTGGTGCTATTGCTGAGCATTTAAATAGTATTGAAGATACAAAAACACCTCTGCAGATTAAGTTAGAAAGCTTAACAAAACTTATAGGTATAGTCGGGATCATAGCTTCATTTTTAGTCTTTTTACTTTCTTCATTTCAGGGGGCTGCATATTTTCCTTCATTTTTACTTGCTATTTCACTTGCTGTTGCCGTTGTCCCAGAAGGACTACCGGCAGTAATGACTATTACTTTGTCTCTCGGTGTAAAAGAAATGGCTAACAAGAAAGCTATTATGCGTAAACTATCAGCTGTAGAAGCCCTGGGAAGCATTACGCTGATCGCGACAGATAAAACAGGTACGTTAACTACCAATAAGATGAAAGTAAAGGAAGTGTATGTTGATCAAAGTGTACACATCGTTGCACGTCCGTTCCC
>CAYMIY010000111.1:0-2140 GCA_964390735.1 uncultured Gammaproteobacteria bacterium
AATAATATCTGTTATCAGATAGAAAGGATGTACCGAAAGGTACATCCTTTTTTTTATGCAGACATTTTCATGAGCACAAACTGACGAGTACCTTGACCGTCGATACTTTCATCTAGTACAACACCTTCCAAAAGGCACATCCGCAAATTCCGGATCATCAACTTCGAGATTTTCAATCGTTTCATCCAGCATCTTTCCCAAATTGTGTTGAAACAATTCGAGCTTCTTATGCATTTCAATGTCCTGTACACCATCCGGTATAAAACCTAATTCATTGGGATTCATATCATTATTCGTTCAACATGTAATACTGTTTCGCCATCCAGTTCTATTCTAACAATCTCTCCACGTTGTATCGGATAATTTCCGAGTGCAGGATCCCAGATATAAAGTGGCTGTTCACGCTTTGTTAAGTAGTCATATAAAAACGTGATTGCGTCGCCATGGGAAACCAGGATACAGTCTTTTCTTTCATTAACTTTTTCCTCGTAGATTTCCTTTACACGCTTTAACACCTGATCTTTTGTTTCACGCGTACTATCATCTACTTCATATTTCCATGGATCTATCTCGGGTTGCACTGTCCCTTCGAGCCTTGGACATCCTGTTTCTTCAAGACGATGATCTACGGTAACATAGCCATGTGTTCGTGACGAAATTATTTCAGCTGTCTGTACAGTCCGAACCATAGGACTTGCTGTGATAGGAAGTTGTGACGATTCTTTACTGAACCATTCACCTATTCGCTTGGCATGTTCTCGACCTGTTTCTGTCAAATACATAGGTAAATGAAACGCATAGATATGTGAAGGATTATAGTATTCAGTATGTCGTACAAGGTAGATAGTCATGTACTTATTATATAGTATGGAGAAGAGATGTTTATGTCTCGTCTGGCTTTGCCAGACGAGACATATGTAGTTACGGGAAAACCATGCCACAGTTGTCGGGGCCATGCCATTGACCTCTAAAACTGCGGCCATTCTCTTCCCATATGTCTTTGGCCACCCACAAGTTGACTGGTGCAAAATACAACATCCACTCGGATATGTGCATTTGCTTCAATCGTTTTTTTTGCTGATCCAGGCTGATCTGCATAAGGCCTACATCCTTATTGCCATCAGTGTTAACGTATACCGCACCCCACTTATAGGTGCGATTTTCCGCCGCTACTGTGGCAACCGCCCGAGAATAATCCTCGGGATTTGGCCAGTAAATGTGAAGCAGCATGTCTGTATGAAATGGCGGCGGGTCATATTCACAATGCACCGTCTCATACTTCATAGCTGATCCAATGCCAGTCAACCCACTAATCACGTATCCACCCGCAATTATGACACCTAGTATCACGATCAAGGGAAAGAGACAACCTCCGCGAGGTGTCGGCCTACGTGTTCGTCTCTTGGCCATATTCTACCTCACTTACTCAAATTACACTGAACCGCTATCCCTATTATAGCATATTATAGGTCTATACCACTAATATACATCTCAGACAAAAGATAAAATCCTATAGTATAATATAGGTAGCAATTAAGTAAGTGTAAGGAGAATGTGATGAAAAAGCAACGTGGTTCACGTAAGGGTTGCTTTGGTCCTATAGCGTTCATACTCGTTAGTATCATTTTGCTGATTAAATTCCCTGCCGCAGGGGATTTCTTAGCAAAGGTTATTAATGACGCAAATCAGGCAAGGGTTGAGGAACCTGTGCAGGTGAATCCAAAATGGCTTCAGCCTGCTGAACCAGCTGAAAAACTGCCTGATCTCATTCCAATATCCTATAGCTATGACGACTATTCGGGCGACCTTGCAGCCGAGTCGTTAGGGACACTCAGCGTTGTGGATGTGTGGGATGGTGATCCCGCACACCGGCCAGTGCGTTTCATCTGGGATTTCTCAGTAGAACGCAATAAGATGAGTGTTATGCTTGATCCGCAACAAGACGGGTTCAGCTTTTTGAGGGAGTATGCCGAGGACGGAGAGGGAAATCCCGGATTTAATCTCAACTTTTATCATACCGACGGATACACCTACCAGTTGGCCATAAGCGGGAACTTTATTGAGTACAGCGGAACGCGTCGGGTGGCAGTTAGGGCACTATACGGCATAAATTGCCGCGTTCGAAAGCCTTAGCGTCACA
>CAYMIY010000112.1:0-2111 GCA_964390735.1 uncultured Gammaproteobacteria bacterium
ATGGAGCAATGGAGCAATGGAGCAATGGAGCAATGGAGCAATGGAGCAATGGAGCTAGTTTGCTCCCAGTTTCCCGAGAATCTTAGCAGAGTAGTGCGCGCCCTTATTCATGGACTCCTGTATATCCTGAGTCTGTATGTAGTGTGCGAGGAAGGTTCCTACAAAACCATCACCGGCACCGGTCGTATCGACTATATGTTTCACCGGAATGGCTTTCTGATAATAAATGATGTTATCTTTGAATGCGTAGCTTCCCATCTCACCATCGGTAACTACGATTAATTTATCTTTGAGGTAAGGGATCAGATAGGTATGTCGGTGTGTAAAGTCCAGTTTTTTATAATCTTTTTTTATCAATTCGCTATATTCATGTCCGTTGACCATTATGATATCTACATGTTTCATAAATTTTTCAATCTGCTCCGTTGATCTTCTACAATCCTTCACTCCCAAATTCACAGCAACCGGAATATGCTGAGTGTGTAAAAACTGAAGGATTTTTTCGCGCTCAGTAAAGGAAACGTCAGGCAGATTACCTAAATAAATCATTTTTGTTTTTTTTAGGGCAATAAGAGACTCAACAGAGTGAATGACATGCTGATGAGGTGTCCCATAATTTATTATTGACCTTTCACCAGATGGCGAAATAAGTATAGAAGATATAATGAGGTATTCTTTTTCCATCTGGCACAACGAAACATCGACACCTTCATTGCGTAAATCTTCCAGAATGATTTTTTTGAATGCATTTTCTCCGATTTTACCTACCACAGCAGCTTTCACACCGCTTCGTGATGCAGCGATTGCAACATTTGCCCCACCGCCACCTGTGCCCTGATGAAAGCCGTCTACAAAATATTTACCACCAATGGCAAGCTGGAATCTGTCATGTTCATAGGTAAGTGATTCTCCTTTAAAGAACATGTCAATTGTGATATTACCTATGGAAATAAGATCGAACATAAAAACATTATAAACTAAATAACGATTGGTTTCATTGTTCCACTGTTTCATGGTTCCACTGAGTCTTAACAATGGAGCAATGAAGCCATGGATCAATGCTACAATATACATATGTTAACCATCATCTGCGGAGAGGACGTCATTACTTCGCGTAATTATTTTAATGAACTCAAGGAGTCATATCGTAAAAAGGGATGGGAGATAAAGCAGGTACCTTCGTCACAACTTGATGATCTACGCACCTGGATGTCACACAGTCAGGGACTTTTTGCGACACAAACAGTATACGTGTCTGAACATGCCGTAAAAGCGTTTAAATCGAAGAAAAATAAAAAACTGCTTGAATCAGTGGATGATCTGGCACGTGACGAAATGGTAACCTGGATAGACTGGGAGAAAATCACTGCACGCGAAATAACGGGTCTCAAATCGGCAACCATCAAGGAACTCAAACCTGCGGAAACTATTTTTATGTTTATGGATTCCATATATCCGGGCAATCTGAAACTTGCAAGTAAACAACTAAATGCGCTTGCCGACAGGCAGGATGAAGGATTCATATTCGCTATGCTGTGTAAGCATGTCAGAAACCTCATGCTCGCTAAACACAAGCTAAAAATATCCGGCTTAGCACCCTGGCAGGCAGGAAAGTTAGGAAAGCAGGCATCGTACTGGAAAGAGGGGAAACTGGAACAATTTTACGATGGGTTAGCACGGATTGATGTGACGCTTAAAACCGGAACTAACATTCACGGTATAGCAAAATCACTAGACATTCTTTTTTGTTATTTTCTCTAGAATATGATATGATAGTATCATACATTAATAATTTTATATTTTATTATGGCACTTAATCCTTCTGTTTTTAAAGCATATGATATCCGCGGCGTTTACCCTTCACAACTTGATGAAGAGGGTGTAAAAGACATTATCCGTGGCATTTATACCTTCCTTCTTCGCACCATGAAAAAAGACTCACTTAACATTACTATTGGCCGCGATATGCGTTTATCTTCACCATCACTTCGTGATGTTGTAGCTGAAGAACTCAAAAAAATGGGCGCTCAGGTCTATGATATGGGACTCGTAACAACACCAACCATTTACTTTAGTGTAAAAAACTACGGATATGATGCAGGCATTCAGAT
>CAYMIY010000113.1:0-2110 GCA_964390735.1 uncultured Gammaproteobacteria bacterium
CGTTCATCTTCAGTATAAGGAGGATTAGAAGGTGCTGAGGCATCGAACCCTGCAATCATTATCTGAAAATCAGGATTTGTGGCTTTTATTTTTCTTGCATAAGTGAGTGCTATTTTTGCATAGCCTGCCGGATCAGTTTGACCTCCCCACTCCTGACCTTGATTTGGTTCATTAAACAGAATGACATATCTTTTCTTAACTACCCAGTTGAGAGAGTTTAAAAACTCAGCCCATGATGATGCGTCACTTTCTGAAGGTACACGCCATACAGCACCTGCAGGAGACGTCGCAAGGCGAATGATCGGAATGAGATGATATTCACGAAGAAGGTCGAAGGTGTTCTGCCATTTTTCTTTATTACGATCATTTTCCTCTATGACCAGGGTAACATATCCCCAATCTCCACCCTGCGAGTTAAGAAGTTCACGCGCTTTTTTGATATCTTCTTCACTTGGCTGGGCCAGGTGAATGCCAAATTTGTTATTCGGCTGATTATTTTCTGCGGCAATAGAGGGATGTACCACGACAAACGCGGCAAGAATGAAAACCAGTACAAACAGGATCTTACGCATACAGATATTATATCAGAGGAATACCGCTAGATGGCTCCATTGTTCCATGGTTTCATGGTACCCGTGAATTCAACAATGGAGCAATGGAACAATGAATGAATTATTTCTTGTGAACTTTAATCCCCGCAGCTGCCAGCAGTTTAAGGCCTTCATCACTTTTATAGTCGTCTTCGTAAGTAAGTGCCGTGATACCTGCATTGATCATGGCTTTTGCACACTGAAGACAGGGAGAAAGCGTTGTGTAGAAGTGAGCGCCGTGAGTTGAGACACCATGGAAGGCTGATTGAAGAATCGCATTTTGCTCAGCGTGAATACAAATACACTGATCTTTACTTTCACCTTCTGAAAGTTCATTGCGCTGTCTGCGGGAACATCGTTCACATCCGCCATCAAAACAGTTCGGAATGCCTGCAGGAGTACCGTTGTAACCTGTTGCAACAATGTGTTTATCTTTTACAACCACAACACCAACTGACATACGTAGACAGTTTGCGCGCTCTTTGACAACATGAGCTAAGCGAAGAAAATAGGAGTCCCAATCTGGTCTTTTGCTGTTTGTTGTTTTCATATGATTATTATATGTTATTTTCCACTGTGTGGAAGAACTGGTGTCTGCGCGTCTTCTACCCAGTTGCGCAGATCCATATAGAGATTATATGCCATATCAGTACCATCCTGAAGTGTTTCGCGGGAAAGCTCATTCTGTCGACCGTGAACAAGCATATTGCGGAGCCATCTGAGGGAATTTATCTGCTCTACACCAGATGCCGTGAGGACATCATTCGATCGAAGGATCTGTACCGTTTCGGTATCTTTCATGGTTGAGGGTATTTCATGAGCCGTTAAGACGGCTGCAATGATCTTGATGAGGCGTTCTATCTCAAATTCCATAGCCAGGAAATTATTATTTTCACTGTCTGTAACAACCACTGTTTCCTGACGCACAGCCTGCTGAACTTTTGAAGGAGGAATTTTAGGTGCAGGAACGGGCTTTACGGCCTGTTCGCCCTTTAATTCTTTTAATTTCTTCTCTTCTTTTGTGACGCCCTTGAGACCCCAGAAGTTAAATTCCTTCAAATCGGTAAAGAGCGATAACAGAAGAACCATAAGAGCAACACCTGTGACATTATTTGTCAGATCTGCACCTCCTATTTTAAAGAGGGATGTGAAAAGAACAATGAGTAAGGCTGCAAAACCAATTAAGCGCATCATAGTGCGTTTATTATACCACCGTTATTTCCTGTGGTGACGCGGAGCGTGTTCGGGCTTGGAGCGTGTGAGGTATGTAATCCCGACAAATGCGATAAGAAGGACGAGAAACGGGATAGCAATGCCATACAGGGTGTCTGATACCGAGTGCGAGCGATTATCAATGCTCGTGAAGATATAGAGCGCGGCTATTATAAAAAGCGAAGCCATAGCCCACCCCTGCCATGTGTACGGCATCGGAATAAGTCCATAACTGCGTTTTTTAAACCACGGATGTTCCATAGTTATATCTTAGTCCATTTAGCGTATATGCTACAAGGGAGAATAAG
>CAYMIY010000114.1:0-2056 GCA_964390735.1 uncultured Gammaproteobacteria bacterium
TCACGCGCACCCGTAACTGAAGAAGCAGATGCCATTCTTCCTAATTTTGATGAATTTCTCTTTCGTATAAAACAACGCGGCTCTATTTCCTACCCGAAAAATAGAATGAAAGTTCTTCTCCTCGAGAATATACATCCATTAGCAGTAGAAAAGTTTAAAATGGAAGGCTATAAAGTCACTTCATTAACATCTGCGATGAAAGAAGATGAACTTGTGGAAGCAGTTAAAGATGTATCGATCCTGGGGATCCGTTCAAGGACACACATAACACCAAGTGTGCTCACAGCCGCACATAAGTTGCACGCCATCGGTGCTTTTTGTATTGGAACAAATCAGATAGATCTGAATGCTGCACTAGACGCTGGCGTTGCAGTCTTTAATGCACCCTACAGCAACACACGGAGCGTTGTCGAACTCGTCATCGGCGAAATAATTATGCTGTATCGCAAAACAATAGATAATCATTCAAAACTGCAGTCAGGAATATGGGATAAGAGTGCTGTTGCGTGTCATGAAATCAGAGGGAAGAAACTTGGCATAATTGGGTATGGAAATATAGGCTCGCAGTTATCCGTACTTGCGGAAGCGCTCGGCATGGAAGTTTACTTTTATGATATCGCCGACAAGCTTGCTCTTGGAAATGCGCACAAATGTGAAAGCATGGCCGAAGTAATTAAGAAATGCGACGTCATAACCATTCATGTTGATGGAAGAAGTGAGAATAAGAACCTTATAGGCGCCAAAGAGTTTAAACTCATGAAAGAAGGTGTACTTTTTCTTAATATAGCACGTGGATTTATCGTAGACGTATCAGCACTGGCCGATGCCCTAAAAAGTGGTAAAGTGGGTGGTGCAGGAGTTGACGTATTCCCGACGGAACCAAAAGATAATACTGAATTATTCGAGTCTCCTCTTAAAGGTCTGCCGAATGTTATACTCACTCCGCATGTTGGAGGAAGCACGCTTGAAGCGCAGGAGAGTATTGGTACATTTGTAAGTGACAAGCTCATTCACTATATAAACACAGGCAATACGCTATTGAGCGTCAATATGCCCTCTATTCAACTCCCTGAACTACGTGAAGGCCATCGGTTTATTCATATGCATAGTAACATGCCAGGTATTCTTGCTCAGATCAACAACACGCTGGCAGCGGAGAATATGAATATCGAAGGTCAATATCTCAAAACAAATGATCGCATAGGATATGTAATTACCGATGTAAATAAAACATATAGTGAATCGGTTCTGAGCAAAATGAAAAACATTGAGGGCACCATTAAATTCAGAGTGCTATACTAATTTAGTGAATTGTTCCATGGTTACATTGTTCCACTGTTAAAACCATGAAGCAATGAAACAATGAAGCAATGAGAAATTTATATTTTACTGTCGGACCGTCACAGATCTATCCTACGGTTACCACACATATACAGAGTGCTATTGAACATGATGTGTTATCTAGATCACACAGAAGTACCTTCTTCACCGATTTGTATACCGATACGGTATCTCATCTAAAACAACTGTTTGGCCTGCCTTCGGATTATGAAATTTTTTTTACGTCATCCGCTACTGAAGGCTGGGAGCGTGTCATCCAAAATTGTGTTGAACATAAAAGTCTGCATGTAGTGAACGGCGCATTTGCGAAAAAGTTTTTTACGATGGCACATGATCTCGGAAAATATCCTATCGATGCGACTTACGATGACGGCAAGATCATTGATTTAAATAAACTAGTAGTACCGGAAGATGCCGAGATGATCTGTCTTGTTCAGAATGAAACAAGTACAGGCTTATCACTTCCTGCACAATCTATCTATACACTAAAAAAGAAATCTCCCGACCAATTATTGCTTCTGGATGTTGTGTCATCTGCACCTTATTTTGATATGGACTATTCGTTCGCAGACTGTATCATTTTCTCGGTACAAAAAGGTTTCGGACTGCCTGCAGGTCTTGGTGTTATGATCTTAAGTCCCGTGGCAATGGAACGTGCAACTGAACTGCAGAAAAAAGAAATAATGACGGGGAGTTATCACAACATCCAGACGCT
>CAYMIY010000115.1:0-1980 GCA_964390735.1 uncultured Gammaproteobacteria bacterium
ATGACAGTGTGTTCATAAAGAAGGACGCATTGCTACGCCCTTCTCTACACATTTTTCTTAGCTTTCTGCAGCTTCTTCGTTTATTTCGCTTTCAGCAAGTTGAGTCAGTTTTTTATCTGTATCTCCTTCTTCCTGAAGTGTCATATCGAGTAATTCCGCGGCATCGTCCTGGCCCATGAGATGTGCATAAGCATGTGCAGCACCGTAACCTGCCATTTCATAGTGTTCTACACGCTGTGCAGCACCAATGAGTGCAGCATCACGGACACTACCTGCTTCCATGTCTTTTATCACTTCATCGCCTTCTTTGATGACGCCTTCCATCCCTTTACATACAACACCCTTCAGTTCGATGTCCAGATCTTTTGCGATCTGTTCAAGTCGCTTGGCATGTTCATGTGTCTGTTTGAGATGTTCTTCAAACCCGGCTCGTAGCTTTTCTGACATGGCAGCTTCTGCCATTTTTGGCAATGCTTTAATAATTTGCTGCTCAGCACTATATAAGTCCTGAATCTCGTGACCGAAAAATTCCTCCATTGTGGAAATCTGTGTACCTGACATAAGATATAATATAACTGGTAATAGCTATACTATAGCGTTATCATGTTATAGTACGTTCTCAGTTGAGTAAGAATAGAGTAACAATATGAAAGATGTTGACTGGTTTGGAAATCTTAAAAAACTTCTCATTTATATTTCGGCAAATCTGCTGAAGTCATTTAATGTTATTGTTATCGTTATCTTCACCTTACTTCTGGGTGTGATCGGACTTCTGATGCTTATCTTTAAAACATTTCTTAAAACACCATGAAAAACCGTTTCTATCAGATTGATTTCCTCCGCGGACTTTCCATTATCGGTGTTGTCATTATTCATGTACTTTCGTACAGTCTGACAACTCCGCTTTATGTATTTACATGGAACTATCTTCACTTTGTGATTGCTGCATTTATTTTCTGCTCAGGATATGTCATGATGGCGCGATACAAAAATGGATTTGATAGCATCGAACATGTCCTAAGTTGGTACAAAAAGCGTCTCATACGATTACTTATACCTTACTATATATACTTGCTTGTACACTACATGCTCATGATATTGCTGCCTCAATATTTCGGTGGATCTGGATTGAAACTCGAGGCAGATTACATCGCCTCTTCAATATTCCTGAGCGGGGGAGTAGACCTGAACTGGCTTACCTTGTTATTCGTCCAGCTAACCCTCCTTTTTCCAGTCCTCGTACATTTAACGCCGTTTAAAAAATCATATTATATGTACGCAGGTGGAGCTTTACTCATCGCACTTATATTTACATTCTATCGCTTTCCTTACGATCAATATAGAAGTGTTATGTGGATCCCGTGGTCATTTATCCTGATACTTTCGATGCACTTTTATTTTCTTCACAGTGCCGGGCTTAAGACAAAAACATATCTTAAAATGATGGCAGTCGGAGCTTCGATATTTGCAGTTCTTTATTTTATCGGCCAGCACCTGCACTGGTCGGATCGAATAATAGATCATAAATATCCTCCTGATTTATATGACCTATCATTTGAATCAACTGTAACGCTTGCAGTGCTCGCGATAAGTAACTGGGATCCATTGCATTCACCGCTTATAAAAAGAGCATATACATTTCTGAGCCAGGAATCTTATCACATCTTTTTTATTCACTATATATTGATTGATCTTGTACAACACTTAAAAGTAACATATCCCATTCTTGTTCATGTCCCCGTGCAGCTTACTGTTATTATTGGAATGAGTATCTTACTTGCATATATGTTGAGGAAGGTAATAGAAACTATTGATGTGACGTTATAAACATTATGTCATTCCGGATCAAGTTCCGACTTTGCCGAGAATGTCCCGATAGGATCGTGGATGCACGACACAGTCGGCACTCGATGTAATCGGCATCCGGGATGACAATGCAGATTACCACATTCGTGGGATGATGAAAGCGTTTACTTTCTC
>CAYMIY010000116.1:0-1922 GCA_964390735.1 uncultured Gammaproteobacteria bacterium
ACTTTGTGCGGAACATGCTGCATATGTTATATGCAGTTTCACACGTTTCTTGGTATTGACCAGGCAGATAAGGCCACGGATCTCGGAGTTAATTCACCCCCAATATGTGAAATATAAATGATTTTTGAATGTGAATTCAGTTTGCAGCTTTTAAAGGGGTAAGCTGAATTGATATAACATCGCAGTAAACTGCTGCAGGTTCATGCTTATTGTAGATTTGAATGTGTGTATATGGTGAAGCAAAGATGATATCATCTCTGCTTCACCATGAGTGCTATTTTATAAGTTTTTTTAGATCTGAGCGAACATTGCTATCCAGAAGTCGTCCCTTTGTTGCGCTTGCGATTTTACTGAAAGATCTACGCATTCTATGGAATGAAAACCGTTCGGGCATATTGGTCTCTTGCATCGTGCTACACATGCCATTCAGAAAAGGAACTGTGATATGTTCCCCATCTGGGAGTTCGCATATGTGGCGAATAACAATTTCCAGATCACGATTGCTCATAGCTTCACCCTTTCTAGTAAGCTGACTATACTGTTATTATATCATATATATATATATTTTGTCTTTTACACCTTTAAGGTGTAAAATTTACTGTTTTGATAGTCTAAAAAAGATAGGTCATTATTTCTAACAGATTTTTGTTACAATGAACCATGCAGTTTCACACGTTTCATGGTATTGACCAGGCCGATAAGGCTACGGGTCTCGGAGTAGTTATTGATGTGTTTAGAGCGTTCTCTACTGCCTGTTATATCTTCAATAATCGTGCGGTGAAGATCATTCCTGTTTCCAGCCTCGAGGAAGCTCGTGCGCTCAAAGCGAAACATTCTGATTATCTGCTCATGGGTGAAGACCATGGCCTTATTCCAGAGGGATTTGATTATGGGAACTCCCCTTCCCAGTTTTATAACAAAGACTTTTCAGGGAAAACAGTTGTTCTTACTACCACCCGTGGCACAAAAGGAATCGTGAACGCAAAACACCTCAATGATCTTATCACCGGGAGCTTTGTAAACGCAGGAGCAGTGATTGATTACATCACATTACAACAACCTAAAGTCGTATCATTTATCTGTACCAATAAACCTATACGTGGTCCTGACGATGAAGATGCAGAGTGTGCGCAGTATATCCAGGATATGCTTGAAGGCAAGAAACCTGATTATGCCGAAGTAGTAGCCCGTATCCGCACAGGCGGACATGCAGATCATTTCTTCGATCCGAAAAATACTTCACATCCTCAGGAAGATTATGATTACTGTGTCAATCTGAATGCTTTGGATTTTGTGATCAGGAAAGAAGTGGATGCTGATGGAAAAATCTACCTAAAACGCATTTAGTTCTAAGTCATCCTGGCAGGATACTGCATGTCCAGGATCCAGATTCTGGATGCGTCACTACGTTCCTTACCAGAATGACGATCAACCCTACTCTATAACTTCACTTATATTGGCTACCTGTGTTTCCGTAAATGTAGATAGTGGAATGCATGCATTGACGATACACTGGCGTGTTGATGTACCGATATTGCCTTTCAGTCGTATCTGCTGCGACTGGTAAGAACCCATCAACTGCTGCAGATCTACTGCGCTTTGTCCCACCGGTAGTGTGGCCTGATTCGGAAGTCCTTCCTTACCATATACAAGCTTACCTTTATAACTCAGCCAGTACTGCCAGGTTTGATTCCCATTTATACGCACGCGTGTACGGAAAATCGTATATTCTCCTTTCGGATCGTTCAGGGGGAATAGTTCAGCAGGTCGCATTTCTGCAAATGCTTTAAAAATGAGGAAGTATAGAAGTGCACACAACACACCTACTCCTACAAGGAGCAATAGAACAGTCCGAACTATAGAGCGCTTGATATTCATTTCAACCTCGTAACAAAAAAGTCTGTAATAAGCTCAGCAACTTC
>CAYMIY010000117.1:0-1889 GCA_964390735.1 uncultured Gammaproteobacteria bacterium
ATATGACAACACGAACATATATTGCCTTTTTGCGTGGGATAAATGTAGGTGGTAATAGACTCATTAAAATGGATGATCTCAAAACATCTTTTGAGAAAGTCGGATTTATTAATGTGAGGTCCGTTCTTGCAACAGGAAATATTATTTTTCAATCACACGATACTGATACAGAAGTACTTACGGCGAGTATACAGGAAGTGCTATTAAAAGACTTCAATCATCCCATTCATGTTATTCTTCTTACGGATGATCATGTCACAAGACTTATACAAAAGAATCCATTTAAAGGAATTGAGGTAACCAAAGATACACGATTATACGTATCATTCCGTACGCCGGGACCTCACAAATCTTCGCTTCCCATTCCATACGAATCACCTGAAAAGGATTTTAAGATACTTTCTGTTTCTGATTCTGAAATATGTAGCGTACTTACTCTATCACCAGATAGGAATACTACCGACGTAATGAAGATTCTTGAAAAAGAATATGGAAAAACAATAACAACACGAAACTGGAATACGGTTGTAAAGATCGGTAAATTTCTGTAATTTACAGATACTTCTCTTCTTCTTTATATATATCTGCCACGCGCTCTGCAATTTTCATGGGCACCGATTTATCAAGAGGTGACGGTAATATATTTTCACGGGTTGGATTGGGAACGGTGGCCGCCAGTGCAAATGCTGCGCCAATTTTCATGCCGTTTGTTATGGTCTTTGCGCGTGCATTTATCGCTCCTCTAAACACGCCAGGAAATGCGAGTACATTATTTACCTGATTTGGAAAATCGGAACGTCCTGTACCTACAATAAAGGCACCCGCTTTAAGTGCTTCGTCAGGCATGATTTCCGGCGTAGGATTTGCCATCGCAAGTACTATTGGCTTTTCATTCATTGATTTGATCATCTCGCCGGTAACAAGATTTCCTTTACTCACACCGATAAATACATCCGCACCTTTCATAGCATCGACAAGCGATCCTTTTCTTCCGGATCGATTGCTGATGGATGCCAGATGCATTTTGTATTGGTCGTTCATAACATCTGGACGTTCCATAGAAATAAGTCCTTTAGAATCGCAGATAAACATTTCTTTCACCGGTTCGCACACTTTTTTATCCTGCCCTACACAACGAAGGAGATTAGATATGGCAGTGCCAGCGGCACCAGCTCCATTCACGACAACCGTTAATTCATTCATTTTTTTGCCGGCAACTTTTGCTGCATTGATGAGAGCTGCCAACAAAACGATAGCGGTTCCATGTTGATCATCATGAAATACCGGAATACCAATATGCTGAAGAGCCTGTTCGATTTCAAAACAGCGTGGAGCAGCAATGTCCTCAAGATTAATACCTGCAAAGCAGGGTGCTATGTTTTTAACAATGGTAATAATTGCCGAAGTCGCTTGTGTTTCCACACAGATCGGGAATGCATCGATATTCGCATACTCTTTAAAGAGAATTGCTTTACCTTCCATTACCGGAATAGCACCGTAAGCGCCGATATTACCGAGGCCAAGGACAGCTGAGCCGTCTGAAACAATCGCCACGGAATTACCTTTCATAGTGAGGTCATATGCGAGGTTTTGGTCTTCTGCTATAGCGCGTGATACACCAGCTACGCCAGGGGTATAGGCGAGTGAAAGATCGTGAGTAGATTCGAGTTTTACCTTCGGTTTAATTTCAAGTTTGCCTTTGAGTTGTTTGTGCAGGTCGACCGATTCCTGATATATATCTTGTGCCATATGCCTCTTATTTTACCATTATTGGTAAATAACAGATACTATATAGCTATTGTCCTATAGTATTGACTTTTTGTGCTATTTCAGCTATAATACAGCTGTACTTTTACAAGCTTTTGGTGGGGTATATAGTGGTGAAAAAT
>CAYMIY010000118.1:0-1825 GCA_964390735.1 uncultured Gammaproteobacteria bacterium
CAAGGGTAAGAGTAGTACCTCCGCCCGCTGCACCACGGACAGCTCCGCTACTTATTGATCCTGGGCTGACTGTAAGTAAATTAGAGCCTAGTGATTGTATCTGTGTTTCTATTGATTTCTGACTGGATTGACCAAGAGAAATAAGTGCGATAACACTTCCAATACCAATAATAATGCCAAGGACAGCAAGCCCTGTACGCATTTTATTTATCGATAGTGTTCCGATACATTCTATGATTAATTCGCCTATTTCCATAGTATTATTTTGCTGCTTTGGCAATCTTCTGATGTTTATTTAACTCATCACTTAGTATTTTCCCGTCACGGATAACAAGGATGCGTGTTGCATGCTGAGCAATATCAGGTTCGTGAGTAATCATCACAATTGTATGTCCCTCTTTATGTAACTGCTGAAAAATACTCATGATCTCATCAGCCTGTACAGTTGCTATATTACCTGTTGGTTCGTCTGCAAGAAGTATGGAGGGATTCATAACCAATGAACGAGCTATCGCTACACGCTGCTGTTGACCTCCCGATAATTGATTTGACGTGTGTAGCATTCTATTTTCGAGACCAACCATCGTTAAATATTTTTTTGCTTTTTCCTCGCGCTCTTCCCTGGGAACTCCTGCATAAGCCATAGGTAACATCACATTTTTCATAGCAGTCGTTCGGGGCAATAAGTTGAACGCCTGAAATACAAAACCGATTTTTCGATTGCGTATATCAGCAAGATCATCTTCAGACAACGTTCCTACTTCTTCGCCATCCAGAACATAAGATCCGGACGTTGGTCTGTCGAGCGCGCCCAGAATATGCATGAGAGTAGATTTTCCTGAACCTGACGGTCCCATAATAGCTACAAACTCACCTTTTTTTATCTCAAACGTAATATCATCAAGAGCAGTAGTTTCCAGAACGTCAGTTTTATATACCTTCGAGAGGTGTGAGATCGTAATCATAAGAGTTTAAAAGAATTAGTTTCTTATCCTGACAGCATTTCCGCCTCTTGCTCCTCCAAAAGTACTAAATACAGATGTGGTTGATGTTGTGGTAGCTCCTGTGGTGGTTGTGCCGGTGACAACGGTGTCGCCTTCGGATAACCCGGATGTTATCTCAGTCTGTGTATCTGAAGCTGCTCCGACCTCTACGGTTACCGTCTGTGGTTGCCCGTTTTTCATAACTTTTACTGTCGATGTCCCATTGGTTGTAGTGACAGCTGTTGATGGGACGAGAAGGACATCATCTTTTGTGAGTGTTATGATATTAGTTGCTGCTGACATGTTCGGCAGAACTTCTGGAACCTGTGTATCAAGAGAAATGGTTACCGGATAGGTAGTCACACCGTTTGTAATAGATCCTATACGATCAACAGCTGCGACTTTTCCTGTAAACGTTTTGTCTTTAATGCCATCAAATGTTACCGTCACTTTCTGCCCGACCTGAACGGTCGGGACATCGAGTTCTGTTAAGCCTACAGATATGATAGGAGTTCCTTCTTTCTGAATAACTGCTACACGATTTGATGTGGGAGTTGAAGAACTTCCTGTTGTTGTAGATGATAACGGCATGCCGGGAATGATAGTTATATTGTTAATCTTTCCTGCATCTGGTGCGGTTACAGTCGCCGAAGTGAGTTGATACGTTGCCCATGCGTTTGAAAGTGAAGATTGTGCCTGTGAAATAACAGCCTGCTGACTTTTATATTTTGCCTCAGCAGCAAGCCAATCGTCCTGCGCGATATAGAATTCAGGCAATGCTCGATTGGTTGTGTTGGGAGTGCCATCTGAATTCTGATAGGTAGAATTCTGTGCGAGTTCCA
>CAYMIY010000119.1:0-1800 GCA_964390735.1 uncultured Gammaproteobacteria bacterium
TCATTGTCATTCCCGCGAAGGCGGAAATCTGCATAAACATATTTGTCAATTTAATTGACAAATTTCCTGTTATCATGTAGATGATTCTCAGATGATAATCTATAATGAAAGTATGGATGCAGACTACACAAAAGCAAAACAACTAGCAGAATATGTATTACATGAGAATAACATAACTGCTCCTCCTATTCCTATTAGTTTGATAGCTAAAAATTATGGACTAACTACTGGTGAATATGACTTCAAAGATTATAACTCTCAAGTTGCAGGTATGATAGACCTGAATAAAAATATAATTGCTTTTAACAAAAACGATTCCGTGCAAAGGCAAGCATTTACTATAGCTCATGAGTTAGCTCATTACTTACTTCATAAAGAGCATATAAATAGTGAAGATGGCATTGATATTTTGTTCCGCAAACCCCTGGGCAAGCCTGATCCAGATTGGAAAGAACAGGAAGCAAACTGTTTCGCTGCAAATTTGTTAGTGCCGGAAACTTGGTTAAAAGAATATATAAAAAAAGGCTATTCTGATACAGAACTTGCTAAGGCATTTGGAGTATCCGTCGATGTAATTGGTTTTCGCAAACAGTTCCTTCATCTTAATTAATACTACATACATATGGGTAAGCTTGACGAAATAAAGGAACAACTCGAAAAACAACTTCAAGAACAGCTTGAATCTAATCTTAAAATCCGTAAAGAGTTAATAAAAAATTATCAGAACACGAAACAGAATCATTTCAGCCGAAAGATATTGACAAAGAAATCAGAAAACAAGCTGCGGATGATGACCATCATGATCGTATAAATGATAGACAGCTAAAAAAAGACTGGGCAGAAAAAATATTATTAGGACTATTTGTATATGGAATATGTAATTTTATATTGCTGATTTGTTATGGCCTTGGATTACTAAAATTTCCAGATACCGATGTCATTAAAATATTTTTAGGGGGAAATGTTATTGCTGTTCCTACTATTGCCATTTACATTACTCGCAGTTTATTTCCCACTAAAAAATAGTATTCATAGATCCCGAAACAAGTTCGGGATGACAATCAAGTAGATCCCCGGTCTCCGTCTGGCGAAGCCAGACTACGCCAGGAATGACCCCACATCGTCTCGCCTCCGGCGGACTTCGTTAGGGGCAGGCACTAGAATCCTACATTACTCACATTAAAATAGTGTTTCTCATTCATTTTCTCCATCTGCACAGTCGTTTCTTCTCCATGTCCCGGGTGAATTACTGTTTCCTCAGGGAGCCTTAATAGGCGCTCAACCGATCGCTTTAGTTTTTCCTTGTCACTATATGCAAAATCATACCGTCCTACCGCACCCATGAAAAGGGTATCTCCTGAAAAGACCATCTGAACTTTCGGAAAATACAGTGAAATACTCCCTGGCGTATGTCCCGGCGTATGAATCACTTCAAAACTGAACTCTCCGATGGTAGTCTCACCCGCCTCGATATCAGTAAACTCTGTCGGCTTAATAACAATTGGTGCATGCCCCAGGAAATGCTGTGCCGTAGACTCGAGCCGTGCCACGAGAAAGCGATCTTCCTTGTGAATGGTAAAAGGAATGCCAAGTGCGAGCTGCAGCTCACCTGCTGCCATTATGTGGTCAAAATGACCATGTGTCGCGATGATTGCATCGACAGTTATGTTTCGTCGTGAAACTTCTTCAAGAATAAAATCGGCAGAGTCAGCAGGATCGACGATAATACAATGATTACCTTGCAGCAAGAAGTAGCAATTTGCCTGCATTTCTCCGAGTGAGAATGTGAGTATTTTCATA
>CAYMIY010000120.1:0-1527 GCA_964390735.1 uncultured Gammaproteobacteria bacterium
GATTTAAGCCCTATACAACACTCCATCCGCGAAACAGTGCTATTCGTACTATCACGACCAGACAGGTTGCAACTATTTCAGTAATCATCGCCGTTATTACAGTTATTTTTCTTATCAACTGGAAAATAGGTATTATTGGATTTATAACTATTTTGACTCTCCTCTACTTTACAGATCTGCTGTTTAATTTGATGCTGATCATAAATTCACTTCACTACGATCCATCTATTAAAGTAGAGACTAAAGATCTCGAAAAAGCACGAAACTGGCCTATGTACACAATTATGTGTCCATTGTATAAAGAATGGGAAGTAGTTCCACAGTTTACAAAGGCTATAGAAGCTCTGGACTACCCAAAGGATAAACTTCAGGTGCTTATAGTTCTCGAAGAAGATGATAAGAAAACACAGGAAGAAATAAAGAAAATGTCACTTCCTTCTTATTTTGAAGTGCTTGTCACTCCTGATCATCAGCCTAAAACAAAGCCAAAAGCCTGTAATTACGCGCTATTACAGTCTAAAGGTGATTATATAGTCATTTATGATGCAGAAGACATTCCTGAGCCTATGCAGCTTAAAAAAGCAGTGGTAGCCTTCGATCGTGTGAAAAGTGAACACGTTGTCTGTCTCCAGGCAAAGCTTAATTTCTATAATGTTCACCAAAATCTTCTCACCCGTCTGTTCACTCTAGAATACACACTATGGTTTGATCTGGTTCTCACTGGGCTCCATTCAATCGGCGCACCGATGCCACTTGGAGGCACTTCAAACCATTTCCGTCGTGAAAATCTCACGCTTTTACAGGGCTGGGATCCGTTTAACGTAACTGAAGACTGCGATCTGGGTATTCGACTATTTAAATATGGATATAAGACCATGGTTCTTGACTCTGTTACGCTCGAAGAAGCAAATAGTAGCTTCTTTGGCTGGTTCCCACAGCGCACACGATGGATTAAAGGCTATATTCAGACATATCTTGTTCATATGCGCCGACCTCATGAATTCATCACAGACTGGTCAAATCCACATTTACTTACATTCCAGCTTATAGTAGGAGGAAAAGTACTCTCTATGTGGATCAATCCATTCCTCTGGATCATGACATTCTCATATTTCGCTTTCCGACCTGTTGTAGGTCCATTCATCGAAACACTGTATCTTACACCTATCTTCTATCTTGGCGTCGTGTCACTTATATTCGGTAACTTCCTGTATTTTTACTATTATATGATAGGTGCAGCTAACCGACATCAATGGGATCTTATAAAATATGCATTTGTGGTGCCATTTTATTGGCTTATGATGAGTTATGCTTCCTGGAGAGCCCTTTATCAGGTTATTTTTGCCCCTCATTACTGGGAAAAAACTACTCACGGACTCCACCTTCAAAGTCTGGACTCAGCTACGTTGCACGCGGCATAATAGCAACCAAAATCAGCCTAATCTGCGCTTCCAATGGAGCATTTTTTGTGGTATAATTCTCATCTGTAGCATTAACCTATAATATTATACAAATGAAAACGTGGAG